>NZ_JBMDKA010000001.1:0-430162 GCF_057809475.1 Flavobacterium sp. FG19 | reverse complement strand
AATCTGCGTGAAACAAAAAAAGTCAGCCACGAATTCACGAATTTATTTTAATCTGAATGGTTAAAAAATCTATATTGAATTGTACGAATTAATTTCACGCAGATTTTGCAGATTTAAATTAAACCAGTTTAGATCTGCTAAAATCTGCGGAATCTACGTGAAACAAAAAAAGTCAGCCACGAATTCACGAATTTATTTTAATCTGTATGGGTAAAAAATCTATATTGAATTGTACGAATTAATTTCATGCAGATTTAAATTAAACCAGTTTAGATCTGCTAAAATCTGCGTGAAACAAAAAAAGTCAGCCACGAATTCACGAATTTATTTTAATTTGTATGTTTAAAAATTTATATTGAATTGTACGAATTAATTTCATGCAGATTTAAATTAAATCAGTTTAGATCTGCAAAATCTGCGTGAAACAAAAAAAGAAAGCCACGATATTCAGAAATAAATCCGTGAATTCGTGGCTTAAAAAAATTAGGTTTAAAGTTTTACTTCTTAGGCAGAGCTTTAAAACCCATATTGTAAAGTGTGAAAGCCTGGATGTCTACATTTTCCTGAATGCTTGCCGCAACAGATTTTCCTGCTCCGTGACCCGCTTTTACATCAATTCTGATTAAAACAGGGTTATCTCCGGTTTGTTTGTCCTGTAATTCGGCTGCAAATTTAAAGCTGTGAGCCGGAACTACACGGTCGTCATGATCTCCGGTCGTTACCATAGTGGCCGGATAGTGAGTGCCTTTTTTAACGTTTTGAACAGGAGAATATCCTTTTAGGTATTCAAACATTTCTTTACTGTCCTGAGCCGTTCCGTAATCGTAAGCCCAGCCCGCACCTGCTGTAAAAGTGTGGTAACGAAGCATGTCCATAACCCCAACCGCAGGCAGGGCCACTTTCATTAAATCAGGGCGTTGTGTCATGGTCGCACCTACTAATAAACCTCCGTTAGATCCTCCGCGGATTGCCAGATAATCAGATGAGGTATATTTTTGGGCAATCAGATATTCTGCAGCAGCGATAAAATCATCAAATACATTTTGTTTTTGCAGTTTTGTTCCCGCATCATGCCATTTTTTACCATATTCACCACCGCCTCTCAAGTTGGCAACAGCATACACACCTCCATTTTCCATCCATACCGCATTGGCAATACTGAAACTAGGAGTTAAACTGATATTGAATCCGCCGTATCCATAAAGAATAGTCGGGTTTTTTCCCTCTAATTTTGTTCCCTTTTTATAGGTAATAATCATAGGAACTTTTGTGCCGTCTTTTGACGTATAAAAAACTTGTTTAGACTCGTAATCTTCGCTTTTGAAATCCACTTTTGGTTTTTGATACACTTCTGATTTACCGGATTTTGGTTCAAAAGAAAAAATGGTTCCCGGAGTTGTATAATTGTTAAAGCTGTAATACAAAATCTTTTCTTCTTTTTTAGCGCCAAATCCGCCGGCAGTTCCAACGGCTGGAAGTTTGATTTCACGGACTAATTTGCCATTGTAATCGTATTGTAAAACCAATGAAACCGCATCTTTGGTATAATTGGCAAAGAAATATCCGCCTCCTGTTGACGGAGATAAAACATTCTCGGTTTCTTTGATAAAATCTTTCCAGTTTTCCTGTTTCGGACTACTGAAATCTACCGTAACTACTCGGCCGTTAGGGGCGTTATAATCAGTATGTATAAATAATTTTGTTCCTTCGTTTTCAATAATTGAATTGTCTGTATTAAAATTATCCACAATCGTTATGACCGGACTGTCCGGTTTTGTTAAATCTTTAATGTATAACTCATTTCCATAGGTTGAGTTAGCAGCCGTGATTACTAAATAATGATTGTCTTCGGTTACATAACCTCCCACATACCTTCTTTTTTGGTCGGCACCAAAAATTACCTTGTCATCTTTTTGAGAAGTTCCCAGTTTATGGAAATACAATTTGTGCTGATCTGTTTTAGCAGATAATTCACTTCCTTTTGGTTTGTCGTAGCTTGAATAATAGAAACCTTCATTTCCATGCCATGAAATACCGCTGAATTTTACATCAACCAGCGTATCTTCCAGTACTTTTTTAGTTACGGCATCAATAATGATGACTTTTCTCCAGTCGCTTCCTCCTTCAGAGATAGAATAAGCGGCTTTGCTTCCGTCTTTAGAAAAATCTAATCCTCCAAGTGAAGTAGTTCCGTCTTTAGAGAACGTATTAGGATCAAGAAAAACCTCTTCTTTGCCATTCTGGTCTTTTCTGTACACCACAGACTGGTTTTGAAGCCCGTTGTTTTTAGAATAGTAGGTAAATTTTCCTTCCTTAAAAGGAGCTCCTATTTTTTCGTAGTTCCAAAGTTTTTCCATTCGTTTTTTCAGTTCTTCACGAAACGGAATTTTATCTAAATACCCGTAGGTTACTTCGTTTTCAGCTTTTACCCAGGCTCCGGTTTCAGCAGATTTATCGTCTTCCAGCCAGCGGTACGGATCGCTTACTTTTGTATCAAAATACACGTCGACTGTTTCACCTTTTTTGGTTTGGGGATATTGAATTTTATTTTGTGCAAATGAAATTCCTGCAGTTGTAATTGCCATTAGAAGAAATGTTTTTTTCATAGTTTTTGTTTAACGATTCTAACAAAAATAGTCTTTTTTGTTTTAAAAAATAAAGTAAGAAAAACTTTTCATTTTATTTAACTTTTGAAGCCGTTGTTTAAAAAACAAAACCATATAAGTTAAATAAGTTTACGATGTAAGTTTCCTTATTTGACTTATATGGTTTAAATATGTTACAGGTTAAAATTCACTCCCAGCACAATATTTCGTCCAATATTCGGAATACCGTCTGTTTTTAATCGGGAAAGGTGTGCAATATATTTTTTGTCAAACAAATTGTTTCCGTTCAGGTTCACATCAAAAGCTGTTTTTCCAAGTTTTACTGTTCCTCCAAAACCTAAATTTACCAGAGTATATCCTTTGGAAGCTGTTTCAAAACCGCTTACATTATCCTGATCGAAAGTTGAGGAAACATTTAAAGAGGCAAATCCTTCGCTTAACCAGTTTTTGATATTGAATTCAGTTCTGATGGTATTGTTCCAGTTATTGGCAGGAATTAAAGGCAGGTAATCGTTGTTGTCTTTTTTACCGGTTACAGTTTCAAAACTGGTTTCAAAGTGTAACCAGTCTAAAGGATGCGGGTGAAAGTGAAAACCAGCTTCTCCGCCGTATAATTTAGCATTGTCCTGAACATAAGCAAAAACAGCATTATCATCAAGGGTTTCACCTGTTGGCGAAGTATAGATGTAGTTATTTACGTGATTGTAAAATCCGTTTACGAAAAACTCAAAATGCGAGTTTTTATACTCTAAGTTTAAATCCGTCTGAACGTTTTGTTCTGTTTTTAAATTAGCATTTCCAATTTCATATCGGTTGGTTCCTTCGTGAACACCGTTTGAAGTCAGCTCTGCTAAGTTTGGTGCTCTAAATCCTGTCGCAACATTTAGACGAAGTGTCAAAGGTTCAGCTAATTTTGTTTTGTAACCTAAAGAAGCATTAAAGCTGTCAAAAGAACGGTCTAAAGCCTGAAAATAACCTTCTTCACCTTCTGTTCCGTGTGCTATAGAAGTGATGTTTCGGTTGTCAAAACGTAGCCCGGCCTGAATAACGCTGTTGTCCCATTCGTAATTGGCTGTTCCAAAAACACCAAAATCGTTGGTTGTCGCATCCGGAATTAAATACTCTTCTCCCGAATTTTTGTTTGTCTGATGCATTCCCTGAACTCCCAAAATAGTTTCGATTTTTCCGAATTTTGGGAAATGGTATTTTGCATTATAATTGAACGTATTCAGTTTCATATGAAGAGAAGCTTCGCTGCTGTCTTCAAACTCACTTCGGTCATTGGAAATATAACCCAGATCAACATCTAATTTGGAGTTTTCAAAGAAAATAACATTGTTTAAACTCAGTAAATGATTAAAAATCCCCTGTCTTGGAAACTGAGTGTCCTTGCTGGAAGATTGTTCTGCAATTCCGTCTTCCGGAATTCCAATATCCAGTTTATTATAATTGTATCTTAAAACACTTGAAAAACTTGAATTGCTGTAGCCGATTCCCGTTTTAAAATCGGTTTCATTGTAACGCGAATTGGTCACGCGGTCACCGCCTGAAATCTTGTAATCAGAATGTGTATTGTAGCTTCCGCGGGCCAGGAATTTCCAGTTGTCGGTAGACGTTTTTAAGCCAATAGAAGAGTTGCTTCCTTCTGTATTTGTAAAGTATTTTTGACTGAAATTTGCTTTAAAAGTACCGGCATCGGCAAATTTTTCCGGATTAAAATATAAAACCCCTCCTAAGGCATCAGAGCCATATAAAAGCGATGCAGGTCCTTTAATTACCTCGACACTTTCAATTCCGGCATCGTTTAAACCTAAACCGTGCTCGTCTCCAAACTGCTGGTTTTCGATACGAACACCCTGAGAATATACCAGAACACGGTTTCCGCTAAGTCCGCGGATTACTGGTTTTCCTATAGAAGTTCCCGTCGAAATCTGTGCCACTCCGGGAATGGTTGCCAGACCTTCAATTAAAGTTGAAGTTCCTTTTTGCTGCAGTGTTTTAATACTTTCATGTTCAATTTTCATGACGTTTTGTGACTGCAGTTTGTTAAACGGAGTAGAAACCACTACTTCGTCCATTTCTAAAATAGACTCTTCGAGGGTTACATCAACAGTATTTTGTTTTACTAATTTACTGATCATTTTATTTTGTGAAGCATAGCCCACATAAGTAAAGGAAAGACGAAGATTCCCGTTTGGAAGATTGTTTAATTCGTATTTTCCGTTAGCATCGGTTGTAGTTCCTTTGTGTAACTCAGGTGCGTATACAGAAACGCCCGGTAAAGGCTGATTTTGATTATCGGTCACGGTTCCTGAAACTGAATTTTGGGCAGAAAGCAGACCCGAAAACCCTAAAATAAGGGCTATTATGAATTTTTTCATTTGAAAATTATGCTATAGTTAAATTGATTTTTTTCTTTTAAAAATGAAAAACAAAAAGGAACACTACAGCATTCTGACCCTGTTTACAGAAAACAGGATTTGGAAACCCAATGTTGTTTTGAATTTAAATTTTAAAAAGTGGTATTGATCCGGTTACGGAATAATCAGGAAACTATAACGGCAGGAGGTCCGCGCAATAAATAAGCAGGCCTTGAAATAGAAAATATTTTTTCTGACAGCGGTAAAAAATAAGGAACTGAGCTGTCAAAAGAATGAAATTCGAAAGTAAATTTTTCAGGGACAATATAACTTCCCAAAGCAAAATTACAAACAAAACAAACGTCGTAATCGTGGTGCTGATGTGTTATTTCGCCATTGGGATCATTATAATCGTGATGGCATTGTTTTTCCGAAAGCTGTTTTACAATATGCTCATAACTGTGTATCGACTGAAACAGTATCGAGAACAATACTGTTACAGCAAATGATAAACTTAATATGAGCTGTTTCTTTTTCATACACGGCAAAGGTATAAAAGATCGTACAAATACAAATTCATTTTTTAAATTCTGCAGCATATTCTTTGAAAAAAGTTCAGTAAAAGCAATTATTCGCGATGAAAAAAAGAATATTTGCTTTCGAATCACATCCTGAACTGGCATTATAGTATATTTGTAAGTGAAATAAAACGCTCCGTTTGAACGTTTGTTTTACAGAACCCCTTTTAAAACCCTGACACTATATGCGATTTCTTTTCAGCTGTTTGTTTTTAGTTTCGTTTTTGAATGCTTTTTCTCAGGAAAATAGTAAGGCAGAAATAAAACCTGTAATTAAAATAGATTCGCTGTACAGGGAAGACCAGTTTTATTTTTCGGTGACCTATAATATGTTTACGGATATTCCCCAAAAATTTAAGCAGAACAAGTTTTCGCTTGGACTTTCAGGCGGTTTTCTCCGGGATATGCCCATTAATAAAACCCGTACGGTTTCTATTGCGGCAGGTTTAGGGCTGAGTTACCAAAATTACTATCAGAATTTTGCTGTTTCTAAAAATGCAGAAGGAGCCGTTGTTTATAATGTAGTAGATGCCGGAGATATTGCTTCTAACCGATACAGACAATATTCTGTTGATCTTCCGATAGAATTCAGATGGCGTAACTCTACTTATGAAAGTACAAAATTCTGGAGAATTTACACCGGATTTAAGTTCAGCTACCTGTTTTCAAATACCTCTATTCTGGATGATGGTGTCAATACGTATCGTATTAATAATAATGATGCTATTAATAAATTACAGTACGGCCCGTATCTTTCTGCAGGTTACAATACCTGGAACGTATATCTCTATTATGGACTGAGTTCCCTTTTTAAAGACGGCACTACCACACTTTCCGGAGAAAGTGTTACCATGAAAACCTTAAATGCAGGCCTGATTTTCTATATATTATAACCATAGATACAGGAACAAAACCTGTGGCAGAATCCCGATTAATAACCCTATAAACAGTTCTTTAGGAGTATGCGCCTCCATTTCTAATCTTGATGAAGCTACAATTCCCGACATTAAAATCAAAAAAGCACCCCAATACGGATTATGCAGCTGCAGATGAAGGTTTAAACCAATCGCAAAAATCGTAAATCCGGTTATGGCAGTCATATGCAGACTGGCCTTAATTTTAAAAAGCGAAAATACGAGGGCCAGAATAGTACTGAACAAGGCACCCAGAAAAAAGAAATGAAGTTCCGGATAGCGTCCAATTACGATGCTTCGCTTTACCAGCAGAATATATAAAAAACACTGCAGGATCAATGGAATCCGGCGCTGGGAATTCTCAGGCAGCATCATCGATTTTACATGTCCAGTAGAACGAAGCAGCATAAAAAACAGAATCGGGACAACAATGGTAATCACCAGAATCTGAAATAATACAAAGTACTTTTCCTGCGTTGTAAAAATATCGTCCTTACAGTAAAGATAAAATAAGGTGGCGTACATCGATATAAAAATCGGATGGAATATATAGGAGAATAAGGAGATTATTTTTTTCAAAACGCTTTATTTAAGGGGAATTCAACAAATATAATCAATTAATGTTTTTAGGACTGAATATTTACTTTTCCTCTCCGCTATTATTTTGAACAGCCGGCCAGTAAAAAAAAATCTTGGAGGCCTTTTTTCAGTTTAAAATAAATCAGTGTAATTGTTGGCAAACCTTTTTTTAAATTTGACAAAAAGAAATTTTCTAAATGAGCATAAATTTAAAGAGCCTTATCCCGGTTTTCAATGCTGAGTGGACAGGCCCGGACACCGATATTTTTATTGACCATGTTTCAATAGACAGCCGTTCTCTGCAAAACGGACCTTCGACCTTGTTTATTGCCCTTTCCGGGGTTAATAATGATGCTCATTTGTATATAGCGGAACTCATCGAAAAAGGCGTTCAGTATTTTGTGGTTCAGTATATTCCCGAAAATGTAAAAGGCAGGGCTCATTTTTTCGTTGTACAAAATACCTTAAAAGCACTGCAGGAACTGGCCGCTTACTATCGTGATCTGTTTCATTTTCCCGTAATTGGATTAACCGGAAGTAACGGAAAAACAATTGTAAAGGAATGGCTTAACTTTTTACTGAGCCCGGATTACAATATTATCAGAAGCCCTAAAAGTTATAATTCGCAGGTTGGGGTTCCGCTTTCGGTTATGGCAATTAACGAAAAACACAATTTGGGGATTTTTGAAGCCGGAATTTCCACCGTAAATGAAATGGCGAATCTGGAAGAAATAATCAAACCCAATATGGGGGTTTTAACCAGTATTGGCTCCGCACACGATGAAGGATTTGAAAATCTGACCCAGAAAATCAAAGAAAAATTATTGCTTTTCAAACAATCAAAGGTCATTATTTATCAGAAAAACGAATGGGTCGATCAGGGGCTTTCCGATTTCTGTGCTCAATACCCGCTTCAGGACAGAAAACTGTTTTCGTGGAGTCTGACAGATACAAATGCCGATGTTTTTATTCTGAAAAAAGAAGTGAAAAGCGAATCGACTTTTATCCAATATCAGTATAAAAATGAGAAATTCGATTTAGAAATTCCGTTCAGTGATTCGGCTTCTATAGAAAATACCATTTCCTGCCTGCTGGTTTTACTGTATTTTAATTATGATGCCGAAGTGATTCAGAATCGGGTACAGCTGCTGTATCCGGTTGAGATGCGTCTGGAAGTTAAAAACGGAATTCATAACTGCAGTTTAATCGATGACAGTTACAGCTCCGATTTTCAGTCTTTAAAAATTGCACTGGACTTTTTGGAAAGTCAGAAAAAGAATGCGTCAAAAGCCGTTATTTTATCAGATATTTTTCAAAGCGGATTTTCAAATGAAGAACTGTATTCGAAAGTGGCACAGTTAATTTCAGACAATAAAATCAACCGCATCATTGGTATCGGATCCGTTATTTCTTCTTTTAAGGATAAATTTCCAAACAGCACAATGTTTTCAAATACAGCCGATTTTATAGAGGCTGCTGAAAGCCTGAATTTCAATAACGAAACCATTCTGATCAAAGGGGCAAGATCTTTCCGGTTTGAGGAAATTGTATCGCTTCTGGAAGAGAAAACACATGAGACTGTTTTAGAAATTAATTTAGATGCGATAAGCCATAATTTTAATTACTTTAAAACAAAGCTGGGGCCGGACGTAAAGATTATGGTCATGGTGAAAGCGTTTGGTTATGGAAACGGCGGACTTGAGATTGCCAAATTACTGGAACACAACAAGGTTAATTATTTAGGTGTGGCTTTTGCCGACGAAGGCATTTCGCTTAAAAATGGCGGAATCAAACTGCCTATTATGGTTTTGAACCCGGAATCGACCAGCTTTCCTTCGATTATTCAGTATAAACTGGAACCGGAAATTTACAGTTTAAAAGGACTAAATGCCTTTTTGAAAATAGCCAGAGAAAAGAACTTAAAAGATTTTCCAATCCATATAAAAATCGATACCGGAATGCACCGCTTAGGTTTTGAAGACAATACAATCGATGAACTGATTGCGACTTTAAAAGGAAACTCAACCGTGCGTGTTCAGAGTATTTTGTCGCATCTGGCCACCAGCGACGACCCGAAACATTTTGATTTTGCGGCAAAACAGATCAGTTTGTTCGAAAAACTGTCTTCTAAATTAATGTCAGAACTGAATATTACCCCAATTCGTCATATTTTAAATACATCCGGAATCAGTAATTTTCCAAATGCACAATACAATATGGTACGATTGGGAATTGGTTTGTATGGCGTTTCCAACGATCCTTTGGAGCAGAAATATCTGGAAAATGTAGGGACTTTAAAATCGATTATTTCTCAGGTACGAACGATTCCTGCTGGTGACAGTGTTGGGTACGGACGCCGGTTTATGGCCGAAAAAGAAACTAAGATTGCGACCATTCCTATTGGTTATGCTGACGGAATTTCGAGATTATGGGGCAATCAGGTGGGGTTTGTAACCATTAAAAACCAAAAAGCCTATATTACAGGAAGTGTCTGTATGGATATGCTGATGGTCGACGTAAGCGATATTGACTGTAAAGAAGGTGATTCGGTTATTATTTTCGGCGAAAGCCCTACTGTTATTGAAATGGCCGAAGCCCTTAAAACAATTCCGTATGAAATAATGACGAGTATTTCCCAAAGAGTGAAAAGGGTATTTTTTAGATAGGATAAAAAACTTTCAATAAAATTACGTATTTTCGATATTGAAATTAATATAACTAAAAACAACAATTATGGGATTTTTTTCGGAGTTTAAGGAATTTGCAACAAAAGGCAACGTAATTGATCTGGCTGTCGGTGTAATCATTGGAGCAGCCTTTAATAAAATAGTGGGTTCGTTAATTGATGATGTCATTACCCCCTTGATATTAAAACCGGCATTAGAAGCGGCTCATCTGGAAACAATTCAGGATCTTGTTGCTTTTGGAGGAGTTAAATATGGTTTGTTTCTCTCGGCCGTAATTAACTTTCTTATTGTTGCTTTTGTTTTATTCTTAATTATTAAAGGAATAAACAGACTTAAAAAGAAAGAAGCACCAGCACCAGCAGCTCCTGCAGGGCCAACACAGGAAGAATTATTGACACAGATTAGAGATTTATTGAAAAATAAATAAAAATACAATACCGCTACACTAAGTCTAATTTAACCGCCTTCTAAAGAGGCGGTTTTTTTTACAAAATGTTTATTTTATAACATTTTGTTATTTTTTGTGAAGAGCCTTGTTTTCAGTTTTATTATAGTTATTTTTGCAGGGTAAAATTAGATTAATTGATATTAAAAATATAAAAATGAGAATTGCAGTTGTAGGTGCTACCGGAATGGTTGGCGAAGTAATGCTTAAAGTTTTAGCGGAAAGAAATTTTCCGGTTACAGAATTAATTCCTGTTGCTTCAGAAAGATCAGTAGGAAAAGAAATTGAATACAAAGGAACCAAATATAAAGTAGTAGGATTGCAGACAGCTGTAGATATGAAAGCGGATATTGCTGTTTTCTCTGCCGGAGGAGATACTTCATTAGAGTGGGCTCCAAAATTTGCAGCAGCCGGAACAACGGTTATTGACAACTCCTCGGCCTGGAGAATGGATCCGACTAAGAAATTAGTAGTTCCGGAAATCAATGCTTCTGTATTAACCAAAGAAGATAAAATTATTGCCAATCCAAACTGCTCTACTATTCAAATGGTATTAGCCTTGGCACCTTTGCATAAAAAATACAACATTCAGAGAATTATTGTTTCTACTTACCAGTCGATTACCGGAACAGGAGTAAAAGCGGTAAAACAATTGGAAAACGAGTATGCAGGAGTACAGGGTGATATGGCTTACAAATACCCAATTCACAGAAATGCTATTCCGCATTGTGACAGTTTTGAAGCAAACGGGTACACTAAAGAAGAAATGAAATTAGTTCGTGAAACTCAGAAAATATTAGGCGATAACACCATCAGAGTTACGGCTACCGCAGTTCGTGTACCGGTTGTGGGCGGACATAGTGAAGCTGTAAACGTTGAATTTACTAATGATTTTGATGTAAATGAAGTACGCGAAATTCTGCATAATACAGATGGAGTAGTGGTGCAGGATAATTTAGATACTTTTACTTACCCAATGCCATTATATGCTGAAGGTAAAAATGATGTATTTGTTGGAAGAATCCGTCGTGACGAAAGCCAGCCAAATACTTTAAACATGTGGATTGTAGCTGATAACCTGAGAAAAGGTGCTGCAACAAACACGATCCAAATCGCTGAATATTTGATTCAGGCCGGTTTAGTATAAGCAGAGAGTAAAGAAAATTGTTATAAAAGAAAACCGTAGTTACAGTTTATGTGATTACGGTTTTTTTATAAATTTTTGATTTTGTTTAGATTATGTATTATCGCTTAATTTTGGAGTAAGAATAATTTTTTAGATATGGCATTCCCACTTGATATGAAGTATATAGTTGAAACGGAAAATGAGCTGGAAGTTGAATTTCCTCATTTGTTTAAGCAAAAAATGCTTGAAGAGAATGGAGGTGAATTGGAGACCGATGACGATGATTGGCAGCTTTATCCTTTTTTTGATAAAAGTGACAGAAAAAGAATAAGCAGGACCTGTAATCATATTATCCTGGAAACTAAACTGGCAAGGGAATGGAGTAATTTCCCTTTCAATGCCATCGCTATTGCAGGAAATGGATGCGGAGATCAATTGGTTCTTCTCAATGAAAAAGGAAGCAAAAAATTAAGCGAAATTATTTATTTCTGGAGCCATGAAACAGGGATAGTAGAAAAAATAGCAGATAATATAGAGGAGTTAATATAAAGGATTGTTTATGGTAAATGTTTTAGCGGATGTATTCCATAAATAATATTTTTGTTTTAATTCTAAAGTACTATTTTAAATGAGAACAGAGATCTGCCATTTTTGGTTCGGAAAATTTAAATCAGAAGACGACTATTTTGATTTTATAGGCGAAGATGAATCTTATTATGATGAAGAGGATATAGAAGGGAAGTATCTCTCTGAATTTGCAAAATCGCAGGATAGAAATCATGTAGATCATGATTTTATGGAAAGCGGATTTGAAGAGACAGCGGCTATATTTGAAGAAAAGTTCCTTAAGTATTCGTATGCTTCCAAATGGATAGTACAGGCAAAAGAAAAATTGATTGCTCTAAATCAGAAAACAGAAGATATTAATACAGTTGTTTTTATTTCAAAAAATCAGATTAATAAGCCTGTTTCGGTGAAAAACCCCAATTTTAATTTACTATACATTGGCGAAATTGAATATGAAATTTGATTTACAGCTGCTAAAGAATTTCCATTATTAAAAAGACAAAACGAAATGAATTTCGATACTTATAAAATCATCCCGAACTACAACACCAATAAAACGGATCTGTTTACAGCTGATGAAGAAGATATTCAGGCCTGCGAGAAAACATTAAATATTGTTTTTGATGAGGACTATAAAGAATACGTTTTACAATACGGAAGCGGAATTCTTGGAGGTACTTATGTGCGTATATTTCTTCCTGAAACCATCATACTTACGCTTGATGAATGGAGAAAACGTATAAGCGAGTATTGGTTTTGGGATGAAGGAAAAGAAGTTCTGACCAAAGAGCAGGTTCTGCATTCCATTAGAATTGGCGATACGTTTGATGGTGATGAGATTATCCTTTTCGAAAATCAGTATTATGTGCTGCCCCGGTACAGTGAAATGATTTATAAAACAGGAAATTCACTGGAAGAAAGTATTACCTGGTTGTGTTCGTCAGGAATTTTGACAGAAGCCTTTTCAGAAAGAGAATTTGAACCTTTTGATCCGGCTGGTATTCAGGAGTAGGTTGTATAGGCATAAAAAAAGCGGGAATTCTAAAATTCCCGCTTTTTTATTTTAATATTCCGGTGCCAGTTCCAGCTCCAGTCCTTCCAACTCTTCAGTAATTGGGATCTGGCAGCCTAAACGGCTATTTGATTTCACATAAAATGCTTCAGATAACATGGCTTCTTCATCATCTCCCATTTCAGGTAATGCAACATCGTTTAAAACGTAACACTGGCAGGAAGCACACATGGCCATTCCTCCACAGGTTCCTTCAACAGGAAGTTCGTATGCTTTGCATAACTCCATTATGTTCATTGCCATATCAGTTGGAGCCTGTAATTCGTGTATAACTCCTTCTCGATCTTTAATCTTGATTAATACATCCATTTTTAATTGTTGGAATTTATTGGTAGGATTTTATAACGTGAAAAAATCCTGTATTCATATTAACTTGTAGGTTTTGTACTAAAAGCGTATTCCTTTCTGTTACTTTCTTTAAGTCGCATTTTAATACCCAGGATGCTGTCGCTTTTTTCTAAAATAGTAACAACTGCAACTACTGAATAATAATCTTTATCAGACTGAAAAATCAATGTGCCTTCATATGTAGAGTTCAAAACTCCTTGTTTGTCTGTTGTTGCAGAAACTTTTCTCGGATTTAAAAACTGAGCGGTACTATAAGTGGCTTTGCTTGAAAATTTTCCTCGTCCTTCTACAAAATCATACAGGAAATCATAATTTCCAATACTTAAAGTTCCTGGTGTATCATTCGGGTTAATTGAAAACACAATTTTCCCTGAATAATTAAAATCTGACCATTCCTCAGATTCATTTACCCAAGCCTTGTCAACAACAACTGTTTTACTTTGCGCATAACTCCCCGCTGCAATAAACAATAACATAAATAGAGTGTAAAACTTCTTCATAAATTTAAGATTTAGGGTTATGTCACAAATTTAAGTTAAAAATGTAACAATCACCGAACTAAAACTCTTAAATCTTTGTATTGTTTTTTATCAAATCCTCAAAAAAGGAGAATAATGCAATGGTTTTATTGCGGTATTATGAAAGCAATCGATTGAAGACTTATTATTCTTGTTAATTGTAACAAACAAAAAAGAATAACAAATGCTTCGTTTTTATTACATTATGTTTACCACAGTTTCAATCTGCGGCGCATACTTTTTAATAGTAGTTTCTACACCTGCTTTAAGCGTCATCTGGTTTACACTGCAGCTGATACAGGCACCTTCAAGACGAACTTTTACATGTTTATCGTCATCTATAGAGATTAGTGTAATATCACCTCCGTCAGATTTTAAGAATGGCCTGATCTCGTCTAAGGCCAGTAAAACATTATTTGTTAATTCTTCTGTTGTCATAATATTAATGTATCAATTAGAAAATGTGCCAATTAGAAAATTCTGTAAAATTGTCTAATGATCTCATTATCTCAATTATCGAATTAGTTTTTCTTAACGGCAGAGCAGCCGGCCATGGTTGTAATTTTGATGGCTTCGGTAGCCGGAAGACTTTCGTTTCTGTTTACGACTTCCTGCACTACATTTCGGGTAATTTCTTCAAAAACAGTTTCAATTGGCGATGCGGTCTGTAAAGCAGCCGGACGTCCGTAATCTCCTGCTTCGCGAATAGACTGTACAATTGGAACTTCTCCAAGGAACGGAACATTTAAGTCTTCAGCAAGGTTTTTAGCACCTTCCTGACCAAAAATGTAATATTTATTATTTGGTAATTCTTCTGGTGTAAAATACGCCATGTTTTCGATAATTCCTAAAACAGGTACATTGATATTGTCCTGCATGAACATCGAAACCCCTTTTTTGGCATCGGCAAGAGCTACTGCCTGCGGCGTACTTACGACAACTGCTCCTGTAATTGGTAAAGACTGCATGATCGAAAGGTGAATGTCTCCTGTTCCCGGAGGTAAATCCAGCAACATGAAATCCAGTTCTCCCCAATCGGCATCAAAGATCATCTGGTTCAGGGCTTTTGCGGCCATTGGTCCTCTCCAGATAACAGCCTGGCTTGGCGCTGTAAAAAATCCAATAGAAAGCATCTTAATTTCATAGCTTTCAATTGGTTTCATTTTTGATTTTCCGTCAACGGTTATCGAAACCGGTTTTTCGTTTTCAACGTCAAACATAATAGGCATCGAAGGTCCGTAAACATCGGCATCCAAAACCCCTACTTTAAAGCCCATTTTGGCAAGTGTAACGGCAAGATTTGCTGTAACAGTTGATTTTCCAACTCCTCCTTTTCCGGAAGCAACTGCAATGATATTTTTAATTCCGGGAATAGCGCGTCCTTTAATTTCGGCTTTCTCCGGAGTTTCAACTTTAATATTTACTTTAATTTTGGCATCGGCTGATATTAACTCGTGGATCGTTTTTTTAATATCGTCTTCTGCTCTTTTTTTGATATGCATGGCTGGTGTATGCAATACTAAATCGACCACCACTTCATCACCAAAAGTAAGTACGTTAGCCACCGCACCGCTTTCAACCATGTTTTTTCCTTCTCCGGCTATGGTAATTGTTTCCAGAGCTTTAAGGATTTCTTTTCTATCTAATTTCATTTTATACGCTATTATGTATGGAAAAAAACAGTTTGAAATTTCTGTCTTAATTTAAACTGATTTCAGACTGCAAAGATAACAGATAAAGTTCGGATTCAAACCCTTTTAAATTGTATTTATTGATATTAAGATTACTCAAAATGATAAATACGGCTTTTTTAGAGTCTTAAAATCAGAATATACTATTTCCGATTTTATTCGTCACTCTTTTTCCGGCAATACAGACGTAATATAAAACCACTGAAAATTACTGCTCAAAATGTAAGAATTGTCATTTATCTTGATTAAATTTGAGTGCCTTAAATCTAAGATTTCCAATAAAGTACAAAAAAGTATGAAAACTTATTTTTGAGGCCTCTCTATGAGTTTTCGATATTTTTTAAAATAATTTTTGTTTCAAAACTTAAAACTTAAAAATATGCGAAATTTTACTTTTTTAGCTGTAATTCTTGCTGGTAGTTTTTTAATGTTTTCCTATCATACAGCAGGCAGTACTCCGAAACCGAAAACCGAAATCAAAGAATCTGAAAACGTTTTTACAGCCAGCGACATTCTTGTTTTAGGCAGGCTGGATGCCGTTTCGATTACTAATTTCTATAAAAAATATCCCAAACTGAAAAAATATCAGAAAGATGTAGAAGAACTTTATAAAAGTAAGGGGTATACTATGATTTGGCATGATGATAAAAGTATCAGTGAATTTGGTGCTTTGCTGTATCATAAAGCCAACCTTCTGGAAGAACAGGGCATCAATGCCGAAATGCCGTATATGAACCTGGTAGACGATATTTTTAATGAGACGGCCGCAGCGAAACTATCCGATCTGGATACCGAACTTTTATTGTCGAACATGTATATTTTTTATGCCAGCAACGTGTATTCCGGATTTGATCCTCAGGTGCTCAAAAAAATAGGCTGGTATCTGCCGGCCAAAACGGTTTCGTACGACAGGATTCTGGATTCGCTTATGGTGGATCCCAATCGTCTGAATAAAGACGATGATCTGCTTTTTGACCAGTATTACAAACTTCAGGAGGTTTTAAAAAAATACCGCACTATTGAGAAAAACGGACTTTGGAAAAAAATAGAGATTGATGCCGCTGCTTTTAAAGAGATAAAACCTTTAGACAGCGGAAAAGTGATCCTGCAGATCAGGGAACGTTTATTTGTAACAGGTGATTTAAAAGAAGATTCTAAAAGTAAGTATTATGATCAGGAAATGATGGATGCTGTTTTGAGGTATAAAAAACGATACGGACTCAAACTGAATTATACTTTTACAAAAGAACAAATCGATCAGATGAACGAACCTATAGGAAACAGGATTCGGACCATTATGCTGAATATGGAACGATGCCGCTGGATTCCGACCAAATTAGCCAAAGCAGATGAATATGTAATGGTTAATATTCCGTCGTTCAGACTGGTTTATGTTAAAAATGGCAAGTATGATTTGGTTTCAGACGTTTTTGTGGGAACCCGAATGACCGAAACCGTAATTTTCAGCGGAAATATTGATCGTATCGTTTTCAGTCCGTACTGGTATGTGCCTTCAAGCATCATTCAAAATGAGCTGAAATTAAAAATGGCTGCCGATAAAAATTATCTGGCCGAAAATAATATGGAATGGAACGGCGGACATGTACGGCAAAAACCGGGACCGCAGAACTCTTTAGGACTAGTAAAATTTATGTTCCCAAATCCTAATGACATTTACCTGCACGATACACCGGCCAAAAGTTTGTTTGATTTTGAAAACCGTATTTTCAGTCACGGCTGTATTAACGTAAAAGAAGCTAAACAGCTTGCTCTGGATATATTAAGAGATGATCCTGACTGGCCGGCAGATAAAATTAACAATGCAATGAGCGGTGAAAAAGAAACTACGTGTATGCTCAAAAAGAAAATCCCAATTTACATAGGTTATTTTACTGCCTGGGTTAATGATCAGGGCGAAATTGGTTTTTATCCTGATGTGTACGACCGGGACAAACATCTCGATAAACTGCTTTATTCAGATTCTGTTGCTTTAAAATAAAAAGAAACCCTCGTTAGATTTTGATTTCTAACGAGGGTTTTTAAAAAAATGGCCTACAAGTTATTCGTATTTTAAATATTTCAAAACATCTATTTTGGTAACCTGATAGGCTTTTGCCAATACAATTATTAAAGTAAGGACTAAAAGTGAAACCAGGGCAATACTAAACGGAACGAAAGAAATATTGATTCTGAAAGCAAAATCCTCCAGCCACTTTTGCAGCAAAATATAAGCCGGAACAATGCCAATTACAAATCCCATCATACAGAAAATGATATATTGTTTCGATAACTCTTTCAGTAAAATATCAGTTTCTGCTCCCAGTGTTTTTCTAATCGCAATTTCTTTCAGTCTTCTTTCCATCGAAAATGATGCCAAAGCAAACAATCCGAAGATGGCAATGATGATCACCACTAAATTCAGGATAAAAAACAGGTTCTTTTGTTTTACCTGCTCTTCATAGGTTTTAGCAAAACCTTTGTTAACAAATTCATAGTCAAAAGGATAATCAGGATTGACGTTAGCTTCCCAGTAAGTTTTTAATTTTCCAAGAATTTCAGATAAATTATCGGTAGAAACTTTTACATATACGTTCTGAAAATTGTTCCATTTCAAAGTTTTCATATTGATAAAAACCATTGGCGGGACTTTATTCTGAAGTCCGGTAATATGAAAATCTTTTACAACTCCTACTACTTTAAATTTCATGCTTCCTTTGTCATTTCCCCAACCCGATAGAATAACCGTATTTAAAGGTTTTTTCAGTCCGAGCTGTTTCGCCAGGGTTTCATTTATAAGCCAGTTGTCAATGGTATCAGAAGCAAATTTTGGTGATAAATCACGTCCTTCAACAATCTTGATTTTCATCATTTCCAGAAAACCAAAGTCCATTTCAACATTTCGGGGCTGAACAAAAACGCCGTTATGTGTAAAACCGGAACTGGAGTTGGTACTGTTTCCAAAAGTACCGGCAAAAGTAGAAACCTCCTGAACACCGGATATTTTCAGGATTTCCTGTTTGGCAGTCTGGTATTTTTGCCCTTTTTTGGCATAATCCTGATAGTTAAAAGGAATTCGGATTACCTGGTCGCCGTTGAAACCAAGGTCTTTGTTCATCATATAATCTACCTGAGAATTTACAATTAAAGCTCCGATGATGAAAAAGGCAGCAATGCCAAACTGAAAAATAAGCATCGAATTTCGAATCCAGATCCCGCTTTTGCTTCGGGAGAAATTACCTTTCAAAACTTTTAAAGTTTCAAAATTTGAGATATAAATGGCAGGAAATATACCCGCAAGAATGATTACTAATCCAAAAATCAAAATGAGCTGCAGGTAAAATTCACTGCCATTCATAGTCAAGTTCTTTCTTAAAAAAGAATTATAATACGGAAGGGAAAGTTCTACAATCGCCAGAGCAAATAAAATAGAAAGAGTTACAATGATGGCCGTTTCAAAAATAAACTGTGTCGTAATTTGTTTTTTTGAGGCTCCCACAATTTTGCGAACCCCGACTTCTTTGGCGCGTTTTATGGCAGAAGCTGTCGCCAGGTTGATATAATTGACCAATGATAAAACCAGAATCAGGAGAGACAAACCTCCCATGATGTAAAGAAGTTTTAAGTTGCCTTTTCCTTCCGGAGTGGCAGATCCTGATGATTTTGTACCATGCAGGTGTAAGGTTTTTAACTGATCCAGATAGATTTTGATTTCACCGTTTTCTTTGATGTACTGTTCAACAGTCTGTCCGCTTTCTTTAGCGTCTTTTAAAGTACGGTTTACAAAATTTACATTATGCATTTTCTTTAATACCACAGCAGGATCAGCATTTTTTTTGATTTTAATCATAAAACCATAACTGAAATTTCCCCAGCTGTTCATGTCATTTTCGCGTAAAATACCGCCAAAAACATAATTAGGTTCAATAGAAGACGGTTTTACGATACGATAAACCGCTTTTACAGTATAAGGTTTGTCGTCGTAGCGAATAGATTTTCCTATCGGATCTTCATCATTAAAAAGCAGTCTGGCCTGTTCTTCAGAGATAGCGGCACTGTTTTTTTCTTTTAGAATATCTTTTTTGGATCCTTTTATGATGGGAAATGGATAAAAATCAAAAAAGTTGTTGTCTGTGACTGTTATCTTTTTATCAATTACTTTTTTGTTTTTATATTTTATAACCGCCTCATTATACCAGTCGTTAAAAAAGCAGATCTGCTCAATTTCGGGAATGCTGGCTTTACAGGTCTGTCCAAACGGAATGGAACTTGTAGTCCAGATATCGCCCGTTCTGCCTATTCCGTTCAGTACCTGATATACGTTTTCCTTTTCAGGGTTCCATTGATCGTAAGCATGCTCATTGTTCCAGTACAAAATGGCAAAAATGACTCCCGAAATTCCAATACTTAATCCCAGGACATTTAAAAACGAAAACAATTTGCTTTGTCTTAAATGATAAATAAATATTTTAAACCAGTTAAAAATCATGGTAAATGTTTTATAATTGTGTTAGTTATTTTTGGGCCTAAAGGCTGTTCTGCCCTTAAAGAAGAGTAAAAATTTTGCAGACAAATCCCACCAGGACTAAGATTGCAGTAATAACAAATTTTATCATTTTCGAATTATTTAGCGTCCATAAATACATCAACATTTCTCTGATTTAGTTTTTCAGAGAATATTACACCGTCTTTCATATGAATGGTTTTTTGCGAAAAAGACGCATCATAATCAGAGTGGGTAACCATCAAAATCGTAGCACCTTTTGCGTGCAGGTCAGTTAAAAGTTCCATTACCTCATTACCGTTTTTACTGTCCAGGTTTCCTGTTGGCTCATCAGCCAGGATAATTTTAGGATCGTTGACCAACGCCCTTGCCACAGCAACCCTTTGCTGCTGTCCGCCCGAAAGCTGCTGTGGAAAATGTTTCAGTCGGTGAGAGATATTTAATTTCTCGGCAATGGCTTCTATTTTTTGTTTTCGGTCGGCTGCTTTTACATTGTTGTATAAAAGAGGAAGTTCAATATTGTCATAAACAGAAAGTTCGTCGATAAGGTTAAAGTTCTGAAAAATAAAACCGATGTTTTCCTTACGGACAGCGGCTCTTCCTTTTTCTTTTAGACCAATCATTTCCTGATCTAATAGTTTGTAACTTCCGTCACTCGCACTGTCCAGAAGACCAATTATATTCAGTAAAGTCGATTTCCCGCAGCCCGAAGGCCCCATGATTGTAAGGAAATCTCCTTTTTTGATTTCTAGGTTAATACCACTTAAAGCAGCTGTTTCAACTTCTTCTGTTCTAAATACTTTGGTTAGGTTTTGTATCGTTATCATATTTTTAAAGATTAGTTATTAATTGCGTTTTTTGATTGATGATTGATGTTTTTATTTTTTTTGTAAACTGAGACTGAAAACTGAGACTGAAAACTGAGACTGAGCACTGAAACTAATCACTGTGCCTGTATCGAAAGTTCTTCAATGTCTTTATAATCAGAATAGGATGAGGTTATTACTGACTCGCCTTCCTTTAGTCCGTCGAGAACTTCAAAATAAGAAGGGTTTTCTCTTCCCAGTTTTATATTTCTTCTTTCTGCTTTATTTCCTTTTACTACAAAGATCCATTTTCCGGCTGTTTCCTGGCTGAAGATTCCTTTTGAGATTACCAGTATTTTATTCTTTTCAGATAAAATAAGTTTCACTCCAAAACTCAAACCATCCTGTAAAGCAATGTTTTCTTTAGAAGCAAAAGCCAGTTCTACCGTAAAATGACCACTTTTAACTTCCGGAATTACTTTGGTTACGATAACTTCAAGATTTTTTCCTTTAAATTCTACCTGACCTTTTAAACCTTCACGAAGTTTTTCAAGATAAAACTCGTCTACTTCGGCTGTTAGTTTATAACCTTGTTTAGAGTCGATTTTTCCGATGCTCTCTCCGGCCTGAAATGTTTTTCCCAATACAGGTTCAAAAGAAGTCAGTCGGCCGGATTCCGGGGCTGTGATCAAAAAGTTCTTTTTGTTGTTTCTTAAAATATCAAGGCTTTTTTCCATAGTCTGGATCGAACGGTTGATCTGGGCGATCTGTACCTGATTGGACTGTTTTTCTTTTTGAATGCTCTGCTGAATGGTTTTTTTACGTTCTTCCTGAAAACGAAGGCTTTCTTTAAAAGTATTCCAGTCGTTTTTTGAGATTACATCTTTCGCAAACAATTTGGCATTAACGTCGTATAGTCTTTTGGCGTCATTGTAGTCGTGTTCTATTAAAACCAGATCCTTGGTTAGGTTTAATTCCTGATTCCGAATGTTTAGTTTTCCCGTATTCAGGTTGTTGATCTGCTCAATAATAGCGGTTTCCTGAGTTAAGTAACTCAATTCGGTATTTGGGTTGTACAAACGGGCAAGCGGCTGGTCTTTGGTAACGGTGGCGCCGTTTTCGACAAAAATCTCTTTTACAGATCCTCCTTCTGTAACATTTACCAGCATGACGTTTAAAGGTTCAACTTTGGCCTGAAAAACTACAAAATCCTCAAAAAAAGCTTTTTCGACTGTCTGAACAGTCAGCTCTTCGGCTTTTACATTTAAACTTCTTTTTGAATTGAAAGAAAAGAAGAGAATTACGGCCAAAACTAAAAAAACTCCAATTGCTATTGTGAGATATCTAAATTTTCTATTTTTACGAGGAATTACCTTGTCCATTTTTAAATAATTTACTGATAATCAATAGGTAAATACTGTGCCATAAAATTTATTTTTTGTAAAGCACTGATTTTAAAGAAGCTTTAAAAATCATTCCCAAAAAGAGTGTTCGATAATGAACAGTTGACCGTTCGAAACCGAACAAAAAAATACAGCATGAGAAAAAAACAAGCCCAGATATTAGTTGTAGACGATCAGGAAGAAATTCTTTTTTCGGCAAAAATGATTCTCAAAAAACATTTTGAAACGATTTTTACGACCAATAGTCCCAAAAAAATCATTTCTGTTTTGAACGAAAATGACATTAATGTGGTCCTGCTGGATATGAATTACCGAATTGGTTTTGAAGACGGACGGGAGGGTATTCACTGGCTGAAAGAAATTAAAACACTTTCGCCCAACACGATTGTAATTTTAATGACCGCTTTTGGGAAAATTGAAACGGCTGTTGAAGGTATTAAAATAGGGGCTTTTGATTATGTTTTAAAACCGTGGCATAACGAAAAATTACTGGAAACGATCGATAAGGCGGTTACCGAAAGCCGAAAAAACAGTAAAAAAACAGTAACAGAAAAAATAGAGAAACGTTATTTTGTTGGGAATTCCCCGAAAATAAAACAGGCGTATGCCGTAGCCGAAAAAGTAGCCAGAACCGATGCAAACGTTTTGATTTTAGGGGAAAACGGAACCGGAAAATATGTTTTTGCCGAATTTATTCATCAGAATTCAGAACGAAAGGACCAGCCTTTTATACATGTTGATTTAGGTTCGCTGAGTGATAATTTATTTGAAAGTGAACTTTTTGGATATGCCAAAGGAGCTTTTACAGATGCTAAAACCGATACACCGGGAAGATTTGAAAGGGCACAGAACGGGACTATTTTTTTGGATGAAATTGGTAATATCCCGCTTCATCTGCAGTCTAAATTATTGCATGTTTTACAAACCAAAACGGTGACCCGTCTGGGTGAAAGTAAGGCGAGGCCGCTGAATGTAAGAATCATTTCGGCGACTAATAATGATATAAAAGCAGAGGTAAAAAGCAAAACATTCCGTGAGGACTTGTTGTACCGTATTAATACCATGGAAATATACCTGCCGCCGCTGCGGGAACGAAAAGAAGATATTGTTCCGATGGCGAATTTTATATTAGAAAATGTGGCCGAAAAGTACAATCAGGAAGACTGGCACTTTGATAACATTGCGGCGCCTTATTTAGAAAGATATCCATGGAAAGGAAATGTGCGGGAAATGGAAAATAAAATTGAAC
Organism: Flavobacterium sp. FG19; assembly: GCF_057809475.1. Taxonomy (NCBI): domain Bacteria; kingdom Pseudomonadati; phylum Bacteroidota; class Flavobacteriia; order Flavobacteriales; family Flavobacteriaceae; genus Flavobacterium; species Flavobacterium sp. FG19. Next base: position 406,712 of record NZ_JBMDKA010000001.1, on the reverse strand, counting down.
GCGCTCTGATTCTGGCCGAAAATAAAACCATTTCGGTGACTGATCTGGACATACTGGATTTTGAAGAGATACAGGAAAATGATGAAAATCCGTTATCTGAAATGGAGAAAACGGCTATTGAAAAAGCGCTGTTTAAGCATCACGGGAATATCTCTAAGACTGCCGAAGAATTAGGTCTTTCAAGAGCAGCCTTGTATAGAAGAATTGAAAAATATGATTTAAAGAATTAAGAATTAAGAATTAAGAATTAAGAATTAAGAATTGATTTTTTATCTGCTTCATGGGCTCTTAATGGTTAAAAAATACTAAATGAAGAACTGGAAATTTTATAATGCATTTTTTGTGAGAGTCTTGTTTGTCATGGCACTCTTTTTCTTTTCTTTTTTTCTGATCTTTAAAATGTTTTATTATAATGCTCTTTTGGTTGGATTTTTTGCATTTTTAATGCTGGCCGAAATGTATTTGTATGTCAAAAACCAGCTTCAGTTTTATGACCGGACACTGCTTTCCATCCTGAACAATGATTTTTCGACCCATTTCCCGGAAGAGCATAAAAAAGATAATTTTGAAAGTTTGTATCTGCTTTACGAAACTTTAAAAGTGCAGCAGCAGGAGCAGACTTCAAAAGAACTGATTTATCGTTCGCTTTTAAATACTATTGATACGGCGGCTTTAATACTGGCAAAAGAAAACGAAGACTGGGATGTTTTTTTAATGAATGATTGTTTTTCAGAATTGTTTAAAGTACCTAAAGTAAGTCATTGGAAATATCTTAAAAACTATCTTCCTTCTCTTTGTTCGGAAATTGAAAAAACAGATTTCAGCGAACTAAAATCGGCGGTTTCCATAAAAATAGAAGAACAGGACCTGCAGACTTTTATGCTTCAGACATCCAGAACCCAGACTTACAACAAAGAATATTTTATTATTCTGCTGGATAGTATTCAGCGTGTGATTGAGAAAAAAGAAAAAGAAGCCTGGATTAATCTGATGAAAATTATTTCTCATGAATTAATGAATTCGTTAACACCTATTCGGGCGCTTTCCCAGAACCTGCTTCATATAGTAGATCAGGAAAATCTGGAAGCAGACGATTTTGAGGATATTAAAAGCAGTATTTCGACCATTATAAACCGCAGCGACCATTTGCAGGTTTTTGTTGAGAATTACCGTAAACTGGCCATGCTGCCTACGCCAACCAGGCAGATGACACCTGTTAATGCTCTATTCGAAGACTGTCTCCGAATCATGAATCCGATTTTAAAAGCCGAAAATATCGAACTCATAAACGAGAACCACAGTTCCCGTTCGATACTGATTGATAAAAATCAGATGGAGCAGGTAATTATTAATTTAATTACCAATAGTATACACGCTTTGAAAGAGAAAAAGGAAAAGAAAATGTATGTGTCAAGTTATACCGAAAACAATCGTTTTTTTATTGTCATTTCGGATAACGGAAAAGGAATCGATCCTGAAATTCAGGACAAAGTATTTCTTCCTTTTTTTACTACCAGAAAAGACGGTGCCGGAATTGGATTAACACTTTCTAAAAACATCATCGAAGCCCATGGCGGTTATTTAAGCTATCAGACCGATGAGGGTAAAACCAGTTTTGTAATTTGTTTGATTTAAAATGAACAAGGTAAGCGATATAAGGTCATTAAAAAAGAATGTATTTTAATTGTAATTGGTGAACTTTGAAAAAGTTTGCTCAGTATGATTAAGTCCGTTTGAAAGGAACTTGTATGGCTTGTAAGGAGGAAGTTTAACCTTGTACTTCCGGTTTCCAAAAGTGTTTTTCAAAATCGACAATTTGGTTATCGACTACTTCAATACCTTCACTTTCTAAAAGCTGCTGCATTAAATTGGTTCCGTCAAAATGATGTTTTCCGGTTAAAAGTCCTTTTTGATTGACAACCCTGTGTGCCGGAACATCGTCCATGTTATGGCAGGCATTCATTGCCCAGCCTACCATTCGGGCAGAACGGGCGGTACCCAGTGCTTTTGCAATTGCGCCATAAGAAGTTACTTTTCCGTACGGAATTTGTCTGGCAACCGCATACACTCTTTCGAAAAAATTTTCCTCAGCCATAAATTATTTTGTTATTCCTGAAAGCTTTCAGAATGTAAGGATTAGAAGGATTTTAAAAGTACTGTTTATTTGGCAGAATTTTATCCGAAATAATAATTTAAAATATTAAAAAGGGTAGCTATAGCGACTAAACCGGTAATACTGCCTATAATCATGTTCATGTTTCGCATCAGGTAATCGGTTTTCTTTTCAATCTTGCCAAAGAAAGCAATATAGCTGTACAAAATGGCAAAAGAGCCCAATATGGATCCTAAAACAAAAGTGAAAATAATAGTGTTTTCAAATACAAAAAGATGGTAAGATGCGAGTGTTACGCTTACCACGACATAATACGGAATAGGGAAAAAGTTTAAACCCGAAAGCAGCATGCCCAGAAAAAAACGGCTTTTACCGCTGCTTTTTTTAATTTTTGATTTTTTCTTGGTTTTAGGTTCCTTGGCGATAAATAAAAAGTAAACCGTAAGGATTGAGAAAATCACAAAGCCTACTTCGCGTAAAAGCGTTACCACATCAGGGCGGTTGTCAATGACACGGGCAAACAAAACCGCAACATAAACCTGAAAAAAGATCACCAAAACGGCACCAATTACAAACCAGAGAGCATTCTTTTTCCCTTCTTTCAGGTTTATTTTGGCTGCTGTCATGTTGATTAATCCCGGTGGAATAATCCCAATTGCTGCGGCTATAAAACCTGAAATAAATGGAGTGAATAATGCCATTACGTTATTGAATCGGTTACAAGATAGATACTATTTTCAAAATTAAATTAGTCTTTAATTTTGAAACGAATATACGTAATTGCCTTGTTAATTTCTAAATATTGTTTTTCATAAAATGTCTGGATAGAAGTTACCACTTCAGGACTTCCTTCATTTTTATAAACATTATGATTGGCATATAATACTTCGTGACCCTCTCCGTGAAGTAATCCAAGAGTATAACCGTGCATAAACTCACTGTCGGTTTTGAGGTTTACAACACCATCTTTTTTAAGGATTTTTTTATACAGTTTCAAAAACTCAGAGTTGGTCATTCTGTGTTTGGTTCTTTTGTATTTGATCTGCGGATCCGGAAAAGTAATCCAGATTTCGTCTACTTCGCCTTCGGCAAAAATATGGTTAATAAGTTCGATCTGGGTACGAACGAAAGCAACATTATGAAGTCCGTTTTCAACAGCGGTTTTGGCACCACGCCAGAAACGGGCACCTTTAATGTCAATTCCGATAAAATTTTTGTCGGGATATCTTTCTGCCAGTCCAACTGAATATTCACCTTTCCCGCATCCTAATTCTAAAATCAGAGGATTGTCATTTTTAAAGAAATCGGAGTTCCATTTTCCTTTTAAAGGCATTAAATCGCCTACCACTTCTTCTCTGGTTGGCTGGAAAACGTTTTGAAACGTTTCATTTTCTCTGAATCTCTTAAGTTTGTTTTTACTTCCCACTTTTCAAAAATTTTCGGCAAAATTAAGGAATATAAACGAATGAAAATAGCGGAATTAGCTTTAAAAGTTTTCCGCCGCGAATTCACAAATTTTATTTTTAGAATAATTTGTGAATTCGCGGCGGAAAGAAATATTTTTTTTAACCGTAATGTGGTTCTGTAATAGCTTTTAATTTTGGATCAAGCGTTTCATCGTGCTGTGATAAATCCAGTCCCATGTGTTCTGATTCTTCTGAAACTCGTAACGGAATAATAAAGTTGGTTACTTTGAATAAGAAATAAGCTCCAAAGAAAGTGAATACAGAAACGAGAACCAATGCCATCATATGGTGGCCAAAAATATTCCATCCGCCATGTAACAGACTCGCATTTTCGCCATGGGCAAAAATAGCGGTTAAGATCATTCCCATGATTCCGCCTACACCATGACAGGCAAAAACATCTAATGTGTCATCAAACTTTTTAGAAAAACGACAGTTTACGGCCGAGTTTGAAACCAGTGCAGTTACAAAACCAAAAAACATACTTTCCGGTACTGAAACAAATCCTGCGGCTGGCGTAATAGCTACTAATCCCACAACGGCTCCGATACAGGCTCCTAATGCCGAAACTTTTCTTCCGTTCATTCTGTCAAAGAAAATCCATGTTAACATAGCAGCTGCAGATGAGGTTGTTGTCGTGGCAAAAGCCATTGCTGCTGTTCCGTTGGCAGCCAGTGCAGATCCGGCGTTGAAACCAAACCATCCAAACCATAACATTCCGGTTCCTAATAACACAAACGGAATATTGGTTGGAATGTGCTGGCTGTTTTTCCTTTTTCCTAAAACTAAAACCCCGGCTAAAGCGGCAAAACCGGAACTCATGTGTACAACCGTTCCTCCGGCAAAATCCTTAACACCAAAATAGCTTCCTAAAACACCTGTTGGATACCATACAGCGTGACACAAAGGCGCATATATAAAAATCGTAAATAAGCTGATAAACACTAAGTAAGAGATAAAACGAACACGTTCTGCAAAAGAACCGGTAATAATAGCCGGGCAGATAATAGCAAATTTCATCTGAAACAAAGCAAAAAGCATAAACGGAATAGTGGTAGCGAGCTGTTTATGAGGCAGAACACCTACATAATCCATAAAGGCAAAAGTAGCGGGATTTCCAAAAAAGCTGTAAAAATGGTCTCCGGATCCAAAACCAACAGGTTCGCCAAAAGCAAGACTAAAAGCGACTACTACCCATAAAAGAGTTACAACTCCCAGACAGATAAAACTCTGCAGCATGGTTGAGATTACATTTTTACGGCCTACCATTCCTCCGTAAAAAAAAGATAATCCCGGAGTCATAATCAATACTAAACAACTTGAAGTAAGCATCCAGGCAACATCGGCTGGTACAATATGGTCTGTAGTCCCAAATTCTGATAAAACATATTTATTTTCTGTAACTGTTGGCCAAAATGCACCTATCGTACAAACAACACTTATCATAAGGAAGGAGATAATCCAGCGTTTTTCTATTTTCATTTTTAAAATACTTAATTGAACCCTATTTTTTTTGGGGTCAAAGTTATAAAAAATTAAATATTTTGATTTTAAGGGCTGTTAAAATAGTGGGTGTATTTTTATTTTGAACAATTTTGTAAAATACACCCTATTTTTTTAAGACTATTTTATTTTGATCCCCTAATTTACGCCTAATTTTATTAATTACATTAAAATTAAATTGATATTTTAACGTATTAGGTGCTGGAAAAGTTATGTTTATAAGAATAAAGCTGAAAAATGTTTATTTTTTTTGAAGCTTCGCAATCAAAGCGTCTTCAATAGGAGCTTTTAATTTGGTTACCGCCTCTACTTCGTCATTAGGAATGGTCATTGACAGAACGTAATGCTGGATTTTCCATTCTTTTCCTATTTTGATTAAAACTCCTGATCCACGGCAGATTTTCATTTGAGTATCTAATAACTCATCAAACCAGGCCAGTTTTCCGGATTTATCAAAAAAGATGTGGCGTTCAAGCGCTTTAAAATTCCAGGTAGTGCCTTTGTCAAAAAAGGGTTTTGCCCAAATTGCAAATTCTTTTTTGGTCCAGTTTTCGGCAGCATCTGTTCCAATATAAACGGCATCTTCGGCCAGAACATTAAAATAGGCATCAAATTTAACTTCGCCGGCTGCTTTATGCCAGGCATCAAGGGTTTGGTTGATTTTGTCTTTGTCGGTTTGAGCATTGGCAAAAGAAACCACAAATAAAAAAAGTAAAAGTGTTTTTTTCATGAGATATTGTATTTGAGTTTAAAGGTATTAATTTTTTTTAAGCACAGGATTATTCGGGAAGAAGCAGAAAGGAATCTGGCGGTTGCCAGGATTGCTCTTTACAGAAAGGAAAAGCAAACCAAAGTTAAACTTAAATTATCTTACATTTTGTATAGGGTTAAGTTTGAAAAAACAAGTATATTTGAGAGTTTTTAAAATACCACACGTATGAACCCTAAAATCTTTATAAGCTCACTTGCTGTAACATCCCTGCTTTTTGTTTCCTGCAAAAAGGAACTGGAACCGCAGGAAAGCACACCTGCTTCTGAATTGGTCAAATTAGGTTTGATGAAAGACACTGCCAAAACCAATTCGGTAGTACAGCAGCCTCAGGCTTCTCCTTCAAATCCTAATACTGTTTTAAGCGACAACAAAGGTTTGAATCCCGCACACGGACAGCCGGGACACCGTTGTGATATTGCTGTGGGAGCCCCTTTGAACTCGGTACCAACCCAACAGGTACAGGCTTCTCAGCCGCAAACGGTTCAGGTAAATTCCGGACAGAAAAATGTAGTAACCACAACCACAGCATCACCCGTGAAAGTGGCAAAGGGAATGAATCCGCCTCATGGACAGCCAGGCCACAGATGTGATATTCCGGTTGGAGCGCCTTTAAACTCGCCAGCGGCTAAAACTACTGCAGCAGCTTCAACAACAGCACAAAGCGGAACCGCAACACAAAATTTTACGGTTACGCCTCCGCCTGCCGCCAATCCGGTTCCGGCTTTACTGAGTACCGAAACCAATAAAACAGTTGCCGAAGGAATGAACCCTCCGCACGGACAGCCGGGGCACCGCTGTGATATTGCTGTAGGGGCTCCGCTTCCAAAATCGTAAAGAAATACAGAGAGAAAATAATAAAACCATATAGGTTACATTAAGTAATTTAAGCTTTGCTTTTGGGCTTTCTTAAATAAAGACTTATGTAACGTATATGGTTTTAAAATATAGAAGGATTAAGTTCTGTTTTTTTAGCTTTGCTATTATGAACTTATATATCTTTTATGGTTTAAAAATTAATAGGCTTTTAGTTTCTCAAAAGCGGTAGTAAGTGATTTTTTTGCTTTACTCAAAGCACCGTTAAAAGCTTTTTCAAGAGTTTCAGCATGTTCGGTTACGGTAATAGGCTGTAATTTTACCGGACGGATTTCAAGAACGCATTTTTTATCATTCAGGCTGAATTTTTCGCCATTTTCATCTCCAAAATGTACTTCGATACGAGTAATTTTGTCTTCAAAACGGGCTAAACCTTTTTCTAATTCTTCAGAAAAATAGTGTTCTAATCTTTGATGTCCTTCGATGTGTTTGTCGGTGTTGATCTGAATTTTCATAACGGTTTATATTTAATGATTGTTTCTCAAATCTATCCATTTTGGAAGTAAAAGCCAAAGTCATTAATAAAAAATTATGATAATTTTCTTAGTTTTTTGAATACGCTGTTTTGACCAGGTCCGGAAAAGTGAAATCCGAAAAAATCAGTTTTTATAGTGCACCGGACAGGTTTCTAATTCTTCTGCTGATTTATGTTTTTTATAATACGTGTACACAATAACCGAAAGAATACAAATAACGCCCTGAAGCGCAACAGTAGTTCTAACGCCAAGGGAATGAGAAACATAACCAATAATTAAACTTCCCACAGGAATCATTCCCTGATACGCCATCATAAAATAACTGATACTTCTGGAGCGCATACTCACAATACTGTGGGTCTGAATATAAATATTGATCGATGAGGTTTGTCCCATCATGCCGATGCCGCTTAAAGTCATACAGATCAGAGCGATTGTTATACTACTGGATACGGCCAGAATGATAATACTGAATCCGAGTAGTAAACTGGCCGCGATCATCAGTTTTCCCATATTTTCAGCCGATTTTAAATTGGCCAGATAAACGGCAGATAAAACAGAACCAATTCCGGCGGCACTTTCAAACCAGCTGAACGTTTCGGCATTACCGCTAAAAATATCTTTGGCAAACACGGGCATCAAAGTATTAAAAGAAATCACGAACAAACTGCTGCAGGTAAGCATTAAGAGCATTCTGGCCATTTCGGTTTCTTTTTTTACATAATCCAGCCCTTCCAGAAGATCTTCGAGCATATTGAGTTTGTTTTCGGCTTTAATATGGGGTGTAATTTTCATCAGCATCAATGAAATTAAAACCGGAACATAACTCACAAAATTCCCTATAAAACAAATATCTTCTCCGTATTGGTGCAGAATAATCCCGGCAAGGGCAGGACCTGCAATTCGGGCAAAATTGTTCATGGTAGAGTTCAGTGCTACGGCATTTGGAAGATCTTCTTTATTGTCGACAATGTCAATCATCATGGTCTGGCGGCAGGTCATATCAAAAGCATTGATGATTCCCTGAATTAAACTTAATGCTAAAATGAAGTTGATATTGTATATTTTGAGATAAATCAGCAAAGCTAATGTTCCTGCCTGAAGCATTGCCAAAGACTGTAAAAGAAGTATAGCACGGTGTCTGTCGTAACGGCCAATAATACTTCCGGCCAAAGGTGCCAGAAACAAAGATGGAATCATGCTTAAAAAGGTTGCCAGTCCTAATAAGAAAACAGAACCGGTGATGCTGTAAACCATCCAGCTTACAGCGGTTTTCTGCATCCAGGTACCAATAACAGAAACGGATTGTCCGTAAAAGAACAACTTGAAATTTTTAGATTTTAAGGCTTTAAACATGATCTTAAATTATTTGATACAAAGGTCGGGATTATGATTTCATTAGAAAAATTAATAATTTTACTGATAACAAGTAGTAAAACTTATTAATATGGAAATCTATCAACTGGAATATTTTATTAAAACAGCTGAGGTTTTGCACTTTACCAAAGCAGCGGAACTTTGTTTTGTGACGCAGTCGGGACTTTCGCAGCAGATAAAAAAACTGGAAGAAGAACTCGGCATGCCCTTGTTTAAGCGAATCGGGAAAAAAGTACAGCTTACAGAGGCAGGTTCTGTTTTTTTAATTCATGCCAAAAAAGTGGTAGAAAATGTAGCAAACGGCAAACAGGCAATCGAAGATTTAAACGAAATGATTGGCGGTGAACTGCGAATAGGTGTAACCTACATTTTTGGACTGCTGGTGCTGCCGGTTGTGAATGCTTTTGCTAAACAATATCAGAATTTAAGAATTATAGTAGATTATGGTACAACAGAATCTTTGGAACAAAAACTGATTAACAATGAACTAGATTTGGTATTAGTTATTTCGTCGCATGAAATTGGTCCTCCAATTCAAAAAGTGCCTTTGTTTACTTCAAACATGGTAATGGCGGTCGCTAAAACACATCCTTTGGCTTCTTTAGAAAAAATACCTTTTAAGAAAATAGAAGAAGTGCCGTTGATTCTTCCGGGAAAAGGATCAAATTCGAGAGAATATGTCGAAATATTGTTTGTAAAACATCATATGAAACCGAAGATTTCTATAGAGTTAAATTCGATTAATGCCTTACTGCAAATGGTAGAAAACAGTGACTGGGCAACCATTGTGGCCGAAAAGGCTTTAAAAGGCTGGGAACATAGTCTTAAAGCCATTCAAATTACAGGTGTAGTAACCAAAAGAGACTCATTTATGCTTACCATTGGGAGTTATCAAAAGAAAGCAGTTCAGTTATTTATGGAAGAATTTAGCAAAAGCATTAACGAATCTTAAAAATTACTTTGTGGACTCGTTTTTTTTTGTGTTCTTTGCAAACCGAAAATAGAAAGGTGTCCGAGTGGTTTAAGGAGCTAGCCTGGAAAGCTAGTATATGGGTAACTGTATCGAGGGTTCGAATCCCTTCCTTTCTGCAAGTTTTAATTTAAAATAATATCAAACCTCGAAATGTATATTTCGAGGTTTTTTTTTATTAACTTTCTCTAATTACCAACTTTTTGTTTGTTGTGATAATCTTAATGTAAAAAACTTCTTTTTAAGATGGCAAAACAAGAATTTATTTTTTACAATACTGTTGACGGAAAATCCCATGTAACTCTTTTGGCTAGAGGTGGAGATGTTTGGATGAGTTTAAAGTTAAATCGCTGAACTTTTTGATACCTCTAAGCAAAACATAAGTCTGCATATTATTCTTTGGCTATGATTTTAGCGATTGGTTTATATTTTAATTACCTATTTTTCCAAAACAATTAAATATAATACCTTTTTTTCCGTAGTTGTACTTGTTTTTCCACTATATTTGAGTTAATTATTTTTTTTAAAATTGTATGAATAATAGTAGTTTTTCACTCTTAGTTAATGTATTTAACGGACTTAAAGCTCCTGAAGAAGGCAAATTAGCTGGCTATTCAGCAATTATAGAAGGACTTAAATTAGATATGCCTATATCTATTAAAATAGCAATTATTAGTTCTAAAAGAAGGGCTTATGAAACAAATGATTGGAGAGTATTTTCTTCCAGAAACAGTTTTGAGGATACTTTGTATAAGCATATTGTTTTTGCGTTAAAGTATGAAGGCATAAATCTATTATTCTTTAAAAAATTATTTGAGAAAATTTCCAAAGAAGAAATAACAGCTTTAGTTCTTTTAGAACCAACGGGACAATACAGCAGAAAAATATGGTTTTTATATGAATGGTTAATGCAGGAAAAACTAGACATTCCAGATTTGACAATCAAAAATTTTATTCCGTTGTTAAATGAAGATGTCCAGTTTGGGTTATCAACTTTTGTTAATTCCAGCCGCCATCGAATTAAAAATAATTTACCAGGAACCGTAGATTTTTGTCCGCTGATTTTTAAAACAGACAAACTAAAAAAATATATTGCAGAAAACCTTTCTCAAAAAAAAGATACTTATTTAAAAGCTTTTCATAAAGATGTTTTACAAAGAGCATCGGCCTTTTTACTGCTAAAAGATTCAAAAGCTTCATTTTCCATCGAAGGAGAAAATCCTACAGTAAATCGGGCTGTTCGCTGGGGAAAAGCAATTGGTCAGGCAGGTTCAAAATCTTTAGATAAGGAAGAACTTTTAAGATTACAGCAAATTGTAATTGAAAACAGCCGTTTTATAGAAATGGGTTTTAGGAAAGAAGGTGGTTTTGTAGGTGAACATGATCGTACAACGGGCGAACCAATACCAGAACATATTTCGGCGAAAAAAGAAGATATTGAAAAATTGATCAATGGCTTGATTGAGACTTACAAAAAACTTAAAGATTCTGATTTTGACCCTGTTCTGTCTGCCTCATTAATTGCCTTTGGTTTTGTATTTATTCATCCATATGTAGATGGGAACGGAAGAATTCATCGATATATAATTCATCATATTTTATCTAAAATGAAATTTACAAATCAGGGGATTATTTTTCCTGTATCTGCTTCTATCTTAAATCATATTGATGATTATAGAAATGTATTAGAATCGTATTCGCATCCGTTACTTGATTTTATCGAATGGGAAAAAACAAAATCGAACAATGTAGAAGTCTTAAATGAAACAATCGATTTTTATCGCTATTTTGATGCTACAAAACAAGCTGAGTTTTTGTATGATTGTGTAAACGATACCATTGAAAATGTTATTCCGCAAGAAGTGACTTATCTTCAAAAATATGATGAAATGAAACGTTATCTGGATGATGAATTTCAAATGCCGGACAAAACTGTGGCGTTATTGATTCGTTTTTTAGAACAAAATAATGGGAAATTTTCAAAAAGAGCTATTGAAAAAGAGTTTTCTGTACTGACAGAAGAAGAAATAAAAGAGATCGAACGTAATTATGAATTACGAATGCAACAGGCTTTCTGTTAGAAACAAAAAAAGCTGTCTCAAAAAGGCAGCTCATTTTTTGTAAGCTTCGGAGAAGCACCATATTTATAGAAAACGGTAAATGTTTCCAATAAAGCTCCAGAGGAGTGACATATAGTTTAAATTGCAAAAAATATGTCGCTCCTCTGGAGCTTTTTATCATTTTCGTATTGAAATTCTATAAAGATTGTACCCACTCTGGGGTTTGTCATAGTATCTTTATTTTATGCAAGGAGGCTATCCTTTGACAGCCTCTTTCCTAGATAATTATATTTTAAAAAAGTTTTTTACTTCCCTTTCAGTAATTTCTCCAAATATTCATTTTTATCCTTCTCGGCCTGAACTAATCGTTCATAAAGCTCCACAACTTTGTCTAAAGGATTGAAAGTGCATTCATTGTAATGTTTATTAAAAGCAGCATTATCGTAAATATTATTAAAGTAATTGATTACGGCTTCTTCCGAAAAGTTTTTAATGGCTTCAACAGTCATTCCAAGAACTTTTGCCACTTCTTTGAGTTTTTCTTCGTCTATGGTTTCGCTGTTTTCCATAGCCGAAATGGTCTGCTGATTGGTTCCTAAAGCCTGTGCCAATGCTTCTTGCTTCATGTCTCTAAGTTCACGAATACGGCTTATTTTTCGCCCTATATGATATGGTCTGGATGTTGTGCTCATACATCAAAGGTATTTAAAAATTTTAGAGAAAAATAAATTTTGGTAAAAAACAAGCTGTTTTTTGTAAGATACGGTTTATAATTATTCTCGAAGAGTCAAATTTACAAAAACAAGACTTCTGTTCCTTCAAAAAAGAAAAAATCATAAACATATAGTTCTGAAAAGTTATATTCAAAATACGGTTTCCCTCAATATTTTGTTCCGGAAATATTATATATTTGGCACTTGTCAATTTTAATAATGTAATGGATTTACCTCCTTATTCGCCAGGATTGCATAAACTGGTTACTTTACAGGTCAGCGAAATTTCGAAGCTTACCAATAGCAGTGGTTTTGTTGCCGTTACAAATTCCATTTTAGAAAAATACGAACTTGAAAAAGTAGGGGCCGTGGTGCACGATTTTGACAATGACAGTTTTACCATTTCGTACTGCCTAAAAGAATCACATATTTGTATACACACCTGGCCTGAATACCATCAGCTTACACTCGATGTATATTTATGTAATTACCTTCAGGATAATTCGCAAAAAGTACGTGGAGTTATGGCCGATTACGTTGCCTATTTTGAAGCAGAAATAATTAAAGATTTTGAAATTAACCGATAGAGCATGAAAATTCCTTGTTACGATTGTAATATAGAAACCGAATTAGAGGTTGGTTTTGAAGTGGTCAATTTTGTTTGTCCTAATTGTCACAGTCTGTATGCCCGTGATAAGGAAGGAAGTTTTCGCAGAAAATCGCAGTATAAAGGCGAAATAGACAGTCGGCCTTTAGAGGTTGGCGATGTTGGATTCCTCAAAGGAAGCGAATATACTGTTACCGGCATATTGGCTAAAAAAGTTCATCCGGACTATCGATGGACGGAGTATATACTTCAAAATGATAAGAAAGAGTTTCTTTATCTTTCGCTTTCTCAGGGACACTGGATTTTATTGACCGAAATGGAAGAGACTTTTAATGTAAAGTCGAATCCTTCTGTTTTAGAATATGATAACCTGGATTATAGTATTTTTGAGTATTCTAATACCGTTATAATTAATGCAGAAGGTTTTTTTGATTTCGAACTGCCGCAGAATTTAGTAATTCCTGTAGTAGAATATATCAGACCGCCTTATATGATTTCTGTTGAAAGAGTGAAGGGAGTCGAAACGGCTTTTTATGGAGAATACATTAAAAAGAAAGAAATCAAAAAGGCTTTTAAAAACATTACACTGCCCTATCAGCACGGAGTAAACCTTATTCAGCCGGAAGAATTTAACCTTAGGGACCTTGCCGTAATTTTTTGTTTTACCGCCTTATTGATTATTACGACCAACTGGTATATTTATAAAGATCAGTTTGAGCAGACTGTTTTTTCGAAAACTATATCATTTAGCGAGTTTGACAATAAAGAGATTACCACCGATGCTTTTGTTTTAAAAGGAGGTTCGGCACCCATAACCATTAAGGTGTCTACAGATGTCGACAATTCGTGGGCCAATCTTAATATTGCGCTGGTAAATGAAAATACGGGCGACGAAATTTACGCCAATAAAGATATCGAATATTACCACGGTTATACTGACGGCGAAAACTGGACAGAAGGCAGTACGTCTGAGGAATTTAATATCTGTGGTGTAAAAGAGGGAAAATACCATCTTTTAATAAGTCCGATGAAAGCGCCGGAAGATCATACCAATGGCGAAATGCGGGTAAATGTGGTCTGGAATGAACCATCGAGCCGAAATGCATGGTTTGTTATTTTAGGTATGATAATCATTTATCTGATCATACGCTATTTTAGTTATAATCTTGAAAAAGAGAGATGGGCAGACAGTTCCTATTCTCGTTACAGCGAATAAAAAGTTATGAAAAAAATTTCAGATTTTATACGTAATAATGCCACAGCCCTGTTACTGGGTCTGTTTTGTTTTGGCGTTTACCTTTATTTTACAATGGCAGGAAATAGAATCTGCGATTGCGAAAGAACAGAAAACTACAAAGGTGCAGGAAGCAGCCACTCATCAATAAATCGTTTTTACCACAAATAAATACTTAATTATATGGAACTAATACATACCCAGCCAATTGTTAATTCGATTATTTTTTCTTTGTTAGGAATTATCATTTTGTTATTCGCCTATTTTATTATCGAAAAAATAACACCGGAAAACACCTGGAAAGAAGTTACAGAAAAAAATAATGTTGCTGTTGCGATTGTTTTAGCAGCATTTATCATCGGAATCTCGATGATTGTTAGTGCCGCAATTCATGGGTAATAAGTTTTTCAGGTTTGAGTTTCTTTTACTCTTTGCCGTATTTATAATTGCTACCTGTGGACTTATTTACGAGTTGGTTGCAGGAACTCTGGCAAGTTATTTATTAGGCGATTCAGTAAAACAATTTTCATTTATTATTGGTGTGTACCTGTTTTCGATGGGTATAGGTTCTTTTTTTTCAAAGTTTTTTCATAAAAACCTGCTCAACACTTTTGTAGAAATCGAGATTCTGGTGGGCCTTATAGGCGGTTTAAGCTCGGTAGTGCTGTTTCTGCTTTTTGAAAATGTAGGTTCTTTTCAGTTCATTTTATATTTATTTGTTTTCGTAACCGGATTTTTGGTCGGATTGGAGATTCCGCTCTTAATGAATATTTTAAAAGACAGAGTCGAGTTTAAAGACTTGGTTTCGAATGTTTTTACTTTTGATTATATCGGAGCGCTTCTGGCTTCTATTTTATTTCCGTTGGTTTTAGTGCCAAAATTGGGTATTATGGGAACCTCTCTTTTCTTCGGAATGATCAATGTAAGTATTGCTATTGCCTTGTGTTTTTTGTTAAAAAGAGAATTAAAGAAACCCTCTTTATTAAGGGCAAAAGCTGTTTTTTCTTTTATGCTGTTACTGGCTGTTTTTATTTTTTCGAATGATATTCTCGCCTATTCAGAAGGGAAATTGTATGGAGAAAATATCATTTATACGAATTCGACGCCATACCAGCGTATCGTTTTAACGCATAATAAGAGCGATTACAGGCTTTATTTGAATAATAATCTGCAATTTAGTTCTGCTGACGAATATCGTTATCACGAGGCTTTAGTTCATCCCGCGATGTCGATGGCAGAAAGTGTCGAAAATGTTTTGGTTTTAGGAGGAGGAGACGGACTTGCCGTTCGTGAAATCCTAAAATACAAAGACGTAAAGAAAGTAACTTTGGTCGATCTGGACGAAGGAATGACAAAGCTGTTCAAAACCAATTCGGTATTGACGAATTTTAATCAGAATTCGTTGAATAGCCCTAAAGTTACGGTCATCAATACCGATGCTTATATTTGGGCAAAAAACAACAAAGAAAAATACGATGTGGCAATAATCGATTTTCCGGATCCGTCCAATTATAGTCTGGGGAAATTGTATTCGCTTAATTTTTATCAAACTATTAAAACCATTTTAAAACCAGATGCGGCGGTGGTGATACAAACGACTTCGCCTTATTTTGCACCGAAATCGTTTTGGTGTATCAATAAAACGGTAATGCAGGTTTTTCCGCAGGTTGATGCGTATCATGCGTATGTTCCGTCGTTTGGAGAATGGGGATATACCATTGCGATCAATGGTTTCGGAACCACTTTTAATACGATAAACCGAAAAGCTGACGGATTGAAATTTTACAATTATCAGTTCGATCGTTTTAATTATTTTACAAATGATATGATTTCGAACCAAATAGAAATCAATCGTTTAGACAACCAGATTTTAGTACGCTATTTTGATGAAGAGTGGGGAAAACTGCAATAAATCCAGAAGGAGTTTTATAAAAGTAGTGGGAGCGGCTTTAATCGCGGTTCCGTTTCTGCAGTTTTGTTCGGATAAAATTGCGGTGTTGATGATTCGTCTATCGGGTACAAAACATCTGCTTGGACATCGTTTATGGATTAAAGATTTTCCTAAACCGGTGAAACAAATCCAAATTCCATATTTGATTGTTGGCGGCGGAATTTCAGGTTTGAGTGCCGCACGCCAGTTTCATAAAAAAGGAATTTCCGATTTTTTGATGGTAGAATTAGAAAATCATTTGGGCGGAAATTCTTCCAACGGAGAAAACAAATATTCTAAATATCCTTTGGGAGCACATTATCTGCCGTTGCCTAATTTTCAGGACAAAGAGCTGCTGCATTTTCTGGAAGAAGAAAAGATAATTTTGGGTTATGACGAAAAAGGATTTCCTGTTTTTGATGAATTACAGCTGACTTTTGCGCCCAACGAACGCTTGTTTTACAAGAATAACTGGCAGGAAGGTGTCGTTCCAAAAGAAGGAAATTTGATTTCAGACGATTTGGAGTTTGATACATTCTTCAAAAAAATGGATGTTTTTAGAACTGCCAAAGGTAAAGACCAGAAATATCTGTTTGATATTCCACTTTATCTTTCTTCATCAGATTCAGATACTAGAGCTCTGGATAAAATCACTATGAAACAGTGGTTCAGGGATAATCATTTTACGTCTGTACCTTTGTTTAATTATATCGATTATTGCTGTAAAGACGATTTTGGTTTAGGAATCGATTATGTTTCGGCCTGGGCGGGAATTCATTATTTTGCCGGAAGGAAACAAGATTGTACTCCTGAAAAACATGACAGTGTTTTAACCTGGCCGGAAGGAAATTCACGTTTAGCCAGTCATCTGAAAAAATACAGCAAAGACAAAACGCTCAAAAATCATTTGGTTTATGATGTCAAAGTAGAAAACAATAAAGTAATCGCAAAAGCATTTGATGATGTCAATAAAACGTCGGTTGAAATAATTGCAGATAAAGTCATCATGGCTTCTCCGCAGTTTGTAAATCAGTATCTGATTAAAGACAGAAAAGTATTTACCAAAGAGTTTCATTATACACCCTGGCTTTTGGCAACTTTAGTAGTGAATGATTTAGCGGATAATTTTAGTTTTCCGCTTTCCTGGGACAATGTTATTTATGATGCAAAAGGTTTGGGTTATGTTTACGATCAGCATCAGACACTCAATCAGGTTCAGGACAAAAAAGTGATTACGTATTATTATAGTTTTTCGTCTGCCGATTTAAAGAAAACGAGAAAAGAGCTTTATAAAAAAGATAAAGAATACTGGAAACAGTTTGTCCTGAACGATTTAAAAGTAGCGCATAAGGATATTGAAGAATGTACAGAAGACATCGAAGTGTTTCTTTTGGGTCACGGAATGATTTCGCCTGCGCCGGGTTTTATTTTTGGAGAAGCCAAAAAACAAGCCAGACAAAACATTCAGAATAAGATCTATTTCGCACACAGTGATTTATCGGGAATTTCGATTTTTGAAGAAGCTTTTCATCAGGGAATTAATATTGTAAATGAAATTACAGATGACACAGCCCTGGATTCATAAACCCAAAACCGACTTAGCTTTTATTGTTGGTCCGTCATTTTTTGTATTGGCGGTTATTTTTATTTTTAAGGATTATATAACTCAGATCGAAGAACATTATTCTTTTTATACCTGGCTTTTTTTGATTGTTTTTATAGACGTGGCACATGTTTATGCGACTTTGTTTAAAACGTATTTTGTAAAACAGGAATTTCAAAAAGATAAAAAACGATTATTGCTTCTGCCTGTTATTTGTTTTGCAGCAGGACTGATTCTGTTTTCTTTTGGCAGTTTGGTTTTTTGGTCTTTTTTGGCGTATGTGGCTGTTTTTCACTTTATAAGGCAGCAATATGGCTTTATGCGGTTATATGCCCGCAAAGAGCATAAAACAAGGCTCTCTGTTGTTGTAGATAATCTTGCGATCTATGCTTCAACTGTTTATCCGATGTTATTTTGGTTTTTTTCTTCCAAAAGACAGTTTAACTGGTTTGTTGAAGAGGAGTTTTTTAGGTTTGAAAACGAAAGAATTCCCGAAATCCTGTTTTGGATTTATATCGGAATTATGATCTTATATTGTGTTTATACCGCTGTAAAATCTATTCAGAACCAATTTTTCAATATTCCTAAAAACGGTATTATTCTGGGAACGGCTTTGTCCTGGTATTTTGGGATTGTTTATTTTAATAATGATTTGATTTTTACTTTGCTGAATGTTGTTTCACACGGGATTCCGTACATGGCATTGGTTTATTTTAAAGAAATTGATGGAAAATCGGAAGTAGAATTAGGGCGTTTGTCTTTTTTAAAACAATACAAAGGGCTTTTGATCTACATTGGAATACTGCTTGTAATTGCTTTTTCAGAAGAGTTTCTGTGGGAGTTTTTTGTCTGGAATGAAAACATCACAGTAAGCGGTTTTGATTTTTCGGGCTGGCAGATTTTGTTAGTGCCTTTGCTTACTGTTCCGCAGTTTACACATTATTTACTGGATGGGTTTATCTGGAAAACTAAAAAGTAATTTGGTTTTGATATATTTGATTGGATGAAAAAACAACTTATAATTTTCAGCATTATTTTTTTATTGCTTTCTTGTTCTAAGAAGGAGGATATAAAGCTTTTTCCATTTGATGAATTTGTTTTTGCTGGCGAAGCTCTGCATTCTGTTTTTTGTATAAAATTTACAAAGAGTGACACCGTTTATTATCAAAGAATATTTCCTGAACCTGTAGAGAATTTTTATGCTGTTCTCAATTCTGAAGAAAAAGGAGAATTGAACAGGTTACTTCGTGACGTAAATTTTGAAAAATTTGACAGTGTTTACGCAAAAGAAACTGTAGAAGATGCGCAGGCTTATCTTATAAAGATTTCGAATCAGGAAAAAAGAAAATCGATTTATTTATATGCCAGAGAAGCTCCAAAAGAATTGGATGGATTTATAAAATCTCTAGGTGAAATCAAAGGTAAATTACATTTTGTACCAACGAATAAAATGGCAGATTTTGGAGATCTGACATCAATTTTACCGCCTCCGCCTCCTCCAATGCCTTTTAAAAAGGTTCATTGAAAACAAAAACGTATAATCCAGCCCCGATAGAAGCGGTATCTTTTTGTGGTTTCGTTTCTTTAACGAGACCACAAAAAATAAAGCGGATAGCGGGACTAAACGTACTTTTGAAAACGAGTTTTTCTGCTTCAAAAAAAAGAAAAAGCTTAATTCTGTAAAGCAATTTTGATCTTCGGCATCATTCGGTCCACAAACATTTTATAAGCGGTTTCAGAAGGATGCAGGCCGTCTGCAGCTACAAGATTTGGATTACTCAGTCCCAAACGCGTAATATCGGTAATAGAGACAAAGGTAACCTGATTATTAACACAGTATTTTTCTGCGAAACTGTTGTATTGATCTATTTCTGTAGAAATTCGGGTACTTTGATCGCCGGCTATAGCTTTTCCGTAAGGTGTATAGGCGTAGTCCGGTATAGAAATAACGACAACATTTTTTGGGTCGCCTTTTGCGAGCACAATGGCCTTGCTTAGCAGTTCAGGAAATTCTTTTTCGTATACAGAAAATGCTCTTCCCTGATATTGATTGTTTACTCCAATTAACAAGGTTACCAGATCATAATCAGACTCCGGGTTTTGTTCTTTTATGGCAGTAAGCAGGTTATTAGTTGTCCAGCCGGTACGGGCGATTACTTTTAAAGAAAAAGCGGTTTCCGGATAAAGCATTTGTAAGTTGGTTTTGAGCTGTTCCGGATACCGGCAGGTTTCGCACACGCTTTGTCCAATGGTGTAGCTGTCGCCTAATGCCAGATACTTTACAGATTTGGAAATAATGGGTGTTGTTGGGACTTGTGTCACCGGTGGTGTTACTGGCACTGTAGTAACAGGAGCTGCCGAAGATGATTCTTCGGTGCTGCAGCTCAGCAGGAATACGGAGAGGATAACGGTAACTATTTGTTTATGCTGCGGTTTCATAATTTGTTTAAATTAGTTTGGCTTCTTTAAACAAATAGTTACGTTAAATAAGATATTTTGGTTTTATACCATTTCTGTTTTTAGGAGAATTTCTTCTTCAATAGCATTCCAGAGTCCGATACGTTTTTCTAAGGCCAGAATTGAAACTTCTTCTACTTCTTTCCACTTTTGCGCATCGTCTTCACATAAATCGGTGATCATCTGCATGGCCATCGGTCCATGTTCATCGGCATCAAGTTCGATATGTCTTTCGAAATAATACAGTAATTTGCTTAAGTCAGTGTCCGGAAGGTTTTTCTGGAAATTTTTAAGGATTTCAGTAAACATACTCGGAATCAGGTCTTCTCTTCCAAAAGTAAAAGCAGCAGCAATCTGATGCGGTTTTCCTTCTTCGATAACTCTGAAAGTAAAATCTAAAAAGGCTTTGATATCCGGATGAAGTGAGCTTTGTTTAATGGCCACAAAAATGTTGTGAAGAGAAGTTACTTCGGCCAGGAATTTATGAATTTCGGTAGTGTCGGCACCACAGTCTTCCATCGCTTCCAGATACATTTCATAATGACTTTGTCTTCTTCCGTCGATACTGATGTCGGTTTCTTCGGCCAGTACAATTTCATTAATAAGATATCGTGTTTCCGGGTTTTTCGTAGCAAACCAGGGAGTGGTGGTACAGGTAAGTTTAGCTTGTAATGCTTTTAAAAGCGACATAAAATCCCAAACAGCAAAAACATGGTTTTCTACAAAACTGTGTAAATCATCGATACTTTGGATTTTTTTGTATAAAGAGTGATTTAAAAGCTGGTCTTTTTGAGGTTGAATGCTATTGTGTATAGTTTCAATATTCATTTAGGTAAATTTTGGTGCAAAGATAAAAAGCTTCCGGGGAACAGGAAGCTTTTTATATTGTTTTTGTATATATTTTAATAGATGTTTATGATTTAAATGCTGGAATTCCAGTTACATCCATTCCGGTAATCAATAAATGTATATCATGAGTTCCTTCGTAAGTAATCACACTTTCGAGGTTCATCATGTGGCGCATAATAGAGTATTCTCCCGTAATTCCCATACCGCCTAACATTTGTCTGGCTTCACGGGCAATTTCAATGGCCATGTTCACATTGTTGCGTTTTGCCATAGAAATTTGTGCAGAAGTTGCTTTTCCTTCGTTTCTTAAAACACCTAAACGCCAGGTTAGTAACTGTGCTTTTGTGATTTCGGTAATCATTTCGGCCAGTTTTTTCTGCTGTAACTGCGTTCCGGCAATAGGTTTTCCAAACTGGATTCTCTCTTTGGCATAACGAAGAGCGGTATCGTAACAGTCCATGGCAGCACCAATGGCACCCCAGGCAATTCCGTAACGGGCAGAATCTAAACAGCCAAGCGGAGCTCCGAGCCCTGATTTATTAGGTAAAAGATTTTCTTTAGGAACTTTTACGTTATCAAAAATTAACTCTCCTGTGGCCGATGCACGTAAAGACCATTTGTTGTGGGTTTCAGGAGTCGAAAATCCTTCCATACCGCGTTCTACAATTAAACCATGAATTCTTCCTTCTTCATTTTTGGCCCAAACAACGGCAATATCAGCAAAAGGAGCATTTGAAATCCACATTTTGGCACCGTTTAAAAGATAATGATCACCCATGTCTTTAAAATTGGTAATCATGCTTCCGGGATCAGAACCGTGATCCGGTTCTGTTAAACCAAAACACCCAATGTATTCTCCGGTGGCCAGTTTGGGTAAATATTTCATACGCTGTTCTTCATTTCCGTACTTCCAGATAGGATACATTACTAATGAAGATTGTACAGATGAGGTCGATCGTACACCAGAATCACCTCTTTCTATTTCCTGCATAATCAGTCCGTAAGAAATCTGGTCCAGACCGGCACCGCCATATTCGACAGGGATATAAGGGCCGAAACCGCCAATTTCTCCAAGGCCTTTAATAATTTGCTTTGGAAATTCTGCTTTTTGAGCGTATTCTTCTATAATTGGGGAAACTTCCCTTTTAACCCATGCACGTGCAGATTCGCGAACTAATTTATGCTCATCTGTTAATAAGTCATCAAGGTTAAAGTAATCCGGGGCCTGAAATAAGTCTGGTTTCATTTTTGATTAGATTTTGCAAAACAAATTTACGGAATAAAAATATAACAAAACAAAGATAAATTGTTATAAATTTACATATAAGTTAAAAAATAATCACAAATAAGATAAATTAATTTTAGTTTATTGATAATATATAAACTAATTTTGAGATTCCAAAAAAATATAAATTGAATGAAGCTTATCATCTATTTTTTACTTTTTTTCGTTTCGGGTGCCGGCTTTTCCCAACAAAAGAAGGAATTAACAGAGCAGGAGTATTTACTCTTGCAGGATAAAATTCGATTAAATCTCAACGCAAACAGAGACAGCGCTGCTGTATATGCCAGCCAAATGGCAAAATCCGGCAATAATAAACATTTAGCCTTTGCAAATGTAGCGCTTGCTTACTTACTTCAATTGCAGGACAGCACAGCCAGATCTAAAGAAAAATATGCACTGGCGTTTCAATATCTGGACAAAATGAATGAATCCAGAGATAAAACACAGCTAAAAGCTTATTTATATAACTATGGAGGTCTGATAGAAGGAGCAAGAGGAAATTACAGTAAAGCTCTTGAGAACTATCAGGCGGGCATGAAAATTTCTACCGAAATAGGAGATATTGTTCAAATTGTAAAATTTAAAACCAATATTGCCTTTATAAACGAAGCTATAGGGAATTATCAGCTGGCTATAAAGAACTTAAAACAGCTCAATACTTTCATAGATAATAACGAAAGTTATTATACCAAAGAACAGTTTAATACTATAAAAAGCAGTAATAATTTAACACTGGCAGCGTCCTACGAAGGCTGGTACATGAAAAACCAGTCTTCAATGTATTTACTGGACTCTGCAGCCTATTTTTATAAGAAGACAGTTTCTTATTCTCAAAATTTACCCATTAATAACATCACGGCAAAAATAAGTCTGGGTAATGTTTATTATATGAAAAATGATTATAAGAACGCCGAGAAAACGTATTACAACATAGTATTTTTTGCTAAACAAAACAACTTGAAGAAAGAATACAAAATTGCTAATTATAATCTGGGTAATTTGTATTATGAAACCAAAAAGTATGATAAAGCGCTGGTGTTTTTTAAAAAAGTAGACTCTATCTCTGAAATCGATAATTTAAAAGATGAAAGTTTTTTAAAATCAAACTATTATCAGGCCAAAATATACAATATCTATAAAGAGCCGCAGGAAGCCTTTAGACATTCTAAAATCTATCTGGACAATTATGAAAAATCGGAAGCCAAACTGAATAATGAAGCTTTGGAAGTAAATTATAAACTTGGAACAGGTGATTTGAGTGAGGAAATGGTTACGATTCAGAAAAAATATGAAAAAGATGTTTTGCTGAATAAGGCATTAAAGGTGTTTTATGTACTGCTGGTGGTGGGGATTATATTCTTACTGATCAAAAATATAATTGATAAGAATAAAGCGCATAAAAAAATGAACGCTTTAATTGAAGAGTTTAAAGCCAATCTGGAGAAGAAAAATAATGCCGAAATTATTGTTGAAGAAAAAGAAGAGATACCGGAACTTGAAGAAGTTCACCTTAAAAAAGAGAATATCACTTTAAGTATTGATGAAGCAAAAGAGAACAAAATAGTCGAAAAACTATTGGCCCTTGAGAATAAATTAGAATATTTAAATGCCGATTTTACGCTGCCGTACGTGGCGAAAAAGATTAAAACCAATACGACTTATTTATCTTATGTTGTAAATAAAAGATTTGGAAAATCATTTGGGGAATATTCTAACGAGTTAAAAATTAACTATGTAATCAACGAAATGATTACCAATCATATGTATCGTAAATATTCGACTCAGGCTATTGCCGAAAGTGTAGGTTTTAAGAATGCGGTTTCATTTGCCAAATCATTTCGCAAAAGGACTGGTGTTTCTCCAGCCCAGTTTGCGAGTAATATTTAAGGAAACAGGTTTTATTTATCCCACTGTTCCTCCTCCTCCTCTGATAGGATCTTTGTTGCCATCTGTTGGAGCCGCTTTTGCAGCTTCCGGTTTTTCATCTTCAGGAGTTACAGGGCTATCTCCGCCGCGAACTAATTTTTGTTGAGTTGTATCTATTTTTTCCGTTATAAAGTTTTCTAACGCTGATTTTTTATTAGTCATAAATTTGTATTTTTGTTGTTGGGTATTTGCAGTGCTTTTTTCTAATTTTCAGATTTTTATCCTACTGTTCCTCCTCCGCCTCTTATAGGGTCTTTATCATTGCCAGGATCATCTCCTCCCCGAACTGATTTTTGTTCATTTTTAGATAATTTTTTTACCTCAAAATCTTCTAATTTTAGTTTCATATTTTTCATGTTTTTACATGTTACGGTTACTGATATGTCAAAACTAACTAAAATGATAAGCCTTTGATCGAGAATCGGGTTTTTGAAGTTTTTTGAAATTGTTTTTAGGTGTAATGGTCTTATTTTTAAGTATTTGAGTGTTTTGTAGAGACTGCTATAATTTATAAATTGTATGTAGTATAATTAATAAAATGTCTGCTTTGGATCTTTTTTTTCGAATAAAAACAACAATATTTGCATTGGAATTACGATTTAAAAGACTCCCAAAAAATGTTAAAACTTATTCAAAAATTTCTTCAGATAAACCGATACTCAGAAGTCAAAAATGAGTTTAAAGATTTGTTTCTTTCTCATCCCAATTATCCAAGTTTATTTGCGATAACAGATTCATTTGATTTGTTGTCGATTGAGAATGCTGCAATAAGAGTTCCGAAAGAGCAGATAGTGGATTTACCATCCAATTTTCTGGCTTATTTTAAAGAGGAACTGGTACTGGTTGAAAGAGCAAAAGATTTTGTTCGTATCAGCACCATTAAAAAGGGATCTCAAAAAGTATCGTATGAGAAATTTCTTTTAGACTGGAATGGTGTTATTGTGGCCATTGAACCAAATAATGTTGTAGCCAGAGAGAACTTAAGAATTGAAATGAGCTGGTTAAAATACCTTGTTCCTTTTCTGCTGGCGGCTGGTCTTTCGTTCTTTTATAACAATTATAATTTATTTAGTGTCCTGTTTTTATTAACCTCTTCTGTAGGATTAGTGGTTAGTATTTTGATTGTTCAGGAAAAACTGGGTTTTAAAAACAGCATTATTTCAAAATTTTGCAGTTTGAGTAACAATTCTTCTTGTAACTCTGTAATTAATTTTAACGAAAATTACAATGACAGATGGATTAGTTTCTCCGATTTACCATTGTTTTTCTTCAGCGCAAGTTTTATTGCGATTGTAGTACAGCCTTTGAGCTCTTCTATTTTTGTTGGCTTTTTGAGTTTGTTGGCTATCCCGATTATTGTTTCGTCAATATGGATTCAAAAATTTGAACTTCAAAAATGGTGTGTGATGTGCTTAATGGTTTCGTTTTTGATATTTACGCAAAGCATCATATGGTTTTCATCAGACTTATTTACATTAAGTTTTAGTTTTAAGTCTGTTTTTCCATTCTTGTTTTCGGTAATTCTGCTTGTGCCGATCTGGTTTGTAATAAAATCTGTGGCGCAGAACGTTCTTGAAAATGAAAACTCATTAAAAGAGCTTAAAAAGTTTAAACGTAATTATTCGCTTTTGAATTTTTTATCTAAAAAAGTACCTCATACAAACGGATTTGAAGATTTGAGAGGATTAAATTTTGGAAACAGAAATGCGGTAGTAAAACTGGCCGTTATCATAAGCCCAAGCTGCGAACATTGTCATAAAACATTTCAGGAAGCTTTTGATTTAGTTTTGAAATTCCCGGACAAAATATTTTTAAGTGTTTTGTTTAATATTAATCCGGAAAACACAGATAATCCATACAAAGCAGTAGTTGAAAGATTGTTAACCATAAACAGATCGACTCCGGGAAAAACAGTTGAGGCGATTTCAGACTGGCATATTAAAAAAATGAGCCTTAAAAAATGGCTTAAAAAATGGCATATTGAAAACATCAGCATGATGATCAATCAGGAAATAAACAAACAATATGAGTGGTGTTCTAAAAACAATTTTAATTACACTCCTGTGAAAATTGTAAATGAGAAATTGTTTCCGAATGAATACGAATTAAGCGAACTGAAATATTTTTTAAATGATTTTGTTGAGGAGAAAGAAACAACTGTTTTGGAGAGAATCGCATAATCATTAAAAAGAAGAGGAATTATTTTTTTTGCCAAAGAATACTATTCCAAGAATAATTAAAACAAACGGTTATGTTAAAACATATTTTAAACCTGGAAGGGTCACAAGAAATAAGTGCCAGTGAACAAAAAACGATTATTGGCGCTAATATGGAAGCAGTTTCTAATTGCGATGCCTGGAATACGATGATTTCTGAAGAGTGTTCAGACTATTATTTTTCAGATCCGAGCTAAATCTGACGAATTTCATTCAATGTTAAAGAAGATTTTGGAGTTGAAAGATGCTCAGCATATTAGTAAAAGTGAACAAAAAACAATAAAAGGAGGAATACCACAATGCTGGGTTTATGCGATTGAAGCGGGATGTATTCTAATACCAAGCGGAGGAGTTTGTCCGATAAATACAGAAGCCGGTATTTGTGGTTCAAACCGACTTTGCTGTTAAATTTTTAAAATTATTTAAAGTAATATACAAGAAAGCCTTTTTAAAATTTAGTCATGTTTTTTTTAATTTGTAGGCGCTCGATCGTGGAACATTGAGCAATTTATCCCAACATTGATGATTGGTGTCGGGATTCTCAGGATAATTGGTCACTTGGGTCGGTTTTATTTGGTTAGGGCTGATCAAGTGCCATCTCCTAGAGAAATTGGTATTACTAATAAATATATTCAAATATGAAATAGAGAGGAATTTTGTTTCTCTCTATTTTTTTTTGCTCAATTGTTTTTTCAGCAGATTATTTTCTTTTTCCAGTTGCTGATTATATTTAATAATGGTTTCAATAATACTTAAGCAGGCCAAAGCGTCTGAATCAGAAGTTATTTCTAATATTTTATTTTTGTTTTTTAGTTTTTCAATATCAGTTTCTAAAATTTTAGAAAACCGTATCCATTCGTCTTCTCTGATAGGAGATATACCCCGTTCTTTTTTTGAATAGGTGGTTTGCTCCATAGCAAGCATATCTGCCATTTGTTTCTGAGTAAATCCTTTCTCTTTTCTGGCTTGTAACAAATTTTCATATTTCATTTCAAACAAATTTAAAACTTAAATATAAGGTTATTTGTTTTATTTCTTACATTTTTATATGTTGCTCATAAAAATATCTTAAAAATTTCCTACAAATTATGATTGCCTAATTTTCATTTTTAAGACTTTTGAAAGAATTGAATCTAAATTTAAAAATTGATCGCGGCAGCTTTTTATTTTCCTGATTTTTCCAAAGCGTAATTTTAATATTGTAAAACTATGAAAGTTCAAAAAAAATGTCCCTTGCAACTGCAAAAGGTAGATTGTCAGGAAAAGAAATGAAAATTATTATGGCAGGAAGTGGATTGTATGATGGCCCTAAATCTGTAAAATGTTGTTTACAAGGAACAGAACGTTGTGGTCTCTGCGCATCTAGCACTGGAATCCCAACATGTTCTGCTGGTTATGAATTAAAAGATTGTTAAAACTAAAAACATAGAAACTGCTTTAGCCTTAAAGTAGTTTCTATTTTAAATATCATGAAAGCAAACATAACTCTAATTATATTAAGTTTTTATTTTATTATTTCTTGTAATTCTAAAAATCTAATAGGAGATCCATCGGATATAACGAAAAGTATAGATAATTTTTTTGAGTATAATGATAAGTATATTTTTTTTTTCAAGAGATTTTACAGCTTTTGATGAAGATCAAAATTTAATAGACAAAAAGACATTTTTGCTAAAAATAAAAACCGGTCATTATTTACCTCTTAAAATTTATTCTAAAGAGAACGAAGAAATTTATACTATTTATAAGATAAAGAAATGGAAAGTAGAAGCAATTAAAAATGTATTAATTAATAATGCTGACTTAGAGATAGAGAATTTTTCAAAACAAGGGCATTATTTTCCTCACTTTAACTTAGTCGATTTAGATGGCAGCAAATATGAAAATAGTTTCATAAAGAACAAAATAGTAGTAATTAAATTTTGGTTCATTAACTGTCCGCCTTGCATTAAAGAAATTCCTGCAATGAACAAAATGATAGAACAATATAGGAATAATAAAGATGTTTTGTTTTTAAGTTTTGCTTTGGACAAAAATAGTGATATAAGAAATTTTGCCAAAAAGAACCCTCTTAAGTATCCTGTTTTTGCAGATCAACAAAAGTTTATTAATGAGAAATTAGAGATAAAGCTATTTCCGACATATATGATATTAAACAGAAATAGCAAAATTACGAAAGTTGTCAATAACTTTCAAGAATTAGAGTTTGAGTTAAATATTGAAATATCAAAAGAAAACCAAAGCCGCTGATTCAGTAGTTATTTCTAGTATTTTATTTTTGTTTTTTAGCTTTTCAATATCAGTTTCTAATTAGAAAATGACTTGAGAAGAATTGTAAATAAATTTCCTCGATTTTCTGAAGTAGTTTTTTATAATTATATGGGAGGGAATGAGATTTTTACAGAAAATGAAAAGTTTACTTATAGTGAAGATCCTATAGAAAATATTTTAGAAAATAATTCTATCCAATGTATGGAAGACTTTGTTTTGAATCTGGATGCATATAATGAATCTCTTCAATATAATTTTATGTATAATAAATCTGTATTCATAGATAAGGATGGAGGAATAAAAAATTACTATAAAGATCCTAATACATATGGGGAACTAGGAGTTAATAAATTGCGAGAAGTTGTCAGTACTAATGAATTTAGATCAATTTGGTATGTTAATAAAGATAGAATAGAGATTTGTAAAGATTGTCAGTTTAGGTATATCTGCCCAGATAAAAGAATTCCATATCAAAAAACTATAGAGAATCAGTATTATGAACACCAGACAAAATGCAAATTTGATCCATATGAAAACCGTTGGCATGTTTAGAGGGATAAAACTTATTTTTATTTTTGGCTGTTTCTTTTGTTTTTATAACTGTGGAACAATAAAACAGAATGTTATTAAGCATAATTATTTCTTAGGAGATTTCTTTTATAATGATTCAATAAATATATCAATTGATTTTTTAGGAAATATTATTCAAGAAGATCTGTCACAAATTAAAAAATGTAAGATTAAAAAAGAATTAAAGAAAGTTGAAGATGTTTCAATAGATAATTTATTTATAAAATGCAGGCCTTTAAGAAACAGTAGGTTTGATATGTATTATTTTTTTGAAAAAGTTATTAGTCCTGTTGATACGTTAACCCAAATAAGTGAGGTTAAAAAAGACGAAAAGAATAATATTGCAGTAGTTGAAAAGAAAAAAGGAAACAAAAAAGTAATTTGTGTAGTTAAATCTTTTATTAAAAATGATTTTAAAAACACTGTAAATAGAGCAAGGGAGTGTATAAGTAAGGTTAGAATAGATTCTACAATAAATCACAAAATATCTTATTTTTCAGTTTTTAACTATTATACAACTTCTTTTCATAATTATTTGGAAGCAAGAAAAAAAATTAAAACGGCACCTATCTCCACTACAAGTGATAAAAATAATTACAAATATCAGCTTTTAAGAACAATAAACTCTTTTATGCAGAATAATAAGGAGTATGATTCGCTGATTAACAATTATGAAAGTAAATATAAAGAAAAGTATAATGATTTTATTAAAGCTATTTCTAACAAGTCTAATATTTTCTACGATAATGAGATTTTCAACAGAATAGATGAGATAGTTGAAGAAAATAAAATAGTAATACTTAATGAGGATCATAATTATCCTTCTCACAGGATTCTTGGAATGAAAATGTTAGATGTTTTATATAAAAAAGGATATAAGTATATTTCATTAGAAGCTTTTAATAGCAATGATAAAACAAAGTTTATTCCTAATCGGAATAATGGATTTTATATAAGGGAGCAATATTTTGCGCATTTTATACGGAAGGCAAAAGAGTTAGGTTTTACAATTTTAGGTCATGAAAATTATGATGAAAATGTTGACAGAGAGCTGGGACAGGCTAGAAATATAATGAAAATTATTGAAAGGGACAGTGTTGCAAAAATCTACGTATATGTTGGACAATCACATTTGGAAAAGAGAAGTGAAAAAAAGAAATGGATGGCAGAATATCTAAAAGAATTATCCGGAATTGATCCTGTCACAATAAATCAAGCAGCTGTATTTGCAGATAGTAATAAAGAATTAATGTTGGTACCAGCGGCGTGTCTTAAGGAAGGTCCGCAAACAAAATCATCAGCGGATTTTTTTTTAATCAATAATTTAAAGCCCAGTCTTGAAAAGATTTATACAGATAGTCTTTTTAAGACCATATTACTTATAAACGAGACATTTAAGAAATATAAAAAAGAGACTTTATTATTGGAGGTGACTGATCACGAAGAGTTTAGTTTGATAGGAGAAATGGCAATTCCCATAGATAGACGTTTGATAAGCCCAGTAGATAATAGTATTGAACTGAGATTACCAGTAGGAAAATATCATGTTTCTGTAAAGACTGAAAACAATCAAACTATTTATTATGAAGATTTGGTTGTAAAATAGAAAATGATCGCAAAAAGAATTTAGAAAACTGTAACTATGATCCATACTATAATAAATGGCTTAATCAAGATTAGCTCGCTCGTTTTAGTTGGAATAATGTTTGCGAGTTGCAGTTCAGTAAATAAGGATTTAAGTAAATGCAACTATTTTAACAATGATTACTTTTATAATGATTGTGCGAAAGTTTCTATTGATTTTTGGAGTGCCATGGAGTTTCCAAATGTGAAGAAATTAGAAAAAGGCATCAAACAAAAAAACAAAGATCTATTTCGTAAAGAAATATTATTGTATGGCGTTTCAAAAGTAAATAACTACAGATTTTATATTTTTTACGATTCATTAAAGAAAGCGGAGGATAATATTTATCATCAGGAAATTACTTTACAGGACACAGTGAATAATATCTCCATTTTTGAAAAAAGAAAGGGCACAAAAAAAGTTATTATTTATTTGGAGGCATCAGGTAAACTAAAAAACTATTCTGCAATAATAGGTAATAAACTGGCAGATAGAATTTTCATTGACAGTTGTAACAGTAGTAAATTGTCAAGTATGAGTATTTTTAATAATTACATAAATAAAAATCCTTTACAAGCTAGAAAAAAAATAACAGCTTCGACTACTGAAAAATTAACTTATAAAGGTCTAAAGTGGCAGCTTTTGGCGACAACGAATTCTTTTTTGTCAAATAATTTTAGTTATGACACGATAATTAAAACATACGAAAAAAAGCGTAAAGAAAAATATAATGTATTTGCAGATTCGATTTCATCAAGTAAAGATGTTTATATAAATGATTTTGTTTATAAAGAGATAGGGGAATTATCAAGCAGAAATAATGTGATCTTTCTTAATGAAGATCATTATTATCCTAAGCATCGGATTTTTGCGATGAAAATTTTGGAAATACTAAAAGAGAAAGGATTTAAATATCTTTCCCTGGAAGATTTCAAGGCTGATAATAAAATTACTTTGATTCCCAATATAAATAATGGTGTTTATATTAATGAGCCCTATTTTGCACATTTTGTTAGAAGAGCAAAAGAATTAGGTTTTGTAATTGTTGGGCATGAAAATCTTGATGATGCTATTGAAAGAGAGGTCGGACAAGCTCAAAATATTGTTGACATTCTGAAAAGTGATCCGGAAGCAAAAATCTTAGCTTATGTTGGTCATTCACATATCGAAAAAAGAGGTGAAGGAAAAAAATGGATGGCGCAATATTTTGAAGAATTATCAGGAATAAATCCTGTTACAATAAATCAAGTTGCAATATGTGCTGATACAAAGCAGGAAATCACTTTAATACCAAGAAATTATCTTCCGGAATATTTAGGTTTAAGATCTTCTGCTGACTTTTTTTTAATTAACAACATTAAGCCAGGTTTAAAAGAAGTTTTTCCAGATTCTGTTTTTAAAGATGTAAAAATTAGAAGTAAAACATTTAAAAAAAATAAAAATGAACAAGTTCTGGTAGAAATTGATTTTCTTGATGAATTTAATTTGTTTAAAGAAGCAGGAATTCCAATCGAAAAGAGATTAGAGATTTTAACAGGAAAAACAATAAAATTAGAACTTCCAATAGGGAAATATCATATTTTTGTAAAGACAGAAGACAATAATGTTATTTATGATAATGATTTAATTCTAAATTAAATTTGAAAAAATTCCCTCATTATAAACAGGCAGATTTTAAAGACTGCGGCCCTACATGTTTAAAAATTATTGCCAAACATTACGGGAAAACGATTCATATACAGGATTTAAGAGAAGCCAGCGAAACGACTCGTGAAGGGAGCAACCTGCTATTTTTGAGTGATGCGGCCGAAAAAAACGGCTTTAGGACTCTGGGGGTCAAATTAAGTCTTGAAAGACTCGAAGAAGCACCTCTTCCGTGCATACTGCACTGGAACAAAAACCATTATGTGGTGCTCTATAAAATAAAAAAAGGCACTTACTATATTTCGGACCCTGCTTTTGGTCTGATCGAATACAACCAATCCGATTTTTTAAAATTCTGGATCGGTAATAATGCCGATGAATCGACTCAGGAAGGAATTGCCCTCTTGATGGAAGCAACTCCCAAATTCTTTCAGTCCGATTTTGATAAAGAAGAAAACAGGGGATTAGGATTTTCCTTGTTATCGCAATATGTCTGGCGTTACAAATCGTTTTTGGTTCAGTTAAGTATCGGGCTGCTGGCCAGCAGTTTGCTGCAGCTTATTTTTCCTTTTTTAACCCAGAGTATAGTCGATATTGGAATCCAGAACCAGAATATTCATTTTATCTATCTGATCCTTTTTGCACAGCTGTTTTTGTTTGCCGGAAAAACCGGTCTGGAACTTATCCGGAGCTGGATACTGCTGCATTTGTCTACCCGCATCAACATTTCGTTAATTTCTGATTTTTTCATCAAACTCATGAACCTGCCTATTTCCTTTTTTGATGTCCGTATGACCGGGGATATTATGCAGCGTATCAACGATCACCGCAGGATTGAAAGAATATTGACCACATCGTCACTAAATGTATTATTTTCTGTAATCAATATGTTTGTCATGGGAGGTGTACTGGCTTATTTTAACCTCCAGATATTCCTGGTGTTTTTTATAGGAAGTATTTTTTATTTTGGCTGGATTACCCTTTTCCTGAAAAGAAGGGAAGCCCTGGATTACAAACGCTTTGCTGAAGTTTCTAACGAACAGGGAAAAGTCATGGAGCTTATTAACGGTATGCAGGAAATCAAGCTTCATAATGCCGAAAAACAAAAACGATGGGGCTGGGAATATGTACAGGCACGACTTTTCAGGGTTTCTATAAAAGGATTGGTTTTAGAACAGACACAAAGTATAGGCTCTTCGGTCATTAATGAATTAAAGAATATTTTTATCATTTTCCTGTCGGCCAAATTAGTCATTGATGGTTCCATAACCCTGGGAATGATGCTGGCTATCAGCTCGATTGTAGGAAGTTTAAACGGACCGGTTACCCAGCTTATTGAATTTGTGAGAGAACTTCAGGATGCTAAAATATCGCTTGCCAGATTGTCAGAAATTCATGAAAAAGAAGATGAAACCCAGCAGGAAGAGCATCAGAGCCATGATGTTCCGTATGATTCAGATCTCGAACTAAAAAATGTTTCCTATCGCTATTTAGGATCAGACATTCCGGTTTTAAAAGATTTGAGCCTGATAATTCCCGCCAATAAAGTTACGGCAATAGTGGGCGTAAGCGGAAGCGGAAAAACAACACTGATGAAACTGCTGCTTAAATTTTATGAACCTGAAAACGGTGAAATTACCATAGGCAGTACCCAGTTAAGGAACATTTCCCAAAAAGCCTGGCGGTCTAATATTGGGGCAGTCATGCAGGAAGGATTTATTTTTAGCGATACCATTGCCAATAATATTACTATTGGTACTGATAAAGTAGATAAAGAACGTTTGGTCTATGCCGCAGATGTTGCCAATATTAAAGAATATATCAGCGAACTGCCTTTAGGATATAATACCAAAATAGGATCAGAAGGAACCGGAATGAGTACCGGACAAAAACAGCGTTTGTTAATTGCAAGGGCTGTTTATAAAAACCCCGAAGTCTTATTTTTTGATGAGGCCACGTCAGCTTTAGATGCCAATAATGAAAAAGAAATTATGCAGAAACTGGATATTTTCTTTAAAAATAAAACAGTAGTAGTAATTGCGCACAGACTCAGTACCGTAATGAATGCGGATCAGATTGTAGTTTTGGATAAAGGAAAAATTATCGAAATCGGCTCCCATTCCTCATTGGTGGCACAGAAAGGAAATTATTTTGAACTGGTTAAAAATCAACTGCAGTTAGGAAATTAAATATGGCAGAAGAAAAAGATACATTTGAATTAAGAAGTGAAGAAGTACAGGATATCCTGACCAAAGTACCGCATTGGATGATCCGATGGGGCACTGTTTTGATATTTGTAATCATCCTCATGCTGTTTTTTGTTTCCTGGTTTATAAAATATCCCGATGTGGTTAATACTGAAATTGTCATTACCACCAATATTCCGCCAGAGAAAATTGTAGCCAAATCATCCGGTCGTATCGAAGCTATTTTGGTTAAGAACAAAGCAGATGTTCCTAAAAATACAACGCTTGCCATTATCGAAAACACGGCCAGTTACCAAGATGTGTTTTTACTAAAAAGCATAATAGAAGGATACAATATTAATGATTCCCAAAAAGAATTTCCTTTTGCACAATTAAAAAATACCCAGCTGGGAGAAATTGAAAGTGCTTATGCCGTTTTTCAGAAAGATTATCAGGCACAGGAACTCAACCATGACCTGCAGCCGTATGCTATCGAAAACAGGGCTCAGATTTCAGAAAAAATCCAGCTAAAAGAAAGATTAGAGATCCTGCAGCAGCAAAAAGTACTTAACGAAAGTGAACTGCAGCTTCAAAAGAACGAGATCGCCCGTTTTGAAGCTTTATATACCAAAGGTATTATTTCGGCTCAGGAAATGGAAGCTAAGAAGTTAAGTTTTCTTCAGGCACAAAAGAACTATAGAAGTCTTTTATCGTCGATTTCACAGTTAAAGTCTTCTTTGATTGATAATACTAAATCAAGCCAGAGCTCGCAGGTTAACAGCACTAAAGAAGAAGTAAACCTTGGGCGTAATATGGCGCAGTCTTTTTACCAGCTCAAAAAGGTAATAAAAGACTGGGAGCTGGCTTATGCTTTAAGATCCTCCATCAGCGGAAGGGTTACTTTTTTACAGGTTTGGACCGAAAACCAGACCATCAATTCCGGTGACAATGTTTTTTCAATTATTCCTGATGCCAGAAATGGTTTTGTGGGCAAAGTAAAAGCTCCGGCTTTAAACTCGGGTAAAATCAAAGTGGGACAACGGGTTAACATTCGTCTGGCCAATTTTCCGGACAGGGAGTTTGGAGTATTAAAAGGAAAGATTCAAAATATTTCTCTGGTGCCGGATAAAGACGGTAATCTGCTCATAGACGTTGCGCTGCCTAACGGCTTATTAACATCTTATCGCAAACAAATTGTTTTTCAGCAGGAAATGAAAGGGACTGCCGAAATCGTAACCGAAGATTTACGATTGATAGAAAGAATATTATATCAATTTAAAAGCATATTTGAACAGGTTTAAATATAACTAAAAGCCCTTTTAACTAATTCTGATTTTAATGAAAAAGTATCTGCTGATTTTTATTTTGTTATTGTTTCAAAGTTCATTCTCAAAATCAATAACTGAAACCCAAAAGCTTGCTGCGGTTTGCAAAGTCTGGGGATTTTTAAAGTATTATCATCCAAATGTAGCCGATGGGAGTAAAAATTGGGATGAACAGTTATTTCTGATATTACCTCAGATTGAAAAAGTTCAGACGACCGAGGAGTTTTCTCTTGTAATAGAGAATTGGATTGCGTCATTAGGAGGAATTAAGTCGTACAAACCTGCTAAATCTGTCAATAAGATTGACTATTTTGATAAAAATTTCGATTTGTCCTGGATTTCGAATTCAGAATTGTTTTCTAAAACACTTTCTAAAAAATTAAAGTTTATTGAACAAAACAGAGTTCAGACAAAACAGTTTTATATTGAATTTACAGAAGATGATACCAAAGGAGTTTTTGAAGAATTTAAAAATGAGAATAATTATCCTGATTTTGAATGGACAAATAAAAACCTTAGGCTTTTAATTTTATTCAGATATTGGAATTATGTAGAATACTTTTTTCCGTATAAATATCAGATGGACCAGCATTGGGACAAATCGCTGGCAGAAGCACTGCCTGGCTTTATTGCTCCTGAATCAGAGGTTGATTTTCATTATGCATTGAAAGAGCTGATTGTAAAGTTAAACGATTCGCATGCTTTTTTGGGAACAAGAACTCTGTTTTTAAATTTTTCCGGAGATAAATTTATTCCTTTTGAAACAAAAATTATCGATGATAGAGCTATTGTTATAAGCTCAAAAAATGATTCTCTTACCCAATTAGATGATATCAGAACTGGTGATATTATAACAAAATTTGATGGTAAAACCATTGCTGAAATTTTAAAAGAGAAAGCAAAGTATATAGAAGGTTCTAATGCTCCAACTGTTTTAAGAAACGCGAATACGGTTATTTTTAATGGAAAGACAAAAAATGCAGAAATTGAGTTTATAAGAGACGGAAAAACGACTGTAAAGTCAATTAACCGTTATATTTATAAGGATATTAAAGTAAAGCCTGTAACGAAAGAAAAATGGAAAATCCTGGACGATAATATTGGTTATGTAGATTTTACTTCGTTAATGTATGATGATATTCCTGCTTTAATTGAAAATTTAAAAGATACGAAAACAGTAATTTTTGATAATCGCTGTTATCCCAATGGTGTAATGTCTGCAATTGCCGGCTGGATTAATTCTCATGAAAAAGATTTTGCGAGATTTACTTATCCCGACATTACTTATCCCGGAAAATTTTACTGGAGTCGTAATTTTCAAATAGGAAGTGAAAATCCTGCTCATTATAAGGGAAAAGTTATTGTTTTAGTAGATGAAAATACACAAAGTCATGCAGAATTTACAGCAATGAGTTTACAAACGGCACCAGATGTTACCATAATAGGAAGCCAGACTGCCGGTGCTGATGGGAATGTCTGCAGTTTTCAGATCGTAAAAGGATTTTATACTGCTTTTAGCGGGATAGGTGTTTTTTATCCGGACAAAAAGGAAACGCAGCGAATAGGAATTGTTCCTGATATTGAAGTGAAACCAACTCTTTTAGGAATTCAGCAGGGAAGGGATGAGGTTTTGGAAAGAGCTGTTCTTTTTGCCAGAAGCGGGAAATAGTATGATGAGGCGGGTTTTGTCAGCATACAAAGCTTTGTAAGGGTATTTTACATTTTTAGGTAAAAATCTTTTGTCAGCTCAATATATTCTGGTGTATAAACGTGTCTTTCAATTTCAATTGTTAATTCATCGATTTCAAATGGAGAAACTTCATTTCGGCTAAATGCCAGTAAACTACGTTTGATTTCTGATTTTGGAGTTCCTTTTACTCGGGTAATTTTAGTTGGATAAAGTTCCGCTTCTTTGGCTAAAGAAATGAATTTTTCCTCTTCTTTAAAAGGAATAATTATAGCAAGTATACCATTTTCAGAAAGTAACAAATCAGCTGCTTCGACAATCTCTTCAAAAGGCATTGCATCCTGAAAACGGGCTAAATCCCGCTGTTCATTTTCGGTTTTATAATCTTCGGCATAAAAAGGCGGATTTGAAACAATCAAATCATATTCGTCTTCCGGTTCGTCAATAAATTCGTCTAAACCAGCATGAAAACAAAATAAACGATCTCCCCACGGAGAAGCTTCGAAATTTTCAACAGCCTGCTCATAAGCGTCTTCATCAATTTCCAGGGCATCAATTTGTTCAGCATGACTTCGCTGTGCCAGCATCAAAGCAATGATTCCGGTTCCGGCACCAATATCCAAAACACTAAACGGATTGTGGTTAATGGGAGCCCAGGAGCCTAGTAATACGCCATCTGTGCCGACTTTCATGGCAGTTTTATCTTGTTTTACAGAGAATTGCTTAAACTGAAACATTTTGATTTATGGTTTGGTATATTGATATTTTTATTCAGTTAGAAAACTGAATACTAAAAACTGCGACTGAACACTAAATTAAAGATACATTTCCACAAGACCTTCAGGAAGATCCATGATAATTTTTTTGTTTTCGCGATCAATTTTTACAAGGAATTGATCAATCATTGGAACTAAAATTTCTACTTCGCCATTTAGAACTTCAAAAAGAGGCTGGGCAGAAGAATCATTAATAGACGTAATTTTTCCGAAAACACCTAAACGTTTGTCTTCGATTTCAAAACCAATAACTTCGTGATAATAGAATTTGTTACCAGTAAGTTTTGGTAACATGGATAAAGGAAGGTAAATACCATTTCCAACAAGAGCATCCGCATCTTCTTCGGTATTTACGTCTTCAAAACGGACTCTGAGAAAGTCGTTTTTATGTAAGGAACTATTTTCAATAAAAAAAGGAACCAGGTGTTTGTTGTGTTCAACAAACACTGATTCCAGATTTTCGTATAACTCAGGTTCGTCTGTGTCTAAATAGATCAGAACTTCACCTTTGAAACTAAATTTTTTAGCGATTTTACCTAAATAAAAACATTCTTCTTTACGCATTATCGCTAAGGTAAAATTATGCTTCAGTTGTTTCGTTATTCTCTTCAGCAGCAGGAGCTTCTTCAGTTGCTTCAGCAACTTCTTCAGCAGTCTCAGCAGCTTGTGAAGCGGCAGCAGCTTCAGCCTGTGCAGCAGCAGCTTCAGCAACACGTTTAGCGTTAACTTCTTTCTCTGCTTTTAATGCTGTAGCTTTAGCATCAGCTTTTGCTTTAGATAAACCATCTTTTTTAGCATCAACTTTACCAGCTTTTGCTTCTAACCAAGCTGTTAATTTAGCATCAGCCTGCTCTTGTGTTAAAGCTCCTTTACGAACTCCTCCGTCAAGGTGGTGTTTCAATAAAGCACCTTTGTAAGAAAGGATAGCTCTTGCAGTATCAGTTGGCTGAGCACCATTGTGTAACCATTTAACTGCGCTGTCAAGGTTTAACTCAACAGTTGCTGGGTTAGTGTTTGGATTGTAAGTACCGATTTTCTCTAAGTATCTACCATCTCTTTTTGAGCGTGCATCTGCAGCTACTACCCAGTAAAAAGGTTTTCCTTTTTTACCGTGTCTTTGTAATCTAATTTTTACTGACATAATCTAGTGATTAAATTTTGAGGTACTCGACCTCTGTTAATTAAGGGCGCAAAGATATAATTTTTTTCTGAATTATACGTTCAATTTAATAATAATTGAATTTAGTTACATTTTTGTTAAAACTAACTTCGCCAGCCTTTTACTTTTTATTTATTTCTGGCAAAATAGATACTTTTGCTGCAAAATTGATTAATGATACCGCAAATATGAAAAAATGGATGCTTTTAGTGGCTTTTTTTGCACTCTTTTGTGCTTGTACGCCAGAGACAGCAGAAATTAGCCATCCTGCTTTTCAGACCTTAAAAAATAAGGCTTTTTGGAAAGCAGATAGTTTTAAAGCTTACTTACAGACTGATGGTTCTCTTGTTATAGAAGGGATTTCTGGTTTGGAAAAAATTACATTACAGACTACTTCTTTAAAAGAGGGAACATTTATAATAAGTAGAGATGCTGAAAATAAAGCTTTTTATAGCGATTCAGAATCAGAAAAAGCAGTTTCTTATTCTGCAGAAGTCGAAGGACAAATTGTTGTTACAAAATTTAATGTAGAGAATAATACTGTTTCAGGAACTTTTAGATTTATTGCTCTGAATGATGACAAGACATCGTCTGAAGATAATGAGATGAATTTTACTGAAGGTGTTTTCTATAAAATTCCTATTGAGAGCAACGATGTAACAGGATTAGTAAAAAAGGGATCAACTTAAGTCGATCCCTTTTTTGTTCTTTTTATGTGAGACGCACTGCGGTGCGTCTCTACAATTTTTATGATTTATACATTGGCAGCTAACCAGTCACCAACTTCTTTAGTACCGTAGGCTTTACCTCCATTTGCTAAATCTTCAGTAACTACTCCAGCTTCTAAAGCTTTGTTTACAGCATCTCTCATCGCTTTTCCTTCTTCTATCAATCCGAAGTTTTCGAACATCATAGCAGCAGATAAAATAGTAGCCATTGGGTTAGCAATATTTAATCCGGTAGCTTGTGGGTAAGAACCGTGAATAGGTTCAAACAAAGATACTTCAGCTCCCATAGAGGCAGAAGGCATTAATCCCATTGATCCGGAAATTACAGAAGCTTCGTCTGTTAAGATGTCCCCAAATAAGTTCTCTGTAATCAATACATCATAAGAGTTTGGCCATTGTACCAAACGCATTGCAACCGCATCAACAAATTCGTAGCTCACTTCAACTTCTGGATAATCTTTTTCCATTGCCTGAACTGTTTCTCTCCACAAACGAGAAGTTTCCAAAACGTTTGCTTTGTCAACGCAGCATAATTTTTTAGAACGTGTCATTGCTAATTCGAAACCTTTTTTAGCTAAACGCTGAACTTCTGCTCTTGTGTAGACGCAGTTATCGTAAGCGGTGTCTCCGTTATCTTTTCTTCCTTTTTCACCAAAGTAGATCCCGCCGGTTAATTCTCTCAAGAAAACCAAATCAGTTCCTTCAATTCTTTCTCTTTTTAGCGGCGATTTATCTAATAATGATGGGAATGTAAAAGTTGGTCTTACGTTTGCGAACAAACCTAATGCTTTACGCATTTTTAATAAACCTTGCTCTGGACGTACTGGCGCAGAAGGATCGTTATCGTATTTAGGGTGTCCAATTGCACCAAAAAGAACTGCATCGGCATTTTTACAAACTTCGTGCGTTGCATCCGGGTAAGGTTCTCCAACTGCATCAATTGCAGCAGCTCCGGTTAAAGCTGGTTTCCAGGTGATTTCATGTCCAAATTTTTGTGCAATAGCATCAGATACTTTTACAGCTTCATTGATTACTTCTGGTCCGATTCCGTCTCCGGCTAAAAGGGCTATGTTTAATTTCATTCTATATTTTTTAAAAGGTTCTAAGGTTCTGAGTTGCTAAGGTTCTAAGTTTTTTTCTTATTGACTTAGTTTTTTATTTTTATGGTTAAAGGTTTGAGTTACTAAGGTTCTAAGGTCGAAGAAAAATCTTAGAACCTCAGAACCTTAGTTTCTTAGCACCTTAAGTAATTATGTTAAGCATTTTTTGTGTCGCAATAATCGCTGCAACGGTTTGATCTGAATCTAATCCGCGGGTTTTGAATTCTTTTCCGTTGTTTGTCCATGTGATAATGGTTTCGCACAACGCATCAGAACTACTTCCGGGAGGGATTCTTACCGCATAATCAATCAGTTTTGGAAGCGTTAATTTCTTGCTTTTGTAAATCTTCGATAAAGCATTCATGAAAGCATCAAACTGGCCGTCTCCTTGTGCATTTTCTTCGATTATTTCTCCGTTTAAATTTAAAGATAAAGTCGTAGAGGGGCGCATTCCTTTAGAATGTACCAGCATATAAGAGTTTATAGTAATTTTTTCTTCGTAAGTATGACTGTCCAAAACATCGGAAATAATGTATGGCAGATCTTCTTTTGTTACGGTTTCTTTTTTGTCGCCTAATTCAATAATTCTTTGCGTAACTAATTTCAAATCTTCGTTGTTTAGTTTTAAACCTAATTCCTGAAGATTCTTTTCGATATTGGCTTTTCCAGAAGTTTTTCCAAGAGCATATTTACGTTTTCTTCCAAAACGTTCCGGAAGCAAGTCATTAAAATACAGATTGTTTTTGTTGTCTCCGTCTGCATGAATTCCGGCTGTCTGCGTAAAAACGTTGTCGCCCACAATTGGTTTGTTAGCAGGAATTCTATAGCCTGTAAAAGTTTCAACCAATTTACTTACAGAATACAAAGAGGTTTCTTTGATGTTGATTTTTACTTCTGGCAGATAATCATTGATCACAGCAACAGTACTTTCAAGCGGAGCATTTCCGGCACGTTCTCCCATTCCGTTTACCGTTACGTGAAGTCCGTTGATTCCTGCTTTTATGGCTTCCATAACATTGGCAACGCTTAAATCGTAATCGTTGTGTGCGTGGAAATCAAAATGAATGTTTGGATATTTTGCTCTGATTTTTGAAATAAACTCAAAAGTTAAAGACGGAATTAAAACACCTAAAGTATCGGGAAGTAAAACTCTTTTAATTGGCTGTGTTGCTAAGAAATCCAGGAATTGAAAAACATAATCGGGAGAATTTCGCATTCCGTTGCTCCAGTCTTCTAGGTAAACATTGGTTTCAATATCATTGTTTTGTGCTAAAGCAATGATTTCAGCGATTTCAGCAAAATGCTGTTCCGGAGTTTTTTTTAACTGATGCGTTAAGTGATTCATTGAGCCTTTGGTCAACAAATTCTGTACTTTGGCACCGGCTTTTTTCATCCAGTCAATTGAAACGCCTCCATCAACAAACGTCAGAACTTCAATTCTTCCAATATATCCTTTTTCTTCAGCCCATGAAGTAATTCCTTTTACGGCCTGAAATTCTCCTTCGCTCACACGTGCTGAAGCAATTTCGATTCTATCAATATGTAATTCCTCCAGCAACAATTGCGCAATGGTTAGTTTTTCTGCAGCAGAAAATGATACTCCTGAGGTCTGTTCACCATCACGGAGCGTCGTATCCATTATTTCAATTTTTCTTTTTTCCATATTGATATTCTATATTCCTTTTATATGGTAAATTTTTTATTGTGTTGTCTTGCTTGTTTAACTTATAAAGACCCGACAGGTTTCAAAAACCTGTCGGGTCTCAAAGGACTGAACCTGATTTTTTTAGTAAGGAAGTTTATCAGCAAAAGCTTTAATATCTTCCTTCATGTCTTGTAAATAATCAATGTCATCAAAACCATTGATTAAGTTGTTCTTTT
Organism: Flavobacterium sp. FG19; assembly: GCF_057809475.1. Classification (NCBI taxonomy): domain Bacteria; kingdom Pseudomonadati; phylum Bacteroidota; class Flavobacteriia; order Flavobacteriales; family Flavobacteriaceae; genus Flavobacterium; species Flavobacterium sp. FG19. Next base: position 363,331 of record NZ_JBMDKA010000001.1, on the reverse strand, counting down.
TATAACCATTAATAGCAAATGATTCCTGCTCACCAGTTGACAATAAAGTAATCGTTTGATTTGGAAGATTGATTTCTAATTCTGTATTAGGGTCAGCTTCGATAGCTTTGAAAATATTAGCTAAAAATTCCGGGCTGATTTGTACTGGCAAAACACCAATATTCAAACAGTTTCCTTTGAAGATATCTGCAAAGAAAGAAGAAACTACCGCACGGAATCCATAATCGTAAACCGCCCAGGCAGCGTGCTCTCTGGAAGATCCAGAACCAAAGTTCTTTCCTCCAACAAGAATTTTTCCGCTGTAAGTTGGGTTGTTTAAAACGAAATCTGCTTTTGGAGTATCGTCTCCATTGTATCTCCAGTCTCTGAAAAGGTTGTCTCCAAAACCTTCACGTTTTGTAGCTTTTAAGAAACGAGCTGGAATGATTTGATCTGTATCTACGTTCTCAATTGGCAACGGAACTCCGCTGCTTGTCAGTATATTAAATTTATCGTATGCCATTTTAATTTTAGATTTTGGATTTTAGATTTTAGATTTTCTGAAAGTGAGAATCTATAATTAAATCTAAAAGCAATTTTATTGAATTTTTGAAATTGTTATTGCAATTGTCATTGACTAGAACAGCTCTCTCGGATCTGTTAGTTTTCCTGTAACAGCAGCTGCCGCAGCCATAATTGGAGAAGCTAATAAAGTTCTTGAACCAGGACCTTGACGACCTTCAAAGTTTCTGTTTGAAGTACTTACTGCATATTTTCCAGCAGGAACTTTATCGTCGTTCATTGCTAAACAAGCAGAACATCCTGGCTGACGTAATACGAAACCAGCTTCAGTCAAAATATCTAAAATTCCTTCTTCTTTAATTTGTGCTTCAACAACGTGAGAACCCGGAACTAACCAAGCTGTAACATTATCTGCTTTTTTTCTTCCTTTTACAATTTCAGCAAAAGCTCTAAAATCTTCAATACGTCCGTTTGTACAACTTCCTAAGAAAACGTAATCGATTTGTTTTCCAATCATTACGTCGTCTTCGTTGAAGCCCATATAAGCTAAAGATTTTTTGTAAGTTTCCTCACCACCTTCAACTTCTTTTGCATTCGGGATATGTTTTGTGATACCAATTCCCATTCCAGGGTTTGTACCGTAAGTAATCATTGGCTCGATGTCTTCTGCTTTGATGTTTAATTCAGCATCAAACACAGCATCAGCATCCGTTTTTAACGTTTTCCAATATTCAACAGCTTTTGTCCAGGCTTCTCCTTTTGGAGCGTAAAGTCTTCCTTCTAAGAAATCGAAAGTAGTCTGGTCAGGAGCGATCATTCCGCCGCGAGCACCCATTTCGATACTTAAGTTACAAACTGTCATACGGCCTTCCATAGTCATGTTTTCAAAAACATCACCAGCATATTCAACAAAATATCCTGTACCTCCAGAAGTAGTTAACTGAGCAATAATATAAAGCGCAACGTCTTTTGGACCAACACCTTTACTCAATTGACCGTTTACGTTGATACGCATTTTCTTTGGTTTTGGCTGCATAATACATTGCGTAGAAAGCACCATTTCAACCTCAGATGTTCCGATACCAAAAGCAATCGCTCCAAAAGCACCGTGAGTAGACGTATGCGAATCGCCGCATACAATAGTAGCACCTGGCAAAGTAATTCCGTTTTCAGGACCTACTACGTGTACAATACCATTTTTTTGGTGACCTAATCCCCAGTGCGAAATTCCGTATTCGGCAGCATTGTCTTCAAGAGCCTGAAGCTGGTTTGCAGAAAGCGGATCCTGAACTGGTAAATGTTGGTTTATGGTTGGTGTATTGTGGTCGGCAGTTGCAAAAGTACGTTGTGGATATAACACATTAACGCCTCTTGATTTTAATCCTAAAAAAGCAACAGGACTCGTAACTTCATGAATGAAATGGCGGTCAATAAAAAACACATCTGGCCCATCTTCAATTTTACGCACAACATGTGAATCCCATACTTTGTCAAATAATGTCTTACTCATTTTTTATTTTTTTTAATTGTAATTTCTATAACCACAGCAATTTCCTGTTCATTATAATAGCAAAACAAAAGTAAAAAAAGATAAAAAAGCGTCAATTTCGATATTTCATTATATACGATACCCAAACCAATTTACAAATTGCCAAACGGCTTTTGCAAACTAAAATTTGACAGAAAAATGATAAAGAAACTGATTTGCTTTTTCTTTTTCGGCTTTAATTTTTCTTGTTTGTTTTTTGTTTTAATAGTTTGCAAATTTATCTCAAAATCAATATAAAATATAAGAATTTGATTGAAAAAATCTAACAAAATGTATAAAAATAGTAATAATTGTTAGTTTTGAAATTTCTGCAAAAAGAATGCTTTTTCGGTTTTTTGAAGCTTTTAAAGGAGTTTTCAGGACACTATTTAGATTCAATAAAAGGTCAAAATACTACGACATCCAAGAGGTGTATTTTTGTGAAATTTTGTGATTTTTTGAGACAAAATCTGATTTTTTGAAGGCAGTATTTTTGAGAATTAATTCAACGAATTTTTAAATTCTAATGGAGTCAGACTGGTTTTCTTTTTGAATAATTTACTAAAGGATTGTGGATACTCAAAACCTAATTGATAAGCGATTTCTGCTACCGAAAGATTGGTCGTAATCAGAAAATCTTTTGACTTTTCAATTAATTTCGAATGAATATGCTGTTGCGCATTTAATCCGGTTAAATTGCGGAGCATGTCGCTCAAATAGTGGCTTGAAACATTAATCTGCGAAGCCAGAAATTCAACTGTCGGTAATCCTTTTTTTAAGGTTTCGGCATTACTGATATAGTTGTCCAGGGTTTCTTCAACCTTTAATAATAAATCGTGACTGATCGTTTTTCTGGTAATAAATTGACGTTTGTAAAAACGATTGCTGTAATTGAGCAAAACATCTATATAAGAAACAATCACGTCCTGACTCATTTCGTCTATTGCAGTATTGAGCTCGTTGTTGATACTTTGAAGTAATCCAATAATAATGGTTTTCTCACTGTCTGAAAGATGTAAAGCTTCATTGGTATCATAAGAAAAGAAACCATATTTTTTGATGCTTTTTCCTAAAGAATAATTTCGAATAAAATCGGGATGAAATAAAAGGGTGTAACCGCCATATTCAACTCCTTCTTCATTTTCAGTAAAAATCAACTGATTAGGAGAAGCAAACATCAGTCCGCCTTCATTAAAATCATAATAACCTTGACCGTAGCCCATTTTCCCGTTGGTCGAAAACTTATAAGAGATCTTATAAAAATCAAGTAAAAAAGAATGGTTTGCTAAATCTTCATTTAAAACCAATTGAGTATTATCTACCAAACTCACCATCGGATGAAGTGGTTTTGGCAGTCTAAGCAAGTCATGAAATTGAGATATAGAAGAGACTTTTGCCGGATTATTGTTTTTCTTTTCCATGATATAAAAGTATGAAAATTAAAGGACTAATACCGTTCAGTTTTTGAAAGTCTAAACGGTATTAGTTTGGATGAATTATGCGCCTAAAAACTGTTTTCCAAACTCGGTGCGAAAAGTCTCTGCGCCTAATTCTAATCGTTGTTTGTAAAGTGCTTTTGCATCTTCGCCGGCAACATATCTTAATTGATTTTTTCCGTCCGTTGCGGCTTCATAAACAACATCAGCAATTTGTTCCGGAGTTGAAGCCATTTCAAACATGGTGTCAACGCTTCCAAACATTTTATTGGTCATTGTTTCGTATTCAGGAAGAGTGCTCGTATCAAGTGAACCATGCAAAAATTCGGTTCTAATTGCTCCAGGAGAAACGGTTTTAATGTTTATTCCAAACGGATTTAGTTCGTAAGCCATACTCTCGCTCCAGCCTTCTAATCCCCATTTTGTTGCATGATAAATCGAACCTAAAGGAAAAGCAATCAATCCGCCAATAGAAGTAGTTGAAATAAATAAACCGCTTTTTCTTTCTCTGAAATACGGAATAAAAGCATTGGTAACTCGAATTACTCCCAACAAATTAGTGTTCAATTGTTTGGTAATCTGATCATCAGAAAGACTTTCTAAAGGGCCAATTAAACCATAGCCGGCATTATTAAAAACGATATCAATGTCACTTAATTCAAGTGCTTTTTTTACAGTGTTTTGAATTTGACCATAATTGGTAACGTCTAATGGTAAAAGCGTTACATTTTTTAATTGAGAAAGTTCTGTTTCTTTTTCAGGAGTTCTCATGGTTGCGATTACGTTCCATCCTTTTTCGTGGAATAATTTTGCTGTTGCTTTTCCTAAACCTGATGATGCGCCTGTGATAAAAATTGTTTTCATGATTATTATTTTTTAATTGTTATAATTTGATGAAGCAAAGTTCAGGATACACTGCAGCTTAAAAGTGTTCATTTTGGTGCAATGATTATCCAAAATGAATAATCGGAGTTTTTTAAATTGAAAAGCTTTGTGTGTAGTTTTTTAAAGACATAGAGACATAGATTTTGTAACCCTTAAAAAAGGCGCTTCACTTATTTTAAATACATATAGCTATGTGTTAAAATCTAGATTTTTTTTAAAGTCTCTTTATAAAAGTAAGATCTATGCTTCTATGTGTTTAAAATTTTAAGAATTTCATTCGGCAGTTTTTATTTGGTGCTTTTGTTAACAACTTTCACTTTATTATTTCTTTAAAAAAAGCGTAAATTTGAACTTCCTCCAATTTTAATTCATAACTTTAGTATTCTTCATGTAATCAAATGTTTATGTGATAAGGGTTTAAAATGTTGGAGCTTTAAAATTTGACTTTTACGACTTTATGTATTTAATATTCGATACCGAAACAACCGGATTACCAAAACGCTGGGATGCCCCGATAACTGATTCTGATAACTGGCCCCGCTGTATACAAATTGCCTGGCAGCTTCATGACGAAATGGGACAACTTGTCGAACATCAGGATTATTTAGTAAAACCGGAAGGATTTAATATTCCCTATGATGCTGAACGTATTCACGGTATTTCTACTGAATTGGCTGAAGCCGATGGAATCACCTTGGCCGAAGTTTTGGAAAAATTCAATATTGCTTTAAGCAAAACCAAATATATTGTAGGTCAGAATTTAGGTTTCGACGTCAATATTATGGGAGCCGAATTCCATAGAATGGGAGTGGAGTCTCAAATGGCTTCAATGCCTGTTTTGGATACTTGTACCGAAGTTACGGCTTCATTATTACAGCTTCCGGGAGGTCGTGGAGGAAAATTCAAACTGCCCACTTTGACCGAATTACACAGCTATCTTTTCGATCAGCCATTCGCGGAAGCGCACAACGCAACTGCCGACGTTGAGGCAACTACGCGTTGTTTCTTAGAATTGGTCAGAAGAGAAGTTTTTACCAAAGAAGAACTTGATGTTCCAAAAGAATATTTCAAAGATTTTCAGGTAAGAAATCCAGAGCCATTTAAGTTAATTGGTTTAAAACACATCAATTTAAAAGCGGCTTCTGATAAAATCAGAGAACAGCTTAAAGCTTTAGCCGGAGATGACACCCAAAATGTCGTTTCAGAAGAAGATAAAGCGGAGTTTAAAGCGGCAAAATTTGCGCATTTGCACAATCATACACAGTTTTCGGTACTGCAATCGACTATTGGAATCGGAAATATTGTTTCAGCTGCAGCCAAAAATAAAATGCCGGCTGTTGCCATGACCGATACCGGAAACATGATGGGAGCTTTTCATTTTGTAAGCGCTGTTATGAATCACAATAAAGCGGCTTCCGGAAAAAATAAAGCTTTGGTGGAAGCCGGAGAAGAACCAACCGAAACCGAAATAAAACCAATTGTAGGCTGTGAATTTAATATCTGCGAAAATCATTTAGATAAAAGCAAAAAAGACAACGGTTACCAGGTGGTTTTGATGGCTAAAAACAAAGCCGGATACCACAATCTGGCCAAAATGGCTTCGATTGCTTATACGGATGGATTCTATTATGTTCCAAGGATTGACCGCACGATTGTAGAGCAATACAAAGGCGATATCATGGTGCTGTCCGGGAATTTATATGGTGAGATTCCGAGTAAAATTCTGAATATTGGTGAAAACCAGGCAGAAGAAGCTTTAATTTGGTGGAAGGAACAATTTGGCGAAGATTTCTATCTGGAAGTAATGCGTCATAATCAGGAAGATGAAAATCGTGTTAATAAAACCCTGATTGAGTTTTCTAAGAAACACAACGTTAAATTAATTGCAACCAACAATACGTATTATTTAAATAAAGAAGATGCCAACGCCCACGATATTTTACTGTGTGTAAAAGACGGTGAAAAGCAGGCAACACCTATTGGACGTGGACGTGGTTATCGCTACGGACTTCCTAATCAGGAATATTACTTCAAGTCGGAAGAAGAGATGAAAAAACTCTTTGCCGATCTGCCGGAAGCCATTATCAACATTCAGGAAATTATTGATAAGGTCGAAGGTTATTCGCTATATCGTGATGTATTACTTCCTAAGTTTGATATTCCGGAAGAATTTGTGGTTCCCGAAGATGAAGAAGACGGCGGTGTACGTGGGGAAAATAAATATTTGAGACACCTTACAATGGAAGGTGCCAAAAGACGATACGGCGAAATCACAGAATCGATTCAGGAGCGTCTCGATTTTGAATTAATGACGATTTCGAACTCAGGTTATCCTGGGTACTTTTTGATTGTACAGGATTTCATTGCCGAGGCAAGAAAAATGGATGTATCAGTAGGACCGGGCCGTGGTTCTGCAGCGGGTTCTGCCGTTGCGTACTGTCTCGGAATTACCAATATTGACCCCATTAAATACGACTTACTTTTTGAGCGTTTCCTAAATCCTGACCGTGTATCGATGCCCGATATTGATATTGACTTTGATGACGAGGGTCGTGGACGTGTAATGGAATACGTAATCAATAAATACGGTCAGAAACAGGTGGCACAGATTATCACCTATGGTAAAATGGCAACCAAATCGGCGATTCGTGATACGGCTCGTGTACTGGATTTACCATTATTTGAAGCCGACAGAATTGCGAAACTGATTCCGGGAATGATGCCATCTAAATGGAATTTGGCGCGTTTTATTTCGGAGAGTGAAGATGAGGTTAAAAAAGCCCTTCGTTCCGACGAATTTGATAATGTAAAAGAATTAATCGCCATTGCCAATGAAGATGATTTGGCGGGAGAAACCATTCAACAGGCAAAAATTCTGGAAGGATCAATGCGTAATACGGGTATTCACGCCTGCGGGGTTATCATTACCCCCTCGGATATTACGAATTATGTTCCGGTTACGACAGCAAAAGATTCCGATTTATATGTAACACAGTTTGACAACTCGGTTGCAGAAAGCGCCGGATTGCTGAAAATGGACTTCTTGGGTCTGAAGACCCTTACGCTGATAAAAGATACCGTAAAACTGGTAAAATACAGAACTGGAATTGATCTGGATCCTGATACTTTCCCGATTGATGATGAAGAAACGTATGCGCTTTTCCAAAGAGGTGAAACAGTTGGAATCTTCCAATACGAGTCACCTGGAATGCAGAAATACATGAAAGATCTGAAGCCAACGGTTTTTGGAGATTTAATTGCGATGAACGCCTTGTATCGTCCGGGACCTTTGGAGTATATTCCATCTTTCGTTCGAAGAAAAAATGGCGATGAAGAAATCAAATACGATTTAGATGCCTGTGCCGAATATTTATCAGAAACCTACGGAATTACGGTTTACCAAGAGCAGGTAATGCTTTTGTCTCAGTCTTTGGCAGGATTTACAAAGGGTGAGGCCGACGTCTTGCGTAAAGCGATGGGTAAGAAACAAAAAGACGTACTAGATAAAATGAAGCCTAAGTTCGTGGAACAAGCAGCCGCAAAAGGTCATGACGCCAAAATTCTGGAGAAAATCTGGAAAGACTGGGAAGCCTTTGCGAGTTATGCCTTCAACAAATCGCACTCGACTTGTTATGCTTGGATTGCATACCAAACGGCTTATTTGAAAGCACATTATCCTGCCGAATATATGGCAGCGGTACTTTCGAATAACATGAATGATATCAAACAAGTTTCTTTCTTTATGGAAGAATGTAAACGTATGGGATTACAGGTTTTAGGGCCTTGTGTAAATGAGTCGTACTATAAATTTACGGTAAATGATGAATACGCTGTTCGTTTCGGAATGGGAGCGATTAAAGGTGTTGGTTCCGGAGCTGTAGAAACGATTGTAGAAAACAGAAAAGACGGAAGATATAAATCTATTTTTGATTTGGCGAAACGTATTGATTTGCGTGCTGCCAATAAAAAAGCGATTGAGAATTTAGCATTGGCAGGAGGTTTCGATTCGTTTGAAGGAACAACCAGAGCGCAATATTTCCATGACGATGGAGACGGAATCACATTCTACGAAAAAGCGATGCGTTACGGATCCAAGTTTCAGGAAAATGAAAATTCTTCTCAGGTAAGTTTATTTGGGGAAACCAGCGAAGTACAAATTGCAGAACCAGTTGTACCGCCTTGTGAGGACTGGAGCACAATGGAAAAACTGGCGAAAGAAAAAGAAGTTGTCGGAATCTATATTTCGGGACATCCGCTTGATGATTTTAGGTTTGAAATGAAATACTTCTGTAATTCTCGTTTGGAATCGCTTAAAAGTATGAATGAGTATGTGGGGAAAAACCTCATGTTTGCCGGAATTATCAATAACGTACAGCATCGTGTAGCTAAAAACGGAAAAGGCTGGGCGGCTTTCAACTTAGAAGGATATGATGAAAGTTATGAGTTCAAGATTTTCGGAGAAGAATACCTGAAATTCCGCCATTTCTTAATTCAGAACAATTTTGCCTTTTTGAAAATTTTGATCAAAGACGGCTGGGTAAACCACGATACGGGTAAAAAATCAGATCCGAGAATGCAGTTTGTCGAGATTCGCCAGCTGCAGGATATTCTCGAAGCTTTTGCTAAAAAGCTTATAGTGCTGCTGAATATCAAAGACCTTCATCCTGATTTTATTCATAAGTTAAGTCATTTGTTTAACGAGAATAAGGGAGATAATTCGGTAACTTTTGAGATTATGGAAATCGAAAATATCAAACGTCTGGTTGAAGTAGAAACCACAAGCGATTTTGAAGACGATGAAGGAGCTGTTTTTGAAGACGAAAACGACGAGGGAGAAACAGCCGCCGAAGCCAAAATACAGGAAGTAGAAGAAGTTGAAGAAATTAAAGTTGTAACAAAACTGACAATGCCAAGCCGCAGATTAAAAGTTAAGATTTCGGCCGAATTGCTGCAAGAATTGGAGAAAATGCAGATAAACTTTAAGTTAAATTAAATTTTAACAGTTAAAGTTTAGAGAAATGCATTTTTTTACTGTTAAAAATATGCATGCATACTACTTTTTTAGTAATATTGCCCAAAATTACAACGATTTCGTTCCAAGTCTAACCACTTAAATTATAAGAATATGTTTATAAATTCTTATATTTGAGTAAATCAATTAAATCAGAATTATGAAAAAGAACCTATTTTTACTAGGATTATTAGTTTGCTCTATGACCGCCATGGCGCAGACAGGAAGTGCGGATAAGCCAGAAAGCTGGTATTTTAAATTAGGTGGATCTTACTTCAACCAGACCGCTTCTACGGAGTTTCCAACAGTTGGAGGAAATGATGCAATGGCAAGAACTTATGTAGGAGGAAAGTTAGTATCTGAAAAAAGTATAACAGGTTCTTTTGGTCAGGGTTTTAGAACAGGAATTACTGCAGGATACCGTTTTTCAGTACGCTTAGGAGTTGAGTTAGGAGTGAATTACTATTCAAGTAATGAGAAAACTATGGCTCAAACCACTACAGATGCAATTTTCATGCAAGGAACTAAAGCAATTTATAACTTTAAGTCAGAAGGTAAAATCACTGCTTTTGATGTGGCTCCGGCGATTGTGATGTTTTTAGGAGAAGCTCATGGTTTTGAACCATATACAAAAGTTGGTGTTTTAGTGCCTATTCATGGAGATTTAGAAATTACCACAGACGCAATTGCACCAATTTCTGCAACTGTTGCAGCTCCGGTACATAGTGTTGATAAAGTAAAACCTAACCCAACTATTGGATTCTCAGCAGCTATGGGAACAACTTACAAATTAGGAAAACACATTTCTGCTTTTGCTGAGTTAGAATACAGAAACTTTACTGTTCATGGAAAATCTAAAGAAACTACCGAATTTAAAGTAAATGGTCAGGATGCTTTAGCAGGTAGAACTACCGCTCAGATTCATACTAATTACAGAGACAGATTAGATGTTAATTCAAACAACGTTGCCACTAACCCAAATGGTGTTGATTCATCGAAAGCAATGGACGAATTAAGTTCATACGTTGGAATTTCTGGTTTAGGTTTAACATTAGGTATTAAATACAGCCTATAAATTTTATAGCGTTTTTTAGTTTTTTAGTGAAAGAGGATATCGTAATGATATCCTCTTTTTTTTCGCAGCATATTAATTTAAAGAAATTACTCACATTTTAATATTGCGTTATTGGTGATAACAATAGTTTTTTGATATATTTGCAGTTCCTAAAACTTCAAGATTATGAGCACAACAAAACTTCTTGCCCATGTGGTATGCTGGCGGTATTGGAAACAACTGCAACGCTTTCTTGAAGGCGTAGGACAGCTAACCCATATGGGTTTTTTATTTCCTAAACTTCAAGATTATGAGTACCAAAACCCTTTCGAAAGAAACAGAATTGCGATTGAAAGATTTTTTCAGCAACACAGTTGATCCTGTAAACCTGGCCAAAGCCATCCGGCGGCAGAACTATTTAATTTCCTTAAGCTTAATCCGGGACTGCGAAACTTTGCAATCCGAAACCGTAAGCCTCGAAAAAGGCTATTACTGGCTCAACGAACTGGCCGAAATTTTAAATCCTTATTTTGATGTTGAATAATAAACAAAAAGCCACTTTTTAAGAAGTGGCTTTTTTTAGTTTTTAATCTATTTAGTTATAATGTATAAAAATCTTTTAAATTATAAACTAAAAAGTAATCGCTTGGAATTAATTTTTTATTTATATTGTATTGATTTGCAGATGCGTAACAGACTTGAAATATCTCATTTTTTATTGAAGCTATCGCAACTCCAATAGTAGAAGACTTATTATTTAAAGGAGAAATAGCAATGTTATAATCTTCACTATATTTGTTAAATATATCATTGAGTAAATTAATTGAAGTATCAATTTCAATACATGAAAATTCTTTTTCTTCTAATAGGATATTCTTAAACTTCTCTTTTATATTATCATATTTAGCATCGACAAGACATTTTATTTGAGAATTAATTGATCCAGATTTTGAAGGTTTTGCTAATATCAAAGCGTTAGGTTCAAATGATTCAATTATTATTTCTGTTCTTTCTTCTTCAAAGCCATTAAAAACTACAAGCAATAATTTCTTAGAAGGAGTCATAATTCCTGAAAAACCAAAAATAGGCCGTATTTCCCTTACGCCTTTTGTTAGCCAGAGGCCTTCATCTTCAGAATAATTTTCAACTGGAGTATGGATGAAAGTAATATCGAGTCTTTTAATAAAGATAGGCCTAGTTAAAACTTTAATTAGTATTAGCAAAATTTCTCTTGAAAAAGCGGTTACATCTATTACTATTTTAAGTTTTTTCTTTCTAGTATTAATTAGTAAACTATCAATTTTTTCATAAAATAAGTTAAATGTAGTGAATGAATCATTTTTAGGATATTTTATTAAATCTTTAATATTGAATAAAGAAATCATTTTATCCATATTATTTACCGCTAAAGCATAATTTTCTTCAAGATGAAATAAAGCAGTTCTACTAATTTTAGATTTATCAAGAAAAAGACTTAATGTTTGTGATCTATCTTCAAATCCTGATGATAAAAAAAGTAAATCAATTTTACCTATGTGTTCTGCAATATCTACATTTTTTATTTTCATGATCACTTTTTCTAATTTTCAATATTGTCAAATAATGTGGGAATAAAACTATCAGACTCATTGTCTAAACTTTTTGAAATCTCATCTATAAATTTTTTAGGATTAGTTAAGCTTATTTTCAACTGTTCTGAACTCATAAATCTATACCCTTTAATTCCTGTGGGATCTAATTTAAAATATGGAGCTAGAGTTCTGCTAAGAATATAAAGTTTATTTCTTCCTGTACCTTGTTTATTTCCTATTGTACTTTTATGAAGATAACCATATTGTACAGCTAAATCTATAATTTCACTTAACTCAGTATCTGGTAAATTATTTAAAGCTACTGAGAAAACAATTCTTTCTGTTCTATTAGACATAAAAATCTTCTTAAAAACTCCACCTAAACCTTGAACTAAATTATAGAGTTTGTCTGCTTTGCTAAACCTTTCTCCGCTTTCTTTACTTCCATGTTCTTCATTGATTTTATCAAACTCTTCTTCAAAAAACCTTTTAGAATATTCCATTATTTCTGTATTTTGTACATTATCAGGAATGAAATCAACGACTTCAAAATTCTTGTGACAATTTGCAAACATGTTTGAAGCCGGTTCTAAAAAATGACGAATTATACCGGATGAAATAGAAACTAAGTTATCAAAACCAGAGTAGCTGTAGGTAGATGAATTTCCTGAAATCTGCTTGAAATATTCAGATGTTGCATATCTCCTAGAAGCATCTCCTCCCTTATGTTTTTTATCTTCATTTTTAAATTTTTCTTTTAACTCTTCTTTTATTGATTGTATTTTCAGAAATTGATCATGATCTGCTGGAAAAAAGTCTTCTGAAGCAATATCTTTATGAAGAAACTTTTTGATTCTTTTTTTTACAATTTCATCAACTCTCTTGTAGTAGTTATTATTAGTTGTTAGATAAATATCTGCAATGTTTACCTCTGAATAATCGTGAGGAGCATCTATTGTTTTATCAGATGTTGTTTTGTAACTTTTGTAATCTATTTGTGTAGATATTTTTAAACAAAGATCGCTTGAAGTCCTATACGATACCCATGTATTTAATACTTGAGTTTGAGTTTTATTTAAATACCCAGCATCATCAATAAGTAAATAAATAGGCTTTCCCTGAGGCATAAAAGGAATTTTTTTTATTTCTCTCAGAACAGGAAGTAAAAAGTCAAGATAATTGCACAATGAACCTTTATAAAATCCTTTTTCATTAGGGTTAATTGCTAAATCGACCCAGTATTTTTTGCATGTAATGAATACCTTATCCATTAATTTAACCATTTGGTAGAAATATTCTTTAGTAGAATTAAATTCCTGATTTTCATAATTCGAAATATCAAAACCAGATAATTCTAAATACCACAAAAAAACATTTTTATAAAAATCAGAAACATCAGATTTATATTTATCTAAATTCTCGTTTAAATTATAAAATTCTAAAAAGCATTTTGAAGCGATATAACTGGTTAGAAGATGTTCATTTATAAATATATTTGCATCATTCTTAAATTTTTCAAATTCTTTAAGATTGATATCGGTTAATTTTATAGGTATATAAAGTGAAAAGTAATCTAATTCAGAGAAATCCTTATAGTCGATTTGATCATTTTCAAGTTTAATGATTCTTTGGCAATTAGGCATCATATATCGGAACATCATACTTTTTCCGGAACCTCTTGGTCCATTTAAAAAGGTATGCCCAGATTTAGGGACTTGATGGAAATCAGAAAAAACATCAACAAAAAGATCATGAACGTCTTCTGCAGAAATTCCTTCAGGAGTATTTACTTCAAATGGATTTTTCATCTTTTTTTGAATTAATTAAATCAGCAAAATATTTACCGTCTTTCTCTAAATCGCCTATTTTTAAATCTTTGCAATGATCAAAGATTGTACCTTGAAAATTGACAAGCGGATAAGCTGTTTCAGTTATTTCATACCCAATAGGATCGATTATTTGCTCGTGTTCATCATCATCTATATATATAGTGACTTTTACAGAATTATAGCGACAGTTTTCTGGAAGAAATCGTCCACAATATAGTGCTTCTGTAAATGTCTTAAATGTTCTTTCATAAATTTCATCTATTAAATAAACGTCAATAGTTTTGTCGCCAATTTGTTTTTTATATATTGCTGTTGAATTAACATTATTGAGATAAAATTTGATAGAAATTTCATTACCTGATAATTTGAAGCTATTTATACTCAAAGAATATTGGTGAAATATTTTACTTGTTTCATTAATTTCATCATTCTCTATTAGGAATCTTGATGCTCTAGTATTATCTTCTGCTAATTCATCTCCTAATCTTAATAAAGAAGCTAAAAATTGTGGTCTTATGTTTTGATGGGACAAATCAAATGAATTAGGTAAATTACCTATTGGGTTGTCTCTTGTTCCACTATGAGCTTTTGCTATATCTCCAATCATTTTTTTTTCAGGAGCTGAGAGTTCATTACCCTCATCTAATCTTGCTAACAAAGATTTGGCTTTTTGAGGATGTTCTTTTCTACTTCCTAAAAGATGGCCAGCATCATGTATTTGGATTGACATTAAGAGAATGAAAATTTCGTAAGGAGAAATAAAATATTTATCTCTTTGATTTTTTTGTGTATAAATGGGCTTAAGGCATTCTATTATTCTGGAAACTCTATCAACAACCATTTTTATATGATCAATACCATGATCATTATAATAATCGTTGGTATGATATTCTTTCATTTTGACTTTAACTTCTGGATGAACCTCTTTATCAAGTTTGTATTTCAATCTTTTATATATTGAGACGTAATCATTTTCATTTGGAAAACTTTTTGATTTAAATTTTAAGAAATCATCTTCAATATTCATATTATAATCACTTAACTTATTGTTATTAGCTCATATTTAATCTTTTTTAATAAAAGATTGTCAAATATTTTGTTGTAATCTTTTCGATCTTAAAAATGCTACAGTTTTAATATTTATTGAGGCAAGTATATCAATAATTAAAAAGAAATTATAGCGTATTTATACGGGTTTTAATCACTTCTCCTTCTTCCCCCACTTAATTTTCATTTTTCCATCATCATCTACGGCCAGTAAATGTAGTACTATACCACGTTCCCGAACGGCATCACGTTCGGCTTTGCTGGCGAGCTGGGCGTCATTTTTCGAATTTCGGAGCGGAATAGTCAGGGCAAGATTGGTGCCTCGGCCGAAAGAATAAATTCCGTCGACATCAATGTTTAGTACGCTTGAACTAATGGTGAGGTTGTTTACATCTATTTGTTCTCCCCGCATATTGAGATGACCGGACAAATCGCTGAAGGTAATGTTTTCGACATCCCGAAACGGAAAAGCAAACTTGCCGATTTTTACAATAGGCTGAAAGTTGATCAAAGCCCCCTGATTGACCTTAAAATCAAGTTTTCCCCGCATGGAGTTGGTAATCAATTCACCGTGGCTGTTTATAAATCCGTTTACATTGGCAGTACTGGTGAGCTTCCCTTTGATGTTATTTGGATTGAAAGATGTAATCCCGAAATTATTAAAAGACTTTAAAAAACTCGCAATATCCACACGGTTTACCTGTGCATTAGAGCTGAAAGCATAGTTTTTTCCGCTGGGAATCACTTCGCTGTTAAAAGTAATACTGCCGCCGGAAGTCTGCAGCGAACCGTTTTTGATAACCAGTTTCGAGTCCAGCATCTGAATACTGGCTGTAGTATTCGTGGCTGTGAGTTTGTTGTAATTGATTTTATCGGCTTTAATATCGATCACGACCACGCATTTATCGATTACGTTTCGAAGATGATTGGAAATCGTCGTTTTTTTAGTGTTTTTTACAGTAGCTTTCTTTTTCTGAGAAGAAGCCAAAACACCCAAAAACTGTTTCAGATCGATATTGGGACAATGAATTTTCCAGTTTACGATCATTTTTTCGGGAGCGTCGTAATATAGATTCAGGAAATTATCGATTTTGCCTTCAATAAAAATAGTATTTTTTTTGTGCTTGTAGGCAATTTGTTTGATCAGCAGGGCTTTCTCGGTAAAATCAAGATGAATATTGGTTTTTACGGCCTGAATGTTTTTTGGAATATAATGAAAAGAGGCATCATCGACATCGACATTGCCAATAAATTTCGGTTTTTTGATATAAAGGTCTACGATATCAAACTGGAATTTCAGTCTGGCTTTGACATGGCCGTCGGTAAAATGAATCCATTTTTCGTTGCTGACTTCGTTAAGTCTGTTTATATCAAAATCAGAACTTACCATTCCGGTGGCAATAGGTTTTTCGAGATTGCTGATGACAATCTGCGGAATCGTAAGCGGAATATTTTCAAATTCCCCGTTAAAGCGGGTTAAAATAATGGCCGAATTAGGATCGTTAAATCCATTTTGCGGTTTGAAATTATTGGTAAAAATTCCCCTGAAACTGCAATTGTCAATTTGTCCGTCAGGAATCGTCAGTTCGTTGTTTCGGCACAAAGCCTGAACCACAATTTTGGGGTCATCATGTACGTTGAGATCGCCTTTTAAATCGCAGTTTACATCGATAGGTTTCTTTAAATCGAAACGGTTGAGTTTAGAACTGATGTTTCCGGATAATAAATTTGAAGCACTGCTCCATAAAATACGGGTATTGATGTTGATGCCAAAAAGCGAATTGTTTTTACCAATATTAAAAAACGCTGTAATATCAAAAGCATCAGTACCAATTTGAAGATTTTTGGTTACTACATCAATTTTTTGTTTGTTAGCCTGATATGTTACGTAAAGGGTTCCTTTGAGTTCTTTTTCTTTGGCAAAACTTCCGTGAACGGTATTAAAAGCGAGACTGTTTATTTTGGTTTCAATAAACAAATTGGTATTCCAGTTATCTCCGTCGTAATCTACTTTTGATTTTAAACTATGAACCTCAAAATCAAACAATTTATTTCCCAGCTGATTGTCAATAGTAATATGAACATCGCTAAGGTCGATTTGGTCAATAGTGGTTTCAGTTTCAGATTTACTTTCGGGTGTTTTTTTCTTTTTGTGTTTAAAAATATCCGCATTGGTGTATCCGTCTTTGGTTTTATAAACATAAATCGCAGCATCGTTAATCAGGATTTTATGAATGTTGACTTCTTTCTGCAATAAACTCCAAACATTTAAACGTACTTCAATTTCCTGTGCTTTTAATAAAGTATGATGATGGGTGTTCCATTGACGGTCTTTCAGTTCGACTTCTTTCAAAGCCAGTGTAAAATTGGGAAAACCGGTTAAAAATTTATACTGAAAATCGGTTATATGAAACTGTCCGTTGATATTTTCATTGATTTTAGAGTTTATCTGGGCTATAATTTCGGTTTTGTTCCGGTTGAAATAAACCGACAATCCGCCGCAGGCCAGTAAAAGAAGCCCAATGAGTACCAAAATAAAAATACCAAAACGTCTGGCGTATTTTTTAAAATGAACCGACTGTAAAAAGCTTTTTATCTGGAACAGAGTTTCCTTCATTGGTGTGAATTTTCAGGATGATTAAAGATAGGAATAAAAAACGATTTCTTTTGCAGCGTATCAGATTGTAAATAAAGGAGATGTGAATAGTATAACTATTAGCGATTCATTTATAACCAAAACTAATTTGCAGATGGTGTATGATTTGTTTTTAATTTTTAACTTTGTACCTCAGTTCTGAAAGTATTTAAAAAGTCTCTATGAGGCAAGAACTGATACTAACTTTTAAAGAAAAATAATTATGGCATTAGCAATAACAGATGCTACTTTTGATGAAGTAGTTTTAAAATCAGATAAACCAGTAATGGTAGATTTTTGGGCAGCATGGTGCGGTCCTTGTAGAATGGTTGGTCCAATCATTGACCAATTAAGCGAAGAATATGCAGGTAAAGTTGTGGTGGGTAAAGTAGATGTAGATGCTAACCAGGAATTTGCTGCTAAATATGGTGTGCGTAACATACCAACCGTTTTGGTGTTTCAAAATGGTGAAGTAGTAGGAAAACAAGTAGGAGTAGCTCCGAAACAAGCCTACGCTGACAGCTTAGATGCTTTGTTGTAATCGTAAGATTATGATTTATATAAAAAAGGCCTGATGTATTCAGGCCTTTTTTATTGGCACCTTCACCGCAGATTAAAAAATTTATTTAATCAATCTGTGGTAAAACTCATAAGGATGTTTAAGTGTAGTTAAATACTATGGTAAAAGTAGTTCCTAAACCGGGTTTTGAACACACTTCTATTTTACAGTCGATGGCGTTGGCCAGATCACGGATTAAATGCAGTCCAAGTCCGGATTTTATTCCAATAACTTCAGACTCGTCATAAAGGGCTTTAAATTTTTCTGCAGTTCCGCCCGGACCATTATCGGTTATTGAAAGATACATTTGGTTTTCGTTCTGCCAGGCTTTCCAGATTATTTTTGGGTCTGTTGTTTTGTCCAGAGCTTTTATGGCATTTCCGGTCAGGTTACGGATAATGGTTTTAAGGTAATTTTCATCGGTATTTAAAACCAGGTTTTCGTGATTTTCAAACGTGATTTCGATATTTTGAATTCCGGAAAAATGTTTTTGAGTGTCTTCAAATATAGTATCTGCAGCAATGTGTTTAAAGTGAGGTTTAAAATTTTCCATCTGCCCTTTGCTCCAAAGCAGGATATCTTCCATAGATGATAATAAATTCTCGGCTCCGGAGATTATCTTGGTCTGCATTCTGGCTGCAGTTTCTTCATCAATGAGTTCAGGATTTTCTTTCTGCAGATGCAAAAAATGAATCAAATTAGAAATAGGACTTCGAAGATCATGGTTTAGAATACTAAAAAAACGAGCCTTGATTTTATTGGCTTCGTCCAGTTCCTGATTTAAAAGCTGCAGTTTTTGGTTGGTTTTTTTTCGGTTCTGATTCTGTTTGAACAAAAGTAATCCGATAATAGCAACTAAAACCAGTCCCGCAATTAAAAACAAACGCTGTTTTTTGGCCTCACTGATCTGAATGTTTTTGATTGTATTTTCGGTAGACAGATTTTTAATTTTCTGCTGTTTGGTCTTGTTCTGATAACGGGCTTCGGCATTGGCAATACTTTGTTTAGCTGATTCCTGCAGTACTTCGTCATTATATCTGCTGTAAATTTTGTTGTAATAAAAAGCTTCCTGCCAGCGTCCTAATGCGGCATAACTGTCAGACAGCCTTTTGTTGATATTCACATACGATTCCTTGTCGAAACGTAAAGCATTTTTAGAAGCTTCTTTTAAGGTTTGAATGGCATTTTTATAATCTCTTTTTTCATATAAAATCCGGCCCATAACGGTATTGGCTTCCATCATAATTTCTTCATCTGTAGATTTTTGAGCCAGTTTTACGCCTTTTGAGGCATATTGGAAAGCTGTGCTTATTTTGCTTTCATTGGCATAATACTCCGCCAGACTTTGGTTGGCCAGACTCAGGTTGAGAAACAAAGAATCTTTATCGCTGGGATAGGTATATACTTGTTTATAGTATTTCTCGATACTGTCTTTTTTCTTCAGCGGAACAAAACTCTGAAGGTAGTAATTGCATAAAAAAGCATTGGCGTAAGCAGAGCTGATATAAGGTTTGGCATAGTTGAGGTATTCAATGGCTTTGTTGTACTGCTTCATTCGTGTATAAGCATTTCCAATTTGAAGATAGGAAATCCCCACGTTTTCTATATTGGCATCGCTGCCAATAAGTTTCTTTTTATAGGATATGGCTTTTAACTGATACGCAATAAAGGTTTCATATTCATAATCGTTCATATAATATTCGGCCAGGCTTCCATACAAAACGGCTTTTGTAAAATCAACTTGGGTAGTGTCTACTACTTTTTTGATATAATCTATTAATGCTTTTCCTTTTACGCTGTCCTTAACAGAATAATAGGCATAATTGAGGCGCATCAATATAGAGGTTTCATTTTTAAGATGGTGCGCTTTCTGAGCATATTTTAAGGCCTGTTCGTAATAGATCAGAGCTTTTTTGTATTGGTTGTTGCTAAACTCGTAGGCAGTGCCTTTGTAAAAATAAAATCGGGACTTATAAGCCAGCTGATCTCCTGAAAGTTCTATTCCTTTCTGTGAAGCCGTAATAAGTTTTGGGTAATCTTCTGATTCTAAAATGGTATTGGTGTACTGGAGCCAGGCTTTCAGTTTTTCGTCTCTTGTTTTAAGTCTTGCCAGATTGGGTTCCTGTTGTGCCCAAACAGAAATACTGATGAAGAGAAAAAACAAAAGACAGCTTTTCTTCATTTAGATCAGGTTTAGGTTTTCTTTATAACTTCTTCCCACAGGAATAGTAACATTATTATTTAAAAGGATTTCGGTTGAATTCATCTTCTGAATAAACTGTTTCTGCACTGCAAAACTTCTGTGAATTCTGATAAACGACCTGAAATGATCTTCTTTTAAAAGATTGCCTATACTTGATAAAACACAATGTCTTTTTTTGTCGGTAATAATCAGTGTATAATCTTTTAAAGCTTCGAGATACAGGATTTCATGCAGTTTTACTTTGGTTTGTTCGTGACCTTCTTTTATATAGATCGTATCGCCGCCTATGCTGGCTTCAAAAAGAGAAGCTTTGAGTTTAATTTCCATGAACTCTTCAATACGGCTTACGGTTTGAGAAAAACGATCCAGTTTGAGCGGTTTTACAATAAAGTCCAGTGTTTCAATCTGAAAACTTTCCACGGCATGTTCAGGATGGGCGGTTATAAAAACACAGACCGGAATTTCGAGTGCCTGTTTCCTGAATTCGATACCGTTTATGCCCGGCATATCAATATCGAGAAATAAAATATCGATTTTGTTTCCTTCTATAAAAGGAAGTGCATCATCTGCCGATTCGAAAACGCCTAAAATATCCATAACAGGAAATTTTTTAGTAAAAGATACTACCGTTAGTCTGTCAATTTCATCATCGTCAACTATAATACAAGCGTATTTTTTCATCGTTCCAACTCTGTTTTATGTCGTCTGTCTATTTAAAATGTTGTTCGTCTATTCGCTGTTTTCAGCATGGTTTTAATGGCGCAAATTTGTCTTGTAATTCTTTCAGAAGCTAAAAATAAACATCCAAATATAAGATTCTGGGTTTACAAAAATAATGTTATTGAATTAAAAAAGAATCATTTAGTAAATTATTAAACCAAAATTATTATGAAATTATCTAAAACTATTTTTGCTATTTTATTTGTTGCTGTTTCTACAATTTCATGCAGCAGCGATGACGGGGCTGACGGAACTAACGGAGTTGACGGGACTAACGGGACTAACGGAACAAATGGCGCTGACGGTGCGACAGGACCGCAGGGAGAACCAGGAACGGCCAATGTTATTTACAGTGCCTGGATGAACGCTCCGGCAGCAGCTGCCGAAACAATAGACGGAACTTCAGGATTATCGACTTCTATTAATGCACCGGAACTATCAGCGGATATCCTGTCTAAAGGAACGATATTAGTTTATATGTCTTTTGGAGGCGGAACTTATACAATGCCTTATACTTCTACAGCCGGAGGATTTGTAAATACAATTACAGCAATTTCCAGTTTACAAAAAATTAAACTTTTCAGGTTTAAACATATTGCAGACGGAACAACAGTAGGACTTCCAACAACATTAAACTGGCGTTATATTCTGATTCCGGGCGGTGTGCAGGCTGCGACTTCTAAAGCTGCTAAAACGGATTATTCTAAAATGAGCTACGAAGAAGTTTGTGCTTATTTCAAAATCCAGCCGTAATTCTTCATAAAATCAATCTGTTTAACCAAATTAAGCACTAACCAATTATTAACATCATGAAAACTATAAATACATTTTTTACCATCTTATCAGCGGCTGTTTTAACGGTTTCCTGCAGCAGTGACGATGATAAAGACGATACACCAGTATTTGCAGTAGAAAACCCATTAGCGGTTTATTATACCCAAACCGGATTTTCTACGGTAACCAATTTTGTAAACTCAGGAGATTATGAATTTGGACTGGTCTTTACACCAACCGTAAAAGGAAACCTTAAAGCCATTACTTTAAAACTGCCGGCGGCTAATGAAAGTATACGTGTCACGATCTGGGACTATGCTTCAAAAACAGTATTGCGATCTGAGACCGTAAGCGGAATAACTGCTGATGTTGAGATTAAAAAAGAAATCAGCGTTCTGGCTCTTGAAAAAGACAAAAAATATATGATTACCATGAATTCTAATGACTGGTATAAAAAGACTAAAGCAGACCTGACCAATGTTACTTATCCAATCGCTGCAGGAAATATTACATTTAATGAGTACAGATGGATAAGCGGTACAGCACAAACTTTCCCAACCAATGTTTCTGCAAATTACAATGCAGGAGATTTAAGTTTTGAGTTTCAACAAACGGAATAATTTTATTTTTGGATAGTTTAATTAGTGAGTTTGTAAAGGTTTGGCGTTTGTCAAACCTTTTTTTTTGCAGTGAACCCAGAAAATACTTTAAGATAAAGTTTAAAAAAAGCCGTGAATTCGCGGCAGACTTTTTAAAGCGGTAGTTTTTTCCTATTTTTAACCCATCTTATATTCCTTTAAAAATGAAAATACTATACACCTTTCTTTGTTTTGTTTTGTTGATTCCAAATGGTTTTTCCCAGTCAAAAGAAAAGGATAGTGTGCTTTTTGAAGAAGGAGTTTCAGAACAGCTGGCGCATTTTCGTAAAAAACAGATTTCGGATCTTCATTACAATCTGTCTTTTGAAATCCCGGCACAAAAAAGCAAAGAAATCAAATCTGATCTTAAAATAAGTTTGACGCTGTCTGATTTAAGTCAGCCGCTGCTTTTGGATTTTAAAGAAAAGACTTCGAATATAAAAACAGTTACTGCAAACGGAAAAGACATTGCTGTCGTTCATGAAAACGGACATATTATCGTTTCTCCTTCTGTTTTAATTTTAGGAAAAAACACCGTTTCCATTTCATTTACAGCCGGTAATTTATCGTTGAACCGGAACGACGATTTTTTGTATACTTTATTAGTTCCGGATCGGGCCAGCACTTTGTTTCCCTGCTTTGACCAGCCTGATTTAAAAGCAGTCTATAAGCTTAGCCTCAGGATTCCAAAAGGCTGGAAGTGTTTAGCTGGAGCGCCGGCCGTGTATTTCAGACAGGAAGTAAGTGGAAGCGTGGCTAGTGATTATTATGTTTTTCAGGAATCGGATAAAATGAGTACTTATTTGTTTTCATTTGTGGCCGGAAAATTCAATACCGTGGAACAGAAACCCGGCAAAATGAAAATGACCATGCTGTATCGCGAAAATAATCCTGAAAAGATAAAAACGAGTACCGATACTATTTTTCAGCTTCATCAGCAGTCTTTAAATTTTCTTGAAAAATATACCAGCTGCAGATTTCCATTTCAAAAAATGGATTTTGCTTCGATTCCGGTTTTTCAGTATGGCGGTATGGAACATGTAGGAGCGATTCAGTACAGAGAATCTTCATTGTTTCTGGATAACAGCGCAACTGACAGTGAGAAATTAAACCGTGCTAAACTTATTGCGCACGAGACTTCGCATATGTGGTTTGGTGATTTGGTTACTATGAAATGGTTTGACGATGTCTGGATGAAAGAGGTTTTTGCCAATTTTATGGCCGATAAAATCATGAATCCGATTTTTCCGAAAGTCAATCATAACCTGCAGTTTTTTACAGCGCACTATTCAGGTGCTTATGCCGAAGACCGTTCTTTAGGGACACATCCGATAAAACAGCAGCTGGCCAATTTAAAAGATGCAGGATCGCTTTACGGTGCTATTATTTACAACAAAGCACCTATTATGATGCGTCAGTTAGAAGCTTCTATGGGAAAGGAAGCTTTTCAAAAAGGAATCGAAAAATACATTCAGAAATACGCCAATGACAATGCAGACTGGAATGATCTCGTAGAAATTCTGGATGCTGAAACGCCGCTGGATATGAAAAAATGGAGCGAAGTCTGGGTAAATAAATCCGGAAGAGCCCTTTTTACAGACAAAATGGAATACGATTCTAAAAAACGAATCAAAAAATTTGAAATTCAACAAGAAGCAGAAGATAAATCTAATAATATCTGGCCTCAGGTTTTTCAGATTGGTTTAGTGTATTCTGATAATGTAAAGGTTTTAGCCATTAATATTAATGATAAAAGCACCGATGTTAAAGAAGCTGTCGGGCTTGAAAAACCGCTTGCGATTCTCTATAATTATAATGGTTTTGGTTACGGTGTCTTTCCGCTTGACGGCAATAATTTAAATTATATGGCAACGCTGAATGATGAGGTGGCCCGGGCTTCGGCATATAGTAATTTATATGAAAACATGCTTATAGGGAACATTGCTGCAGAAAAAGCTTTTGATTGTTTCCTGAAAGCAATTCAAACAGAGCAAAATGAATTGGTTTTGAGAGCTGCTTCAAATAACCTGAATACGATTTACTGGAGATTTTTTTCTGAAAAACAGCAGGATAAGGTTCAAAAAACACTTGAAAGTATTTTATTCAGTCGTCTGCATGCCAATTTATCAGCCAATATTAAAAAGACATTATTTGGATTGTACGTTTCAACGGCTTATTCTTATGTCGCCAAAGACAAATTGTATCAGATCTGGAATAAAGAAATTGTAATTCCCGGACTGAAGCTAAACGAGGATGATTTTACCAATATGGCAATGAATCTGGCTATTTTTAAACATGAAAAAGCCGATGAAATTCTGGAGAAAACCAGAACAACAATTACGAATCCCGATAAACAAAAGCGTTTTGAGTTTTTATTGCCTTCTTTATCAAAAGAGGAATCAGTTAGAAATGCATTTATGGAATCTTTAAAAGACGATGCCAACCGGGAGAAAGAATCCTGGGTTTCGGTTGGTTTGGCCAATATCCATCATCCGCTTCGTCAGGAAAGTGCACAGCAGTATATTCGATTTTCATTAGATTTGGTAGAAGAAATTCAGCGTACGGGAGATATTTTCTTTCCGAAAGACTGGCTGGATAATACCGTTGGAAGGTATTCATCGAAATTTGCTTTTGATGAAGTACAGCGATTCTTAAAAGAAAACCCTAATTTTAGTCCTATTTTAAAAAGGAAATTGTTTCAGGCGACAGATTTGCTTTATAAAGCACAAAACATAAAAAAAGAAACCGAATGAAAATTGAATCGGAAATAGAAAAAGTCTCCAGTTTTCAGCATCTGGAAATGCTGGCGAATCAGGTTGTGGAAGGTTTTATATCGGGAATGCACAAGAGTCCTTTTCATGGATTTTCGGCTGAATTTGCCGAGCATAAAGTCTACAATGCGGGAGAAAGCACCAAACATATTGACTGGAAGTTGTTTGCGAAAACAGATCGTTTATATACAAAACGTTTTGAGGAAGAAACCAATTTACGCTGTCATTTGATTGTCGATAATTCGTCGTCGATGCATTATCCGGAATTGAAATCGAATCAGCCTTTTTATGAAAAGAAGATTGGTTTTGCCGTTTTAGCGTCGGCAGTTTTAATGAATATTTTAAAGAAACAGCGAGATGCCGTTGGTTTGAGTGTTTTCTCGGATAAATACGAATATTATGCTCCCGAAAAAGGAAGCGATCGCCATCACCGAATGCTTCTGAATAAACTGGAAGAATTATTAGTTCAGCCAAAAGTTAAAAAAACAACGGATACGATTACGTATTTACATCAGATTGCCGAGAAAATGCATCGTCGTTCGATGATTATTCTGTTTACCGATATGTTTCAGACCGAAGACGACGAGAAGTTATTTAATGCATTACAACATTTAAAACACAATAAACATAAGGTAGTTTTGTTTCACGTAGTGGATAATGAAACGGAATTGAAATTTGATTTTGACAACACACCAAGAAAATTTATCGATTTAGAATCAGGAGAAGAGGTTTCCATTTTTGCTGATAATGTAAAGGCAGAATATGAAAAAAGAGCAGCAGCCTATTTTAAAAACCTGGCCTTGACCTGTGCGAAGAACCAAATTAAGTATGTTTCGGTAAATGTGGGCGATAATTTTGAAAAAATATTGACTACATATTTAGTTGAAAAACAAAACTTTGGATAATAATTTGAAAAAATATTTCATTTTTTTTATAAAAACGCTTGCAGAAACGAAATTCTGTTATATCTTTGCAACCGCAATAACGCAGAGGTTTGGTAGTTCAGTTGGTTAGAATACATGCCTGTCACGCATGGGGTCGCGGGTTCGAGTCCCGTCCAGACCGCAATATTGGGAGAAGCCTTTCTTAACGGAAAGGCTTTTTTGCCCAAATACGGTATCTAAGATTAGTTGTGTTGTTTTGCTGCGACTTTGTAACTCGCAGCTGGTTTAGTAGTTAGACCAATGAAAAGCTTTCCACTTTTGTGGATGGCTTTTTTGATTTAAGACCTTTTGTAAAAGGTAAATTCCAATTCCTAAATACTCGGTGAAAATTCCAAATTCCAAAATTAGATTGTGAAGATTTAACCGCAAAGAGTGCTAAGATTTACGCAAAGTCCACAAAGATTTTCTATCATATATTAAGATATAGCCCGTGGTTTCAACCACGGGAAACGTATTCATATACATTGTGTCCCCGTGGTTGAAACCACGGGCTATGTCTAAAAGCGAGATAAAAAAATGCTTGTTAAAGTTTCAAATTTTGAGTTCTTCGTGTATCCCGATAGCTATCGGGATTGCGTGCTTTGCGATTAAAAAGAAAGAAAGTTCTTCTTTTTTGGTTTAGAGGTCGATTTTTAAAATATTGGAATTTAATCGATTAAAAAAAACTCAAATTTTATTCGTAAAAACGCTTGCAGAAACGAAAATCTGTTGTATTTTTGCACTCGCAATAACGCAGGGTTTGGTAGTTCAGTTGGTTAGAATACATGCCTGTCACGCATGGGGTCGCGGGTTCGAGTCCCGTCCAGACCGCCTAAGTTGTTAAAAATGCCTATCATTATGATAGGCATTTTTTTTTGCCATTAAATTTTAATTTATGTTTTACGTTTACATAATTTATTCTAAAACTTTTAATGTTTATTACAAAGGTTTTAGTGAAGATATTACTCAGAGATTATTGTACCATAATGAAAACAGAAGCCGATATACTTCAAATAAAGGCCCTTGGGAATTGGTTTATTTGAAAGCATTTGAAACTAAAAAAGAAGCTTTAATTGAAGAATTGAGACTGAAAAAGTTAAATAGAAAATCTATTGAAGCTTTAATTAAAGAGTATAATAAGGGAATGTAAATCTGGTTAGAATACATGCCTGTCATCTCGTCTAGGGACGAGACGGGTTCGAGTCCTCTCGTTAAAGAACGAGACTAAGTTGTTAAAAATGCCTATCATTATGATAGGCATTTTTTTTTGCCATTAAATTTTAATTTATGTTTTACGTTTACATAATTTATTCTAAAACTTTTGATGTTTATTACAAAGGTTTTAGTGAAGATATTACTCAGAGATTATTGTACCATAATGAAAACAGAAGCCGATATACTTCAAATAAAGGTCCGTGGGAATTGGTTTATTTAAAAGCATTTGAAACTAAAAAAGAAGCTTTAATTGAAGAATTGAGACTGAAAAAGTTAAATAGAAAATCTATTGAAGCTTTAATTAAAGAGTATAATAAGGGAATGTAAATCTGGTTAGAATACATGCCTGTCATCTCGTCTAGGGACGAGACGGGTTCGAGTCCTCTCGTTAAAGAACGAGACTAAGTTGTTTAAAAGCCTTTCTTAACGGAAGGGCTTTTTTGTTTTATAGAATTTAGAGTTTAACCGCAAAGAGCGCTAAGATTTACGCAAAGCACGCAAAGTTATTTAGCCACAGATTTAAAGATTAACACAGATTTTTAAAATCCTTCTAATCCTTTTAATCTGTGGCTAAAATTTTTTAAGAATAAAATCTTTGCGAACTTTGCGCTTTCCCTTGTGTCTTTGCGGTTAAATTTCTTTCTTATCTTTATATTACGAAATTACACCAATGGAATATTCCGGTCAAAAACTCGATAAGTATTACATCAAGAAAGTAGATGCTGATAAAAAGAGCATTTACTGTCACCATGATTTGATGGGGGAATTGTTTATTCCACCACACAGACACCAGAAAGCACAGCTTTTGTATGCTGAAGGCGATGTTGTTTTTGTAACGACTGAAACCAAAACGTACTTTTTGCCAGCAAGACATTTTATCTGGATTCCGAGTGGAGTGGAGCATAGCATTGAACCGAAATCGGAAAGTGTGACGATGCGAAATCTGTATTTTCCGGTTGAAAAAGACGAAGATGACTTTTATAAAGTAGAAGGAATATATCCCGTAAACAATTTGTTATTGCAAATGATGCTTTTTACCAACCGTTGGAATGGTGATCTTAAAAAGGGAACACCAAACTTTACTATTGCCAAAGCTATAAAAGCGATTCTTCCGCAAATTTGTACTAATAATTTACCTTTAGAATTACCACAGCCAAAAGACAAACGTCTTGGGAAAATTCTTCGTTACATCGAAAATAACCTCGGAGAAACCATTTTGTTTGCCGATGTGGCCCATGAATTTGGTTACAGCGAACGCTCTTTGTATCGTTTGTTTCAAAAAGACCTGGGCATGTCGTTCATTCAATATTATACCATTCGAAGAATTTTAAAGGCAATCGAACTTTTATTAGAAAGAAAACTTTCGGTAAAAGAGGTAGCCGAAGAAGTTGGCTACAACAGCGTTCCAACTTTCAGCAATACATTCTTCAAGATTCTAGGCCAAAGACCTTCCGATTACTTAAATGGTGAAGAGATTTTGGAAAGAAAATGATTTATTTTTCTCTCGCAGATTTAGCAAATTTTGCAGATTTTCATTTTAATACATTAATAATCTACTTGATCTGCCAAATCTGCGAGAGAATTTAAAAAATAATCACAATTCAAATCTATTTTGTAATAAATTGTTTTTCAGTGTTTTAATATAACGTTTTCGGGAAATAGAATTTTAACGTTTGTCCGAAATGAATATGTTGTTGGCTTTTTAGAATTATCAGTCAACAGAAAAATGAAGGAACTTTGCACCATCAAATATTAAAGTATTCATGTTCCTTAAAACAACTAATTCTACAGACGATTGTTTTCCCGGAATCCTGCTGTTATTCTTAATGATATTAGCATTCAATGGCTTACAAGCGCAGGAAGTTCATTCGGTTTCATTAAAAGAAGCGATGAAACTGGCGAAAGAAAACAACAAAAAAATCCTTAGATCTCAATTGGAGGTCACGCTCTCAGAGCAAAACATTAAAGAAAGAAAAGAACTCCGACTGCCAGACGTACAACTAAACGGCATGTATTCCAGAATTACGAATATTACGGAATTCAAAGGAAGCGGATTCTTAAAAGACAAAGAAGTTGCACCGGCAATTCCTGAAATTTATGAGGTAAATTCGACGTTCAAAATGCCAATTTATGCCGGGAATAAGATTAATAATGCCATAAAAATTGCGAATCAGGAAAACGAAATTGCCAAAATAAAAACGGAAAAGGCCGAAAATGATATTGAGCTTGAAGTCGTTGCCAATTATCTGGCGATTTATAAAATGATGGAACTTCAGAAGATTTTTGAAGAAAATATCAAAGAAGAAAAAAGCCGATTGAAAGAAGTACAAGCACTCCAAAAACATGGAACGGTTACGAAAAACGAAGTTATTCGTGCCGAATTACAGCTTTCGGATCGTGAATTGAATGCGTTAACTAACTCCAAAAACATTAAAATCGCACTTCACGATCTGAAAACGCTGATTCAGCTTCCCGAAAATGAGGAAATTGCAATCGATACGACGTCAAATCTAGACGAAATGAACGGTCTGGATCCGTATGATTATTATATGACTAAAGCGATGCAAAATGAAGAAATGCGTATTGCAAGTCAGGAATTGAATATCAGTAAAACGGAACTGAAACTGGTAAAAGGAAATTATCTGCCAAGCGTTCACTTCTTTGGGAACTATGGTTTTTATTATCCAAACTATAAATTCTTTCCGCCCAATCCGTATTTGTACACTTTAGGTCAAGTCGGAATTGAAGCGACTTTTGATCTTTCGTCTTTGTATAAAAACAAAACCAAAATGGATCAGGCGAATACTAAAATCGAGTGGCAGAAAATGCAGTCTGAAATCGTAAAAGATGAAATTCAGGATAAGCTTTTTAAAGAGCATACGCAGTATCAGGAAATCCTTGAAAAGTTTGTGGTGGTTGACAAAGCTTTGGATTTAGCCAATGAAAATTACAGAATCGTAAAGCTGAAATACTTAAATCAGCTGGTTTTAATTACTGAGATGGTTGACGCTGATAATGCTTTGCTTCAGGCGAAATACAACAAAATTTCTACGCGATTGGATGCGATTTTGAAACATTACGAATTGCTTCATACGGCGGGAATGATGCCTAATGAGATTTAGATTAGAGCATAGAAAATAGAGAATAGACTAAAAAAATAGACAAAAAAGATATAGAGTTTATGGTTAAGATTAAAAATGAAACTAGAAGAAACAAAACGTTTCATATACTAATAACGATTATTGCGTGTGTGCTTGTTATAAGCGGGGTTATTTTAGGGATTTGGTTTTATGTGTTTAACCGAAATCACGAAGAAACCAATGACGCTCAGGTTGAGCAATACGTAACGCCAATTATGTCCAGAATTACGGGGTATGTGCAGGAAGTTCGTTTTAACGAAAATCAATTTGTGCATAAAGGAGATACTTTGGTTATAATTGATAACAGAGAATACAAATCGAAACTGGATGTGGCTCTTGCCGATGTTCAGAATGCGAAACAAAATAGTATAGTGGCCGAGAAAAATGCGGTAAACACGGCCAGCGCAACAGCGATTAACGAAGCGCAATTAGACGCTGCCAAATCGAATCTTTGGAAAACCAAACTGGAATACGAAAGATACAAAGCTTTGGTTAGCGAAGAAGCAGCGACTTCTCAGCAATTAGAAAAAGTCCGCGCCGATTACGAATCGGCACAGGCGCATTTTCAGGAAATGAAAAACAGAATTCACTCTGCGACTTTAAGTACTTCTGTTGCCGAAGCGAATGTTCCGACAACGCAGACTAATATTGCTTCAAAACAAGCTGTGGCAGATAATGCAGCTTTATTCCTTTCGTACACGATTATTACAGCGCCTTATGACGGCTGGGTTGGAAAACGAACTTTACAGCCTGGGCAATTAGTAAAAGAAGGACAATCTTTGTTATCAATTGTAAGTAAAGAAAAATGGATTACAGCCAATTTTAAAGAAACGCAACTGCAATATTTAACCGTTGGGCAGGATGTAGAAATTAAAGCCGATGCTTTGAGCGATAAAACTTTCATTGGTACAATTGCTTCTTTATCTCCGGCGAGCGGGGCAAGATTTTCATTGCTTCCTCCCGATAATGCAACGGGGAACTTCGTAAAAATTGAACAAAGAATTCCGGTTAGAATTCAGTTAAAAGACAACGACAAACAAACCGATTTTTTAAGAGCAGGAATGAATATCACGGTGATTGCAGCACACTAAAATGGAAGATAAAAGTATTTTTAAATCATGGGTTCCAAGATGGGCAATCATTATAATTTTGTTTGTCTGCCTTTTGCACTCCATGATTTTATTGGGAGTTTATACGTCAAACGTAACGTATGCAGCGAGTTTTCTGGACATTGAGCCCGAAGATTTGCAGTTTGCGATGTGCGTTACGTACGGAACTCTGCTGGCGACTATTTTGATCGAAGCCCGTTTTTCGAGTTTTTTCCCTGCCAAAAACTACCTCATGGCGGTTTATTCCTTAATCGGAATTACAATTGTTTCCTCGGCGTATATTACCAATTTTTCGCTTTTCTTAATTATGAGAATTGCCGAAGGAATCTTAATGGCGCTTCCGGTAATTACGATCAGACAATTATTGATTGAGCAGTTCAATTCTAAAAATGCCATTATCATTGGGTTTTCCTTTTATTATGGTTCGCTGTTATTGTCAACGCCATTTATTATGAATATTGCGGTTTGGTTTCTGGATCATTACGACTGGAAATACATGCTGTATGTTTCGGGCGGACTACAGGTTTTAAATGTCTTTTTAATCTTAGTTACTTTTCGCGGGCACCGAATCACAAAGAAAATTCCGTTGTATCAAATCGACTGGATGAGCTATTTTTTGGTTTTAACAGCTATTCTTTGCGGTGCCTACTTTTTTGTTTATGCCGAGAAAAAATATTGGTTTGACTCTTCTCAAATGGTTTTAGCTTTAATGATTGCTTTGATCTCGGGCGGTTTGTTCATCTTTAAAGAACTTTTGGTAAAAAGACCCACTTTTGATTTTGAGGTCTTTAAATATGCCAATCTGCGAATTGGATTTTTATTGTTTTTCCTTTTTTACATCAGCAGGGCAACGCTGAGCCTTTGTCATTCGGCGATGTATTCGATTTGGAATTGGGATCCGTCGAGAGTTGCAGGTGTACAGTACATCAACGGACTCGGAAATGTAATTGGGTTAATTCTGGCTGCTTTTTTCCTGATGAAATCGGTTTCTACCAAAATCATTTTTATAATTGGTTTTTCATTGATTGCATTGTTTCATTTTTGGTTTACGTTTCTTTTTGTGCCAGATGTGGCTTTGTCAGATATTATTGTTCCATACATTTTGCAAGGAATCGGAGTAGGGTTTTTATTTGTTCCGTTAATTCTGTTTACCACCTCTTCGGTTCCGGCAAATATGGCGGTTTCTTCGGGAATTGTTGGGGTTTCAGGACGTTTCTGGGGAAGTACGATTGGTTTTTGTGTAATGCAGAATGCGACGGTTTTCTTAAATAAAAAACACTTTTTAAAACTAAGTCAGTTTGTAATTGGCGAAAATCCCGAAGCGCAGCAAACTATCGCTTCAACTACACAGAGTTTTATAGCAAAAGGATATTCTGCAGATAATGCGAATGTTTTAGCAATGAAAAAGATTTTCGGAACAGTTGCGAAACAATCGACTCTTTTGGCCGATATGGAGATTTATACTATCGTTGGATATGGATTGTTAGTTTTGATTTTTCTAATTGCGTGCAATCAGCATTTGAGACAGACTATGACTTTGGTAAAAAGTAAGATTTGGATTGGATAATTAATCTCGCAAAGACGCGAAGTCGCGGAGTTTTTTTTAGGGCCACAGATTAATAAGATTAAAAAGATTTTGTTTCACGCAGATTCTGCAGATTTCAGCAGATTTAATTTTAAGATTTTAGAGATAAATAATCTGCACTTATCTGCTTAAATCTTTTTAAATCTGCGTGGAATAAACTTTCGCGTCTTTGCGAGATTAAAAACAAAATCTTAGCGAATCTCTGCGAAAAATCTCCGTGCAACTCTGCGGAATAACTTATCTTGCAACCGTTAAAAACAACAAAACAAATATATGAGCCAGCAATGTGTAATTTTTGATATGGATGGCGTGATCTGCCACACCAATCCGCATCATGTAGTCGCTTTTGAGGAGTTTTTCAAAAAATATGATATTCCGTATACGCAGGAAGAATTTGAAGAGCATATGTACGGAAAACACAATAGTTATATCATGACGCATTTCTTCAAGCGTCCGATTCAGGGAGATGAACTGACCAAACTTGAAGATGAAAAAGAAGGCATGTTTCGTGAAATTTACAAAGACAAAGTCGAAACGATTCCGCATTATATGGATTTTTTAAACGAATTAAAATCCCGTGGTTTCAAAACCGCAGTTGCCACATCGGCGCCTCGTGCGAATCTGGATTTGATTGCTAATTTCCTGAAACTTGGAGAAAAAATGGATTCTATGATGTCCAGCGAAGACGTTACGTTTCATAAACCAAATCCGGAAGTATATCTAAAATCGGCAGAAAGAGTTGGGGTTTATCCGTCTGATTGTGTGGTTTTCGAGGATTCTTTTTCGGGTGTTACAGCAGGATTAAATGCCGGAATGAAAGTCGTAGGCGTTTTGAGCACGCATACCAAAGAAGAACTTCCGCCTTGCGATTTTTATATTAAGGATTATAGTGAGGTTAATGTGAATAAGATTATTGAGATATTGGGGAAATAAATTCCAATTCTTAAAATTCCAAATTCCAAACTTTGCGACTTTGCGAGATTAATTTTTAAAGTATTAAACTTATGAATCTCTCGCAAAGACGCGAAGTCGCAAAGTTTTTTAGTTATATGGTTTTTGTTTCACGCAGATTCGGCAGATTTCAGCAGATTTAATTTGATAATATCTACGTTTATCTGCTTAAATCATTTTGAATCTGCGTGAAATAACTTTTAATAATTCTCCTCCAGAAAAGCCATCCAGCCTTTTTCGAACTCTTCGGGTGTTATGTTCAATGTTTTTTCGATGTTGCCAAACGATGCGATTAGTTTGGGCAGAATATCTTTTCCCCATTTTTGGGTCATATATTCGATAATTGTGTAGCCAATATTGTAAATCTGATTGCCTTGATTTAGTTCTTCTAAAGTCAGGTTTTTGCTTTTGGCATATTTCACGCTTATCGAATTAACTTCTTTTGCTTCATAAATACTAATCGATTCCCAGAGCCAGCGCGGATATTCGGCTTTAAACTTTTTATCAAATTCCCTATCAAAAGTTAGTCGGTCTTGTGTGATGATGGTTTCTTTGGCTTTGCCGATTAATATATTCAGCTGAACACAATGCGTAAATTCGTGGAGAGCCGTTTTTAGAGGATCGTCTGGAAAGATGGAATTAAACCAATTGGTCCACACAAAATGAAACTCGTTCGGACCACGACTTGTGCCTTTTGTATTTTCGGTTAAACCTGTAGCGGTATTAAACTTAAATTGCGAGCCGTAAACAAAAACCTTTATCAGGTCGTGTTTTACGTCCTTTAAATTTTCTCTTATTGTCGAATAATTATCTTCGAGATGTTTGCTGACTTTTTCGGCTTCGCTTTTATAAATTCCGCTGTAGGAAATAACAAAATGTTCCGATTTAAGGGTTCGGGTTTCCTGTTTAACAGTAAAGATTCGAACCGTTCTTGCCAAATAAAAAACAGGAATAATGGCTAAAAAAATGACTAATAATCTGTATTTCTTCATGTTCTAAATAATTTTTGAAATTAAAAAACAAAATAAAAGATGCAGATTTAAGATTTTGGTATTTTAAAAGTAAGAATATTTAGAGATTAAAACATGAAATAATTAAAGAAATTTCTGAGTTGTGTTTTTGCCACAGATTGTTAGGATTAAAAGGATTTTTTTACATCGAAATGACAAAACTGAATAAATTGCCTTCTGTTTTAGCTAAAGGTTTTGTGTTTAAGAGAGGGAAAAGGCTTTGGCTCAAATTATTCTAAAAAAAATTAAACAATGCCTAATGCTATTGTGAGTAGTAATCCAATAAATAAAAGGAAAACAGAAGCACTTAACAAAAACCAAAGTGTTTTGGGCAGAGGTTTTGTTCTTAAATCTCTGATAATTAAAACAGAATTAGCAAAAGAAAAAAAGAACAGTAAAAAGCATAAGAACAAAGAGCCAATGCTTCCGTATTCATATATCAATCTGAGTTCTGTAGAAAACCGAAACCTCTCGACATAATGTTTTACTGCACAGCTAAGGATGAATAAAACAGGAATTGCAATTGCAATTTTTTGAGTTAGATCAAGATGTTTGTATTTTATCATGTTTAGATTTTAATGCTTTTTGAGTTAATTAAGATCTCGAATCTATACGAAAAATAAAATTAGAATTAGGCGCATATATGAGTCTAATTTAAAAATAAAACCTTAGAATTTTGGGGTTTATAAAATTAAAGTATTATGACAAACGATGTTGAAACCAGATTAAACGATTTCTTTAAAGATATTATCGACCCTAGAGACCTGGCCAAAAACCTGCGACAAGTAAGTTATGCGCTTTCGTTGAGTTCGATGCGGGGCTGCGAAACACTCGAAGCCGAATTACCTAATATTGGTGATAATTTTTACTGGCTCAATAAACTGGCAGAAACTTTAGATCCTTATCTGGATGCGGAGTGAAGTGAGGTTTTTAGCTTTGTTTTTTCATTCAATTAACAACCACATTCGCCGTAAAATGTTTTGGTGTTTGTTTTTTTGTTTTTGTCTGTCAAAATAATTTTGCCTGTTTTTAAAGCAGTTTCATCACCATTTTGTTTTCCGTCTTTTTTCTCAAGTATAATATCGAAATTTTGACCTTTGTATTTTGAAATACTGTTCAGAGGGTCAATTTCTTTTACATCGGTAAAAGTGAATTTGGTAAATACACCATTTATTTTTAAAAAAGCATTTCCGTCAGAATCTTCTACATAGATGTATTTCTCTTTTTTGAATTCTATCGAATCATTCGAAAAATAGCAGGAACAGCCCTCAACTCCAGGAGGAAAAGTAGAAAAAGTGTCAATCGATACTTCTTTAAGTTCATTAACGATTACGTTATTTTTTATGGCGGAGATGTTTTTGTTTTGTTTGTTCTTTTGGCAGGCAGTTAAAAGCAGTACAGTTAAACAGCCAAGGATAAGATTGTTTTTTAAGGTCATTTTTGTTTTGTTTACAGGTTAATTAGGAAATCTTTAAAATGGCATTTTCACAAAGTTTATCAAGTGACAAGATTTAAATTGCTTTGTGTTTGTCTGGCAGAAGATAAATATATGAACAATTGAATGAAGTTAACGAAAAAATCAAAAAACATACAAAACGAACCTCAACTTATAATTTCTTATCTGGTTTTCTGAAAAAAAAAGGCATTTCGGCAAACTTCTGAAAAGACAAAAAACTTTAAGCTTGTAAAGAATTTTAACAATTAGTTATTTCGTTAGAGGAAAATAGGATCGTCTGTTTGTTGTTTTTTTTCTGTTTTTGAGATTGATCCGGTAAAAAGGGGAGGGGTAAAAATAAAAAAGCTCCTGAAAATCAGAAGCTTTTTTTGTGCGGATAATAGGACTCGAACCTACACGCCTTGCGGCACCAGATCCTAAGTCTGGCACGTCTACCAATTTCGCCATATCCGCGGTAATTGTGGGTGCAAAGATAAGCATACTTTTGAATAATCAAAGCATTTTTTCAAAAAATTTTTTAATTCTCTTTTTTGTACATTTGAATTTCTATAAAAATAATTTAAATGGAAAATATTAAGTCTTACGTTCAACAACATAAAGATCGGTTTATCAATGAATTGATCGAATTATTAAAGATTCCGTCGGTAAGTGCCGACACTGCATACTCACAAGATGTTATTGACACAGCAGAGGCTGTAAAAGAAAGTTTATCAAAAGCAGGCTGCGATTTAGTTGAAGTTTGCGACACTCCGGGTTACCCAATTATCTACGGAGAGAAAATAATAGATCCCAATCTTCCAACGGTTTTAGTTTACGGACATTATGATGTTCAACCGCCGGATCCACTAGAATTATGGACTTCACCACCATTTGAACCCGTTATTAAAACTACCGACATTCACCCGGAAGGCGCTATTTTTGCCCGTGGTGCCTGCGACGACAAAGGTCAGATGTACATGCATGTAAAAGCGCTTGAATTAATGGTACAAAGTAATACCCTGCCTTGTAACGTAAAATTCATGATCGAAGGAGAAGAAGAAGTGGGGTCTGCAAGTCTGGCCTGGTTTGTAGAACGCAATCAGGAAAAACTAAAAAATGATGTTATTTTAATTTCAGATACCGGAATGATCTCCAACCAGCAGCCTTCCATTACAACAGGTTTAAGAGGTTTGAGTTATGTTGAGGTTGAGGTTACAGGGCCAAATCGTGATTTACATTCAGGGTTATACGGAGGTGCGGTGGCTAATCCAATTAATATTCTGGCAAAAATGATTGCTTCGCTTCACGACGAAGAGAACCATATCACGATTCCGGGTTTCTATGATAAAGTTCAGGAATTATCTGCAGAAGAAAGAGCCGAAATGGCAAAAGCGCCTTTTAGCTTAGAAAAATATAAAAATGCTTTAAATATTGCCGATGTTTACGGTGAAAAAGGGTATGTAACAAACGAACGTAATTCAATTCGTCCGACATTAGACGTAAACGGAATCTGGGGCGGTTATACCGGCGAAGGCGCTAAAACCGTTATTGCAAGCAAAGCTTTTGCTAAAATCTCGATGCGTTTGGTTCCAAATCAGGATTGGGAAGAGATTACAGCACTTTTTACCAAACATTTTACCAGTATTGCTCCCGCCGGAGTTACAGTAAAAGTAACGCCGCATCATGGCGGACAAGGTTACGTAACCCCAATTGACAGTATTGGGTATCAGGCAGCGAACAAAGCCTATACAGAAACTTTTGGCGTTCCGGCAATTCCGGTTCGTTCAGGAGGAAGTATTCCAATTGTAGCTTTGTTTGAGAAAGAATTAAAAAGCAAAACGATCCTAATGGGATTTGGCTTAGACAGCGATGCGATTCACTCACCAAATGAACATTTCGGAATCTTTAATTACCTGAAAGGTATTGAGACTATTCCGTTATTTTATAAGTATTTTGTCGAATTAAGTAAATAAGTTGTTTTTGCTTTAAAAGCTCGAAGACACAAAGTTTTTTAAATATAGAATCCGTTCAGAAATGAGCGGATTTTTTTTGTCAGATTAGTGAACACTTTTAAAAATCTATATTTGTATATAAGAACCATACATGTTTTAATTGTTTAAACGACTTAAAGAATATGAAAAAAATACTTAGTCTGAATTTTATAGTGCTGCTGTTACTTTTTTTAAACACCAAAAGCAGGGCTCAGGATCTTAATGCAAAACAAGAAGATGGAGCCGCAAATGATATTTTTATGTCTGTAGAAATTGCCGCTGATTTTCCGGGAAGTATCTATAAGTTTCGTGATTTTGTAAAAAACAATTTTAAAATCCCTAATAAAGCAGTCAGGAAAAAAGTGCAGGGAGAAATTCCGGTACAGTTTATAGTAGACAAAGACGGTTCTGTATCTGATATTAAAGTTTTGACGAATTTAGGTTTTGGATTAGACGAAGAAGCGCTGCGGGTTATTCAGCTTTCGCCAAAATGGAAACCAGCCTCGATTAACGGGAAAAAGGTTAAAGGCATTATCGTTTTTCGGATTTATATAGATACAAACCAGGAAAAAGAGAAACGTATTTATTTTGAAAAGAAGTAAAATCAAAGGTTAAATTTTTGAAGTTTCAAAGGTGTTTAAAATTTCAAAATGAGTGTTTTATAGGTGATTTGCTGTCTTTCGGGGACTTTTAAAGTATACTGTTTTAAGAAACGTTATAAAAATTAAAATTGCGGCAAATCATAAAACCTCTGTTTCTTTAAACCTTTTCCGGTAGAGTCTTAAAATAAAAAATCCGCTTCTGTTTTCCAGAAGCGGATAAAATAAACTAAAAAAAATTCTAAAAATAAAAAGGAATCCGAATTAGAATAAATCCGGATTGTATCCAAAATAAGGTACAGTTTGTTCGTTAAAAATAACGTCGTACGCTTCCAGTTCTTTTAATATAGGTTCATACACTTCCTTTTTTATAGGAAGCTGTACGCCCGGAGTGGTGATTTTTCCGTTTAAAATCAGTAATGCGGCAATTGCTACCGGAAGTCCCACTGTTTTTGCCATGGCAGTATACGTCTGATCGTCGCCAATGCAGACCATTTTTGAATCGATCTGTTTTTTCTCTCCGTTGAGTTCGTAGCCAAACTTATGGTACATCACGATCATATCTTTATCATCCGCCTGTAAGGCCCAGCTGTCGGTTAGGATTTTTTCTAAAATCTGGGCAGGAGTTGCATTAGGCAGATTTACCTTTTTGTTTGGGTTAAATAAATCCAGTTCCAAAAGCTTGTCCCACATAATGTCGTCCTGGTCTATTTTTAAAATAAAACGAGTTTTGATTTCAACAGAATCTGTTGGATGGTAGGGTAGGAACGAATTCACAAATTCACGATAACTCATATTTTCTGAGCCTTCCATAATATAACTGTCATCCGTCATTCCAAGTTGTACAAACATATTCCATGCTTTCGAAAAACCAACCCTTCGTATAGTTCCTCTATATAAAGTCAGGATATCATCTAAGCCATAAACAGATCTGTATTTAAGCGAATCCCTATTAGAATAAGCTTCAAATTTTCCGTAGCCTTCTACTTCCAGGAATTCAGTTCTTCTAAACAAAGCGCTGTACGGAATATATTTATATGTACCTTCCTGAATAAATTTGGCTGCACCGCCCTGTCCGGCCAGAACAACATTTCTTGGTGCCCAGGTAAATTTGTAATTCCATAAATTAGTATCAGATTCCGGAGCTACTAATCCGCCGCAAAAAGATTCAAACAACAACATATTACCGCCTTTTGACCGGATTTCGTCAATCACTTTCATGGCACTCATATGATCAATTCCGGGATCAAGGCCAATTTCATTCATGAAGATCAGATTGTTTTTTTTAACTTCTTCATCCAAAGCCTGCATGGCATCACTTATATAAGAAGCTGTTACGAGATGTTTTTTGAAGAGAATACAGTCTTTGGCAATTTCAATATGTAAATGAGCCGGAAGCATCGAAATGACGATAGAAGCTTTTTCGACAGCCGCCTGTCTTTCTTTGGTATCAAAAATGTCTAAAGCAATTGGAGTAGCATTGGGATGTTTTTGTGTTTTTTTCTCGGCTAAGGCCAAAGACAAATCAGCTACAACCAAATGCAGGTCTTCGGTTTCTGATTTTGAAAGCAGATAGTGTATTAAGGAAGATGCAGATCTGCCGGCTCCAATTATTAAAATGCTTCTCATAATTTAGGTATTTAACACAAACATATTAAAATGTTATAAATATAACAAATTTAATTTAAAAAATACAATTCATTTTTTACTGTACCATGAAATAAAAAAGTCCGTTTTGGATATGAAATATTTTGTAAACAGAAACAAAAATTAAGCAGGATGAAGTATTTTTGCTAAAATTAAAGTATAACAAAATATGAAAAGAAGAATTGTTTTAACCGGAGCCTTTATAGGAATGTTAGCCATTATTTTTGGTGCTTTTGGAGCCCATTTATTAAAAAAATATTTGTCTATTGAAGAGTTAAACACTTTTGAGGTGGGTGTTCGTTATCAAATGTACCACGCACTCTTTTTACTTTTTCTTTCTACCCGTAAAGATATAGCCGAAAAAACGACAAAAACTATTTACAATTTAGTTGTAGCCGGAGTTGTTCTTTTTAGTGGATCGATTTACTTATTAGCCACCAAAAGTCTTACAGTTTTTGATTCTAAAATTATCGTTTTCGCAACACCTTTGGGCGGATTCTTATTAATTATCGCCTGGGCAGTATTATTTCTTACTATTTTGAGGAAAAAATCATAAAATCCCGAAAAAAAAATTCTGTATAAAAATTAATCTTTAATTTTGTCTCATAATTAACATATAAGGTTGCTTATGTGAATTTTTATTGCTTTTTATCTGCTTTGATAAAAAATATAACAATTTGCAAACTTGTACTTTACGTTCAGGACTAAGTAAAATTATATTTTGTTGCACCGAAAAATAACACAACAACATTAAAATTTATGGACAATAATACCCTATTTGCGCAATCGATTTCGCTAAAAGATTTAGGAATAGAAAATGCAGCGGTTCGCTACCAGTTATCACCAGAAGAATTACATGCGATTACTGTGCAGTCAGGACAAGGTGTTGAGGCCTCTACAGGTGCTTTGGCAATTAATACAGGTGAATTTACAGGACGCTCTCCACAAGATCGTTTTATTGTAAAAGACAGCATTACAGAAGATAAAGTATGGTGGGGAAATGTAAATATTCCTTTTGCACCGGAAGCTTTTGAAAAATTATATAACAAGGTAACAGCTTATTTATCCAACAAAGAAGTTTTTGTTCGTGATTCCTATGTGTGCTCCGATAAAAACTACAGATTAAATGTTCGTGTTGTAACCGAAACTGCATGGTCGAACTTGTTTTGCTACAATATGTTCTTAAGACCGGAAGATTCTGAGTTAGCCAATTTTACTCCGGAGTGGACCGTAATATGTGCTCCTGGTTTTATGGCAGATCCTGCTGTAGACGGAACACGTCAGTCTAATTTTGCTATTTTGGATTTTACTAAAAAAACAGCCTTAATTGGCGGGACAGGATATACGGGAGAAATGAAAAAAGGAATTTTCTCTGCCTTAAACTTCATTTTGCCGGTTTTTGAAAACACATTACCAATGCACTGCAGTGCCAATGTAGGTAAAGATGGTGATACTGCGATTTTCTTTGGTTTATCCGGAACAGGAAAAACAACTTTATCCGCTGATCCGGAACGTAAATTAATTGGAGACGATGAGCACGGATGGACAAGTGAAAATACGGTTTTCAATTTTGAAGGCGGATGTTACGCTAAAGTAATAAACCTTTCAGAAGAAAACGAACCGGATATTTTCAGAGCAATCAAAAAAGGAGCTCTTTTAGAAAATGTAGTTTTTAAAACAGGAACTAACGAGGTAGATTATGATGATGTTTCGATCACACAAAATACTCGTGTAAGTTACCCAATTACCCATATCGACAATATTCAGCCGGGGTCTATCGGACATAACCCAAAGAATATCTTTTTCCTTACAGCAGATTCATTTGGAATCCTGCCTCCAATTTCAAAATTAACTCCGGGTCAGGCTGCTTATCACTTTATTTCTGGTTATACAGCAAAAGTAGCGGGAACAGAAGCCGGAGTAACAGAGCCGCAGCCTAATTTTTCGGCTTGTTTTGGAGCACCGTTTATGCCTTTGCACCCAACAAAATATGCTGAAATGTTAAGCAAAAAAATGAAAGATGCCGGTGTAAAAGTGTGGTTAATCAATACAGGATGGACAGGCGGAGCCTACGGAACCGGAAGCCGTATGAAATTAAAATATACCCGTGCTATGATTACCGCAGCTTTAAACGGAGAGCTGGATAATGTAGAGTACGCAGATCACAAAGTTTTTGGAATTGCAAAACCTCAGTCTTGTCCGAATGTCCCAAGTGAAATTCTAAACCCAAGAAACACCTGGGAAGACAAAGATTTATACGATAAAAAAGCGCTGGAATTAGCACAGAAATTCAAAGCTAATTTTGCCAAATTTGAAGAGTTTGCCAATGCTGAAATCTTAGCAGGCGCACCGATTACAGAATAAAAGGAATTATTTAATTCAAAGTAAAAAAGCTGTTCGTTTTGAACAGCTTTTTTTGTAGTCTCAGTCTCAGTCACAGTTTTCAGAGCGAGACTGAAAACTGTGACTGCGACTGAAAACTTTATTTCTTCGCTTCGTCAATACGTTTTTGGATTAAATCCCAGGTGTAATAATGAAACGTCATTCCGTTACTCATTGCTGCGAAAAGTCCGTTTTTGAATTTTGGACCTAAGTTTACGCTTGTAACGTCGGCACCATCGCATTCGATTGTCGAAGTTGGAACTTCAGCTAACAATGGATGATTGTTTGGATTTCCATTTGCACCTTCTCTTGGATACACCATAAAAGAATTTGCCTGTTGGTTAGACACTAAAATATATCCGGTAGAATCTGTTTTTTTGTAAATAGCAATTCCTTCGTGATCTGCTTTGAAGTCTTTTTGACCAAAGAAAGCCAATTCTTTATTGTCCTTTAAAGCCGGATCTGCTTTGTATTTTCTAATTCCAATTTGTTCGTCGCAATAGTACACGAAACCTAATTCATTGTCAACTGCGATAGCTTCAATTTCTTTCTTTCCGCTGTAAGTTCCAAATTTACGAACCACTTTTGCTGCAGCAAATTTTCCATTTCCAGAAAGCTCATACTGCCATAAATAAGTTCCAGAAGGACCTGTTTTTCTTCCAACGATAGCAAAAATCTTTTGGTCGCTCGGACGAGTGTATAAAGAAATTCCCATTGGATCGCGTTCAGCTTCGCCTTCAAAAACTTCGATTCCGCCATTATCAATTGGCTCTAAATCCGGTAAACTGAAGATTCTGATTTTATTGCTCTCACGTTCTGTCGTAACGGCAACGTCTACTTTTTTTCCGTCAATGATTAATCCGTAAGCGATATCTACATTGTTCGGACGTTTTAACGGAATTGATTTTTTAAGGATTTTTCCATTCAGATCAAAAGCGTATAAACCTCCGTCAGTGTCTTTGTCTGTTCCAACGATAATACTTTTGGAAGCATCTGCCGGATTAATCCAGATTGATGGATCGTCTGTATCATGAGGCAAAGCTTCAGTAACCACTGTAGGTTTTACAGCATTGGGTTGAATGGGTGCTAATTTATCGTCTTTACAAGCTGTA
The DNA here is from genome assembly GCF_057809475.1 of Flavobacterium sp. FG19. NCBI lineage: Bacteria > Pseudomonadati > Bacteroidota > Flavobacteriia > Flavobacteriales > Flavobacteriaceae > Flavobacterium > Flavobacterium sp. FG19. The sequence goes on along the minus strand of NZ_JBMDKA010000001.1, from coordinate 319,070 downwards.
AAGGCCAAACTTAAAAGTAAAAAAGCAAGTATCGATTTATTTTTCATTTTGTTATTTTATTTTAAATGAATTAGACAGAACCACTAAGTCCTGTCTAATTTAGTAGTTTTTAGTATTGATTTTACAAGTCTAATTTCAATCCGAAGTTATAACGAGGCTGGTAGTATTCAGCTTGTTTGGTGTGTGCAGCAACTCCCTGGTAGTAACGTAACGGCTGGTTGGTTAAGTTGTTAGCTTCAGCAAAAAAGCGAAGTTTTGGAGTAATTTTATAAGAAGCATTAGCATCTAAGAAAAACTGCTTGTCATAATAACTGTCTTTGTAAGACTCAGAACCTAATTCATCTAAGTAATCAGAGGTAAAGTTGGTTGAGATTCTGGCAGAAAAACGTTTGTTTTCCCAGGATAAAGATCCGTTAAACATGTGAGGCGTTGTTCCCGGAAGACTGATGTCGTTTCTTTCGTTTCCGTCTTCGTCAGCAATTCCGCTTGCTTTAGATTTTGTGTAAGTATAGTTTAAGTATACAGCAAAACCTTTTAAGAATTTACCCGGAAGGAAATCCAACTGACGCTGGAAAGCAACTTCAAATCCGTAAACATCAACGTTATCTCCATTTCTCGATTGTAAGAAAGACCAGTTTTCTCCTGCTGGAATTGGATTCGATTGATTTGGGAAATCTGCAGCAAATTTAGCATCAGTATATTGATTGTCGCTGTAGTTGTAAATAAAATCATTTAATCTTTTGTAGAAAACACCTCCTGAAATCAAACCAACAGATTTGAAATAGTTCTCTGCCATGAAATCATAGTTGTAGGAGTAAGTAGCTTTAAGACCCGGATTTCCTGCTGTAATTTCTTTATCAGCAGCAATATTGTTTACATAAGGAGCCAAAGCATAGTAATTTGGTCTTGCTAAAGCCGTTGTAACTGCAGCTCTTAAAACTAAATCTTTTGTCGCGTTGTATTGGAATGAAATACTTGGCAATACATTTGTGTATGAGTTTGTATTGTTGATTTTGCTTTCTAATTCTTCTTCGTCTAATACGCGGTTTCCTGTATAATCAATATGAGTATTTTCAACACGAACCCCCATTACCATTGAAAGTTTATCATTAAAATCCTGATCCCATCTTACATAAGCTGCCGTAATTCTTTCTTTAGCGTTATAGTTTACCGCTAAATATTCTGCCGGATCAGTTTCTTTTTCAAATAAGGAAGCATTGTTTAAATCTAAACTTCCTAAATAAGCCGCAGAAGCAAAAGTTCCCGGTACATATTTACTTCCCGGATTAAATCCCTGTCCATCATAATAACTTGTTGGGACTTGTGATAATAATTCCATATCATCATTTAACGGCGTATAAGAATAGAACATATTGTTTCTTTCTTTCTCTTTTAAACGAAGTCTTAAACCCGTTCTCAATCTTCCTTTTTCTCCCGCAATTACAGAAAATGGAAAACGGATGTTTACTTTAGCTCCAAATTCACTTTCGCTGGTTTCGTCTGTATTTTCGGTAACCGAATCAAATTCAAATTCGTCTGTAGCTTCGCCAGCTGTAGTAACTAAAGGAAATCTGGTATCTGTTAAGTTTTGAAATACATCAAGACCTTTTTGACGATATTCAATATAACGTTCACCCGGACGGTATTCTCTTGCTTTTGCGTAGTTGGCAGACCAGTCTAAATCTAAAGTTGAGTTGATTAGGTGTTCTCCACGAAGAGAGTAATTTTGAACTCTTTGGTCTTCTAATCTTCTGTTTTTGTTACGGCTGTTGTCTAAACCACCTTTTGTCTGGCGTTTTACACGACCTTCAAAACCAGTGATTTCTTCACCATTATAAATTGGTTCAATATCATCAATAGTCGTTCTGAAACGATTTTCTCTGTCATCTCTCCAGTTGTAAATGGCATTAGCAAAAATGGTATTGTTTTCGTTAAATTTATAATCTAAAGCAATAGATCCGCTGCGGCGAATACGCTGTACATCATATTTTCTGATTTCTGAAGCCTGAAGATATTCGTTTCCAAATTCATCTTTTACCCATTCGTTTTCGATGTTGTCAGATCCGTAATCTACATTGTTATAGGAACCGCTGAAAACAGCTCCCAATTTGTTATCAAAAAAGCGGTTACCATATACTAAACCTGCCGTATAACTTGCATGTTCACGAATTGGAAGATATCCTCCTGCAAGAGTTGTCGAGATTCTTTCGCCATTTGGAGTGGCTCTAGTAATTAAGTTTACAGAACCTCCAATCGCATCAGCATCCATGTCTGAAGTTAAGGTTTTGTTTACTTCAATAGTCGAAATCATATCAGACGGAATTAAGTCCATTTGTACGTTTCTGTTATCACCTTCAGCAGATGGAATACGGTCACCATTTAAAGTAACCGAGTTTAATGACGGAGCTAAACCTCTGATGATAATATTACGGGCTTCACCCTGATCATTCTGCATCGTAATACCAGGAACACGTTTTAGAGCATCTCCCACGTTAGCATCCGGGAAACGTCCCATTTGATCAGAAGAGATTACGTTACCAATATTTTTGTTGTTTTTCTGCTGATTCAGTGCTTTTGCCTGACCTTTTAAGATGTCTCCGACAATAACTTCTTTCAGTTCATTTTCAGAAGCCTTAAGAGCAAAATCAATTACATTGTTTTTTCCCTGTTCTACTTTTATTTCCTGAGATAAAGTAGTATATCCAATATATTTAACTTCAACTGTATAAGTTCCCTCGTTAATATTCAATAGTTCAAAACGACCGTTATAATCAGAAACGGTGTATTTTTTCTCGCCTACAATCTGAACCATAGCTCCAGGCAGAGGCAGTTTGTCATCAGCATCCAGTACTTTTCCCGAAATTATGGCTTTTTGCGCATAACCTGAAACGGCAAGAAATAGAAATGTTAGTAATAAATAGAATTTTTTCATTGTGTTGTTTAGTTTGATTTGGTTGCGAAACTAGAATCTTTGTATTACTAAAACCCTTTAAAAAAATTAACATAGTGTTATGATTAATCAAATGAGACTTGTTTTTATTAATGTTTAAATAACATTTGTTTCACCAAATAATTGAGCAGCAGTGAAAAACAAATTGATATTTTGATTGTAATTGAAAATTTGGCGTTAAATTTGCCGTATCAATCAATCAAAAATCATCAATCATGTTAAAACAATTTTTTATCCTGTGTTCCGGAGCTGACCGGGACTTGTTAGAAGGATGCTCAGAGGGCGAACAAACTAAATATGTGGGTATTGGCGCCACCGTATTTTTTACCGCTGTAATGGCATTTTTAGCCAGTGCTTATGCACTATTCACCGTTTTTGATTCCATTTATCCTGCTTTAATCTTTGGATTTGTCTGGAGTTTACTAATTTTTAACCTGGACCGGTTTATCGTTTCGACCATTAAAAAGAGAGACCGTTTTATGGATGAATTCCTTCAGGCGACTCCCCGTATTGCGCTGGCCATCATTATTGCCATTGTTATTTCGAAACCATTAGAGATTAAAATCTTTGAAAAAGAAATCAATACTGTTTTACTGAAAGAGAAAAATGAAATGGAACTGGCCAACAAAAAGCAGGTTGGGAATTATTTCAAATCGGATTTAGATAAAAACAAAGCCGAAATCGCAGCCCTAAAAGCCGATATTGTAAAAAAAGAGAAAGAAGTAAATGCTTTATACAATACTTATATTACCGAAGCTGAAGGAACTTCCGGAACTAAAAAACTGGGGAAAGGCCCGGTTTACAAAGAAAAACGTGAAAAACACGATGCCGCTCTCAAAGAATTCGAAACTTTAAAAACGACAAACGAAGCCAAAATTGCCGAAAAAGAAAAAGCGGGTAAACAATTACAAGCCGATTTAGACAAAAAAGTTTCACAGACACAACCCATCATTGAAGGTTTCGACGGATTAATGGCGCGTATTAATGCCTTGAACAAACTGCCTTGGCTTCCTTCATTTTTTATCATGCTGTTGTTTCTGGCAATCGAAACATCGCCGATTATTGCCAAATTATTGGCTCCAAAAGGAGAATTCGATTTCAAACAGGAAGAAGCCGAAACAGCCATGAAAGCGACTCTGGAACAAAATAAATACCAGCGTGAACTACTGATCAAAACCAGTGCCCAGATGCACGATCAGGTATATGCCGATATTGCCGAAGATAAAAACCTGTACGATCTGCAGCGAAAAAACGCAAAAGAGTTATTAGAGTTACAATCACACAGATTTTTAGACAAACAGAAGGTACGCTTTAGTTTGCTTAACCGCAAAGAGCGCAAGGATTTTGCGCAAAAGTTCGCAAAGTTTTTATAAAATAAAACCCATCAGTTATGCTGATGGGTTTTTCTTTGCGAACCTTGCGTAAGTCTTAGCGACCTTTACGGTTAGCTATTACATATAACTTAAAATCTCTTTTTTGTAAGCATCATATTCTCCCTGCATAATCAAACCATTATCAAGAAGTTTTTTATAGTTCTGTAATTTATCAAAAAGTTCTTCTTTAGATAAATCGCTTAATTTACGTTCTCCTGCCGGCTGCGTTGGAAGCGGTTCAAAAGTTTCGGTAAAAGCCGGAGCCGAAGGTAAGATTTCAGCGAAGCTGGTTACCTCTTCCGTTTCTACTTCTTCAACAATATCTTCAATTACAGGTTCTTCTTCAATAATTTCCTGAACCGGAACTGCTGCAGAAACCGGATTTTTTAATAAATCCAATTGTTCTTTAGCATATGTATAAATTTTTCGGGCCTGAATTTTTGGGATATAATCAATAGAAACTGCTAAATCTGTTTTGGTGCCAAATGAAAACTCAGAACCTAAGATGTTTTCTTTTACAAAAGTACTGGCAATATCATCCCAGGTGTAATCTGTAAAATCCATAGAAAGGCCTAAATTTTTAGGTTTACAGATAATAATACGTTTGTTTGTCAATACAATACTATCAGGAAAAACAGTAATAGCAGGTTTTTTTTGTACTGCGATATATCCAACTTCTTCGCCTTTCATTAATAAGTCGTTCAGTTTTGAAGTGATTTTTTCAATCGCTTTTGGATCTTGTTCTTCGTTAAGAAATTTTTTAAATTGTTCTTTCATGGTTCTATAAACTGCTAATTGGCAATCCTTTCGGCTGTTAGGATTGAGTTGTTAAGTTTGTTGTCTTACTTGCAAATGTAATGCCTAATTTTCTAATTGCTTCGCCAGTTCGGTAAAATTTTTACCTCGGGTCGATAATTTCGGTCTGAATTTTCTTTGTCAAACTTTTGAAAACCAAATCATACGAATGGTCTATAAGTTCTTGAACGAATTTTACAGGCAGGTTTCCGTTTAAAGAAACCGTATTCCAGTGTACTTTGCTCATATGAAATCCAGGCTGTATTTCGTCATATTCTGCTCTGAGTTCCTGTGCGCGATCCGGATCGCATTTTAAGTTGACAGATTGTTGGTTCTTTTCCCACTGTGATAAAGAGGATAAAGCAAACATTTTTCCGCCCACTTTAAAAACCAGTGTGTCTTCATCAAAAGGGAAGTGTTCACTTACGCCTTTTTTCGACAGACAGTATTCATAAAACGTTTCTAAATTCATAACTGTATTTATTTTCCAATTTCACCTAAATGTGTGTATTTAAAGCCTTTTTCATATTTTAAGCCATAACCAAAAACACGATCCATTGCCGAATGTGAAAATAAAATAATTCCGGCTAACTGAACACTTTCAATACTAAAATAACATCCAATGCCATAAAGGAAAAGTGCTATTCCTTTATGATGAAAGATATTATAGGATAAAGCGCCAGTTTTATTTCCAAAAACATAGCCAATCATCGACAAATCCGGAGCCAATAATAAAGCTAAAAACCACCACCAGTCGTAATTTAAGCGGTTAAATAAAAAAATGCCGAGAATTAATAAGGCTGTTTCTTCGAGTTTTAGAACTGTTTTCATTTGATTATTTTTTCCATCATCTTTTCAGGATGATTCAGTTTTGTGAATCCGAATTTCTCATATAAAAAGTGAGCGTCGGTGGTTGCCAGTCGCCAGATTTTGACTTCCTGTAATTGAGGTTCCTTCATCAAGGAGTCAATTAATATAGACGAATAACCTTTTCCACGATGTTCTTCTGTAATAAAAACATCCATTAAATAAGCAAAAACGACGTAATCAGTTATCACTCTGGCAAAACCAATTTGTTTGTCATTCAGGTAAATTCCGAAACAAACTGAAGCATCAATAGTACGCTGGACTTCTTCAAGAGTTCTTCCTGCTGCCCAATAAATATCTTTTAAAAAGTTCTGTATAAACGGAACGTCGAGTTTAGTTTTATCTGTTGAAACAGTAATCATAGTTTGTTGTTTTTTTGCCACTACCCGAGCGATAGCGAACAGGTGAAGCAATTTCATGGATTTGCGCTGATTTCTATTTTTATTCTGCCACAGATTAAAAAGATTAACACAGATTAAATCATTTTAATCCTTATAATCTGTGGCAAAAAATTAATTCGTGTAAATTGGTGCAATTAGCGGCGAACTTTTAAATCTTATATAAAATTGGTTTGCTCGGACTTGCGTCGTTTTCAAATGAAGCAATTTGAAGATTTAGGATGTAATCGCCGTCTTCAATTTCGTCCAGAACATAAATCATTTCGGTAATCGTGGCATTTAATCTTGCATCAGCATTTAGATTTATCGTGTCTTTTACATTCCAAAATGCTTTGTGAGCCAGTAATTTCCCTTCGTCATGTTCTTTGTCAACGCTGGGAAGATCAATCAGTAAATGCTGAATTTCGCTTTCGTGGATGAAAACCGCAGCCTCTTCAGACAAATACGGCGGATTGGTATTCGAATATTTCCGAGACTTTTTTTCTAGCTGATTTGGAAGTGTTCTGATGATTAAAGCTTCAGCTTTTGTAGTCACTAAAGCTGAAATCTGTTCTTTCGTAATGACAAAATCATCTCCAATTTTCTCAGGTTCAATTGTAATCAATTCAGCAAAAAAGAAAAACTGCTTTAAAGCTTGATTGATACTGTAAAAATCATTTGTAATATGTCCCAGACATTCCGTATGTGTACCATGTCCATGCGGATTGAAGAAAATATTATTGAAATTCGTAGATGATTTTCCTTCCGAAACTTTCCCAATCCAGTCACCAAAAATTACTGGTTCGATAACCGGTTTTTCGATGTACCAGGCTATCGGATTTTTATCGGTATTGGTTAATGGAATGGAGATGTCTATTGGTTTTGATAAGTCGATTTCGAAGTTGTTGATTTTTGCTTTCATAGATTTAACCGCAAAGTTCGCTAAGATTTACGCAAAGGGCGCTATGTTTTTTGTTAGAGATTGTTTACTATTCTTTTAATTCCATGTTTTAATAATGCGACATTAAAATTTATTAATAATCCTAATTTGCAATTTGTTAGTTTTAAGTATGTCAATAGTTGAGCAAAATGAACATCATTTAAACAATCTACCGACTTTATCTCCAAAATTAGTTTATTTTCTACTAAAATATCTAGTCGATAACCAACATCTAACTTTACTTCTTCGTAAATTAATGGTAAAGCCTTTTGTTTTTCAACTAGTAAGTTTAATTTCTTCAACTCATAAAACAAGCATTCTTCATAAGCGCTTTCTAAAAGTCCTGGTCCTAAAGTTTGATGAACTTTTAATGCCGAATGAAATACAATTCGGGATAAATCATTTTCTGACATACGATCAATATTTTAAAATTCAAATATAATGCTTGATTTTAAAATAATAATTTTATTCCTACAAATAAATAAATTGCGTTCTTAGCGTAAATCTTAGCGAAACTTGCGGTTAGACCTAAACTTCCAGATAAAATAAATCTGAAGCAATTCCATCCGTTAAAAATTTTCCTTTGGGTGTTGGTTTTAAAATGTTGTTTTGGATGGAAAGTAAATCGTCATTTAGGAATTTCTGAGATTGTTCCAATAAATAATTCAGATATTCTGAACCAAATTCGTTTTCAATTCTTTCAAGAGAAACACCCCAGATTGTTCGTAATCCCGTCATAATATATTCATTATAACGATCTGAAATAGTTAAGATTTCTGTTTCAATAGGAAGCTCATCGTTTTGAATTGCTTTTAAATACAAGGAGTTATTCGCGATATTCCAGCCTCTTTTTTTACCGTCATAACTATGCGCAGAAGGCCCGATTCCGATATATTTTTTTCCTAACCAGTAAGCCGAATTGTTTTTGGAGAAATAATTCTCTTTTCCAAAATTGGATAATTCGTAATGAATAAAACCGTTTTTCTGAAGCATATCCACCAGAATCATAAAGTGATTCGAGGCTGCTTCGTCTTGTGGTTCAGCAATTTTTCCGGTTTGAATTAATTTGCTTAAAGCGGTTTTTGGTTCCACTGTCAAAGCATAACTCGAAATGTGCGGAATACCAAAATCCAAAGCCGTTTGAATGTTCTGTTTCCACATTTCGTCGCTAAGTCCGGGAATTCCGTAAATTAAATCTAGTGAAATATTATCGAAGTATTTTGTTGCTTCTTCCAGACATTTTTTGGCTTCCGCCGAATTATGAGCACGATTCATCATCTTCAGATCATCTTCATAAAAAGACTGAATTCCGATGCTCAGACGATTTATCGGACTTTTTGATAATTCCAGAATGCGTTCCGCAGACAAATCATCCGGATTGGCTTCAAGCGTAATTTCCGGATTTTCGACAACTTTATAGTTTTTATAAACTTCTGAAATTAAAAAGTTGATTTCATCATTTGACAAAACCGAAGGAGTTCCGCCGCCAAAATAAATGGTTTCTACTCCCGAGAATTCGGGATCGTTTTCGAATTCTTTTTTGCGTGCAGTAATTTCTTTAGCCAAAGCCAAAACCATTTCGTCTTTCTTTTTCATCGAAGTCGAAAAATGAAAGTCGCAATAGTGGCAGGCCTGTTTGCAAAAAGGTATGTGAATGTAGATCCCCGACATTTTTAATTAGATAATTAGAGAATGCGTCAATTAGATAATTTATTTGTCGTTTATAGAATTATCTAATTATCAAATTGGCACATTAACTCATTTCTTAATACGATCTTCGTTTTGTTTCACAAATGCATCCCAGCCAGAATAACTCTTTCCGGCAATAACTTTTCCAGAATTAAAATGGTGGCAAACCGCAGCGGCCAGACCATCTGTTGAATCGAGATTTTTAGGTAATTCTTTTAAGCCTAAAAGCTGCTGTAACATTTTAGCGACCTGTTCTTTACTGGCATTTCCGTTTCCGGTAATGGCCATTTTTATCTTTTTAGGTTCGTATTCAGTAATTGGAATGCCTCTCGAAAGTCCCGCCGCCATCGCAACGCCCTGTGCACGGCCTAGTTTTAACATCGATTGTACGTTTTTACCAAAGAAAGGCGCTTCAATCGCGATTTCGTCCGGGCAGTGTGTTTCGATTAACTCGATGGTTCTTTCAAAAATAACTCGTAGTTTTTGGTAATGATTATCGTATTTGGAAAGCTGCAATTCGTTTAACTGTAGAAATTCCATTTTTTTATTGGTTACTTTAATCAATCCAAAACCCATGATGGTGGTTCCGGGGTCAATACCTAATATGATGCGTTCTTTTGTCAAGTGTTTTTTTGTTTCAAGTTTCAGGTTTCAAGTTTTTGAAAAACGAAACGATTCATTTTCTTATTTTCAAATTGCCACATTCTCAAATTCAATTACTTTTGCGGCATGATTTCAATTCCTCACAAAGCTAAGCAATTCCTTGTTCTTCTGGCTAAACTTTTGATTGTTGGCGGTGCTTTTTATTTTATTTACAATCAGCTGGCCAGCAATGATAAGCTGGACTGGCAGAAATTCATTGTTTTGTTTCGTAAAAACCAGTCGGTTTTAGGAATTTCGTTTATTCTGCTTTTAAGTGCTTTGAATCGTTATTTTGAGATTTTAAAATGGCAGAATCTGGCTCAGGTCATTCATAAAATCTCTGTTTATGAAGCCACAAAACAGGTTTTAGCGGCCTTAACTGCCGGAATTTTCACGCCAAACGGAGTAGGAGAGTACGCTGGAAAAGCATTGTATTATCCAAAATCAGAGGCTAAAAGAGTAGTTTTCCTGAACTTAATCTGTAATGGAATCCAGATGATTTTAACGGTCATTTTTGGACTGTTTGGATTGCTGTATTTCAATGCACAATATCACGTCATTACAACCAAAACTGTTGCCATTTTATTTGGAGGATTTGTATTGCTTCTGATAGTTTTATTCTCTTTAAAGAAGATCAAAATCAAAGGCTATTCGATTGAAAAACTGATTCATAAAATAAATGAAATTCCGAAAACCGTTCACCGAAAAAATATAGTTTTAGGAATTTTACGTTATTTGGTTTTTTCGCATCAGTACTACTTTTTGTTTTTGGCTTTTGATGTCGAACTGCCTTATTTTATTCTGATGGCTACAATAACCTCGGTTTATTTTCTGGCTTCATCTCTGCCTACATTTCAGTTTCTGGATTTTGCTGTAAAAGGAAGTGTTGCGATGTATTTCTTTGGGATACTGGGCGTAAACGAATGGATTGTAGTTTTCATCAGTACTTTAATGTGGTTCTTAAATGTAGTGCTGCCGGTAGTGCTGGGAAGTTATTTTGTGCTGAATTTTAAAACTAAAACAGCAGTATGATTTTTGCTTTATTGAGCATATTGATCCTATATCTAATTAGTGTTAATTTGCTGATTTATGGTTTTTTTAAAATCAAAAAATATCAAAGCGCAGATTTAAAACCGAAGATGAGTTTTACGATTATTGTTCCTTTTAGAAATGAAGAAAAGAACCTTCCTAATCTTTTAAATAGTATTTCCAAACTCCATTATCCAACAGATTTATTTGAGGTTATTTTAGTAGATGATAGCTCTAAAGAGAAATTTCATTTACCAGCTGTTAATTATCAATTGTCAGTTATCGATAATGTCCGGGTTTCAAATTCTCCCAAAAAAGACGCGATTACAACCGCCATGCAGCAGGTAAAAACCAATTGGGTAATTACAACAGATGCGGATTGTATTGTACCTGAAAACTGGCTTTTGGTATTTGATAATTACATTCAGGAGAATAAAGTTTCGATGCTTGCCGGAGCAGTTTCATACCAATGTAAAAACTCTTTTTTAGATCATTTCCAGCAGTTAGATTTAACGAGTCTGCAAGGGGCGACTATTGGAAGTTTTGGAATTAACAAAGGCTTTATGTGCAACGGAGCTAATTTTGCTTACACCAAATCAGTTTTTGAAAGTTTAAATGGCTTTGAAGGAAATGATAAAATCGCCAGTGGTGATGATGTTTTTTTACTGCAGAAAGCCATTGAGAAATTCCCTGCGGAAGTACATTATCTTAAAGCTCAGGAAGCCATAGTCATTACAAAGCCCACCGAAAACTGGAAAGCTCTTTTTTATCAAAGAGTGCGCTGGGCAGCTAAAACCAGTTCGTATAAAAGTACTTTTGGAAAGTTTTTAGGGCTGATTGTTTTCTTTGGAAATCTGACTTTAGTTGTTGGTTTTTTCTTATTTCTCTTTGGAATTCTGAGTTATCCTATTTTGGTTTTATTGGCCTTTTTAAAGTTTATAACCGACTTTATTTTATTATCAATAACGAATAGATTTTTAACTGAAACCAGAATCAGAAGTCTTTTATTGAGCAGTTTGCTTTATCCTTTTTTTAGTTCTTTTGTAGCCTTGTACAGTTTGTTTGGGGTTTATGAATGGAAAGACCGTCAGTTTAAAAAGTAAGTTTTTTGAAAATGACTATTCTGGTCTTATGGCATCAGACACTAAAGATATAACAAAGACCGGGAGTGGGTTCCTGATACAGCTAGTTCTTGTTTTTTGCCTTTAAAATTACGGGTAACATGAATTGAGTTTTTACCGGAAGTCCTCGTTTTATAGCCGGATTTACTTTTGGAAAATCAACCAGACGGGATTGCAGGATGCTGTCAATACGGATGGTGTCATAAGTAACCGAATCTTTTTGGAATTCAGGTTCAAATTTCATCTTAGAATTGGGATAAATCGTCACTTTTACTTGTATAGTATCCAGCTTAGGATATGCAGTCGACAAACTGTCAATGTTTAGTTTTTGCTGAATAAGCTTCGACATTACATCAAAGAAGCAGGTTTGGCGCTGCTTTTTGTCGTTGATCGTTTCACATTCTGCAACGGTTGGGTATTCATCCACTTCCTTCCAGTTTATAGATTTTAACTCTTTCTGAAGTAATTCTTTTTCAGATGGAACTTTCTTCTCAAAATATTGACAAGAGCTGCAGAGTAAAAGGGTTAAAAAGTAGAAAGAATAAGGCTTCAAGATTTTGATTTTGAATTGGATAAAATGGATTTACGATATAAAAATACAATTATTTTTTTTGAGAAGCCTTATAAAGTAAATAATCTTCATAGCTTTCTGAGAGCCATTGTTCTTTGTTTTTAGCGGCAATTTCTTTTTGATCGGGATATAATTTGGCAAGCCGGTCTGAGAAAGCGGCGATTTGTACGGTGTAATTGTAGAATTCTGTTTTACTCAGCACAATATTGGTATCATTTTTACGATTGAAAAATTCAAAGAAAAGATTGTCAAATTCTTTCATAGAGAAATTCAGAACTTTTTTCTTATTACTTTTATAGATGCTGTCCTGCAGGAGCTGGTCGTCAATAGAAAGTTTTTTGGTTTGCGCACATACATTAATGCTGATTAAAGAAATCAGGAATAAGGCTGCAATATAGAATATAACATTACGCATTATTGGAATTGTTAAAAAAATGTAAGTACAAAATTACAAAATTATATGGATTCATTACTGTTTACTTTAGGTTTTATATGTATGATTATTGGGGTTTTTGGAAGTTTTCTTCCGGTTCTTCCGGGACTTACTGCTTCCTGGACTGGATTATTGCTGCTGTATCTGACAGACACTGTCGAGAATAATTACTGGGTTTTGGGTATAACATTGGTACTGACCATTATTATTACAATTTTAGATTATGTAATTCCGGCCAGGGGTACTAAAAAGTTTGGCGGCAGTTCTTACGGGGTCTGGGGAACTAATATTGGACTGCTGGTAGGTATTTTTGCTCCAATACCTTTTGGGGTTATAATTGGTCCGTTTGTCGGGGCATTTATAGGTGAGCTGATGTACGACTCTGCCAATCATCAGCGGGCATTAAAAGCAGCAACGGGGTCCTTTTTGGGGTTTCTGGCATCAAGTTTTATAAACTTTTTATTTAGTATCATATATTTCGGTATTTTTATTCATACCGCATGGGAATATCGAAACATTTTATTTTAATTATGTAATAAATAATTGGCTTTTTTCTTATTTTTTATTTTTTTTAAGAAAATTTCTAATTTTTTAAAAAGTCAATTTGTCTTTGTTTTGATTACGAAAGGGTTATATTTACTGGTATTGAGCGTTTTTTATGTTAAAGTGCTCATAATCTAATGACTAAATTCTTAACTTATTTTTTGGATATGTTAAAATATTTTATATTTTTATCCTGATAAACGATAAAAAGCCCCACTTTATCGATTATTTTGAACAGGTATAAATAATCACTTTAATACGTTATGAGTATGACCCCAAACCTACAAATTGAACTTAGACGTTTTATTTCTTCTAATGTTGTTTCAAAACTAAACAAATTTTATTTTGAAAATGATGCGCTCCTAATCAAAGGAATTGATGTTTCAATCGGTACAGTTTTAATGGGATTATACAATAGGGCTGAGGAATCAGGCTTTTATAAGGGGATTGTATCACTCATACCGGATAATTCTAATTTTTATCAGGAAGTCGATTTTACTTCCGGCAGAATTTTATCAGTTGACGACTGTTATCGCCTGGAAGGAAATGCACTGCTAAAAGAAATCTTTACCAATAAAAAAGGCAGAATTTCTGAAATGATTTCAAACGAAGTGGGCATCAAAAGCGAAACAGCCCGTGAAATACTTAACTTCTCTGCACTGCTTGTAGTCTCTTATCTTAAAAATAATATCCAGTTACTCGACAGTTTGAAATTACTTCTGGAAGAGCAAAAAAGAGACATTTTAAACAGTATTCAGCCCGGAATCAAAATCATCCTTGGATTTTCATGTTACGAATCGGTTGAAGAAAAAAATCAAAACATCGGAAGATCTATCTTTACTCTTTTCGGACATAACTTTTTTAGTTTCTAAAATAAAAAATCCCATTTTACCAGAAGTAGTAAAACAGGATTCGTTATCGTAAATCAATGTTGAAGCGTTTATGCGTTTTTCAAATTGATAATTTCCTGACTGGTTAAAAAACGCCAGTTTCCTCTTGGCAGGTTTTTCTTAGTTAAACCGGCAAAAGATACACGGTCTATACGTAAAACATCATAATCAAAGTTTTCAAAAATAGCACGGACTACTTTTACATTTGAGGTACGTAGTTTCAGACCTACTTCGCTTTTGGGTTCTTTCTCGATATAACTTACTTCTTCAACAAACACACGGTGCCCGTCCAGTACCAAACCATTGCTTATTTTTTCCAGATCTTCAAATTTTAGGTTCTTGTCTAAAGAAACCTGGTAGATTTTAGAAGATTTCTGATTCGGCAGACTAAATTTACGAATCATATCCGTATCGTTAGTGAACAATAATAACCCTGTTGTATTTTTGTCCATTCGTCCAACCGGAGCAATTTTTGCATTGGTTGCAGCACGAACAAGTTCCAGAACGTTACGATATTCATGGCCTTCTTCAAGTGCCGTTGTGAAGTTTTTAGGTTTGTTTAGTAAAATGTATTCTTTCTTTTCAGGAGTTAAAACCACACCGTCAAAATTCACAACATCATTAATTTTTACTAAATATCCCATTTCAGTAACCGGAACACCGTTTACTTTAACGTTCCCGGACTGAATATATAAATCGGCATCACGTCGTGAACAAACCCCTGAATTTGAGATGTATTTGTTCAGACGAATTTCGTCTGAGGCCTTTTGTCTCTTCGCCGGCTGATTTTGTTTTCTGAATTTTTCAGCGGCTGCTTCCTGAGCTGCTTTTACTTCAGGTTTTACTTTTTTTGGCCCTTGCGCACGCTTTGGTAAAGCAGGTTTTGGCTTGTTAGAGTTTGATCTTGAGTTGTTTGGTCTTGATCCGCCTCTTTTATTATTGCCTTCCTTGTTGTTCATAAAATCATTAATTTGTGCAAAGATAGTTTTTTCCTGCTAATAAATCCTAAGTTCAATGTTCTTAGATTACTAGCATTTTATTTTAAGATATTCAGAAACAGTCCATTTAATATTTTTTGAAGCATTTCGGTTTTATCTGATTTCATAAACGGAACCTGGTGGGGGCTAAAATTCAGACAACAGGTTTCTTTTGCCTGCATTGAGAATATCTTATTTCATTAAGAGTTAATAATTAGAAATCAGTTCGCGTCCGTGCCACAACACACTTGGATTGATTAAAACGATACAGAAAACACCCGAAACAATCAGGAATTTCAATACGTTGTGCAGTAATAAAAACTGCTCTTTGGAGCTGGATTTCCATAAATAAAGCAGAAAAAAGATCAGGACGATAAAACAGACATAGAAATAGATGTCCATATATCCTACATCATAAATGTTGATCAATATATATACCGGAACCACAGTCAGTAATGTCAGGACGGTAATAATCTGTTTGGAAATTTTTTCATTATAGATAATCGGGATCGTATGATAATCATTGGCCAGGTCACCTTTCAGGTTTTCTAAATCTTTGATCATTTCCCGAATCAAAAGCAAAAGAAACAAAAACATGGCATGAGCCGAGATCACAACAAAATGCCCTCTGTGATTTTCAAGCTCTTCGAATGAAATGGAGTTATAGAAATAAAGTAAAATAGCAAAAAACGGAATTACGGCCATAAAGGCAGCCGTGAGGTTTCCGACAATTGGATATTTTTTTATTTTATGAGAGTAAAACCAAATAAGGAAAATATAGGCCGAAAAGAATAGAAAAGCACGCCAGGAAACAATAGAAGCCATTAAAACAGCCAGGAAGTTCAGGCTGAAATAAACCGTTAGTTTGGTTTTCTGGCTCACTAATCTGTCGAGCATGGATTTGTTGGGACGATTAATTAAGTCTTTCTGACTGTCGTAAAAATTATTGATAATATAACCCGAAGCAATGGTAACGGCCGAAGCAGATACAATAAGAAACAAGTAAAAATCTAACAGAATATCCAGAGCTCTTTTCTCGGGAGCCAGAATAAAAATAGCCGATAAATACTGTGCTAAAATTATAATAGGAATGTTATAACCGCGTACCACAGAAAACAAACTAACAATTTTCATTACTAAAAGTTTGTGCTGTCTGCTTAACATAAATTACAGGTTGTGGATTAAATTAGATTTGAAGTTAAAGGATATTTTTTAAACCAGAAATTCAGAGCTTGTTTTTTAACAATTCTTTAGAGCCGTAGCCTAATTTTCGAATGCAGGCTAAAGCTTGTTTTTGGGTCATGTCGATTTCTTTGATGTCTTTCTTTTCAACAAAACAAACAGAACCGCTCCACGGATTTGGTGCATCAGGAACAAAAACAGTAAAATGGTTTTCATCTATTGGTTCTATTAAAAAGGCAAACTGCCAGCCGGCATCAGTAGGAACCAAAATGACTTTTAAGTCTTCTTTAGATTCAAAACCCATAATGCTTTCATTCATGTTTTTCATAAACGAGTATCCGGGAACAAAACTTAAAATACTGTCTTCCAGTTTTTGGATTAGTCTTTTGGCACTGGTAGTTTTGGCCAGTAATCCCGCTGCGAAACAAATAAGGATCAGGAGGAGTGTGCCAACAAGTTCCTGAAGTGCTATTCCTAAAACATGTACTCTGGGCAGATTATTAACGAGCGGCAGTGTTACTTTTTGAATAATGCCATATCCTTTTTCCAGAATAATAAGCAGTACAACCAATGGTGCTAAAAACAGAATTCCTCCTAAAAAAGTTGCTTTGATTATTCTTAAAATACTTTTCATAATGCATTACTTTTTAGGTTGAAACTTATGAAAATCTACTCAAACAACTCTGGTTTTAAAGGGTTAGAACTGATAAACTACTTCCAGTTTATAGTCTTTTAAAGAGGTCTTTGCACGTTCTAAATCTTCAGTAAATCCAAGGATATAACCACCTCCTCCGGAACCGCAGAGTTTTAGGTAATAATCATTTGTGTCAATACCCTGCTGCCAGATGGCATGAAACTGCTCCGGAATCATGGGTTTGAAGTTGTTTAAAACCACTTTGGAGAGTTTTTTAGTATTGCCAATCAATGACTTCATATCGCCATGTAAAAAGTTCTCGATACAGATATCCGTATATTTTACAAACTGATTTTTAAGCATAGCACGGAAACCTTTGTCTTTTAAGTTTTCCATAAAAATGCTGATCATTGGAGCTGTTTCACCCACAATTCCCGAATCTAATAAAAATACAGCACCTTTTCCGTCAAAACTTTGTGTTGGAATACCGGTTGTCTGGATATTGTCTTTAGAATTAATTAAAATTGGAATGCTTAAATAGCTGTTGAGCGGATCTAAACCAGAGCTTTTTCCATGGAAAAAACTTTCCATTTGAGAAAAGATATTTTTTAGAAGTAATAATTTTTCACGTGTCAGATTTTCTAAAACCGTAATTTTGTTAGCTGCATATTTATCGTAAATGGCCGCTACAAGTGCACCGCTGCTTCCAACACCGTATCCCTGCGGAATACTGGAATCGAAATACATTCCGGTTTCGACATCATTTTTAAGGTTTTCTAAATCGAAAGTAACCAAATCCGGCTGCTGTGTCTGTAATACTTCAAGATAAGAAGCAAAACTTCTCAAACTTTTATTTGAGGCAATGGCTTCGTCTGAAGGTTCTTCGGACTTTTTTAAAGCGCCATTGTAAAAGTTATAAGGAATGGCAAGCCCTTTTGAATCGCGGATGATTCCGTACTCTCCAAAAAGCAATATTTTTGAATAAAATAATGGTCCTTTCATGATTTATTTTATGTCTTTCTTAATTTTATTTGGGTTTTGTCTGGTGTCGAAAAGTGACAAAAGACGAACTTCTTGAGTGGTATATTTGTAATAAAGCATTGTTTGTTTTGAAATTACACATCTCCTAGTTTTATTCCTGCTTGAAAGAGGAAAAGTGTCAGGATTAAGCCTAATTGTTTCAATAATTTTATAAAAATTTGATATAAACTTATCTCTAGTTGAAAGTGAAAATCTAATCTCTAAATATTCTAGTAACTGTTCAAGTTGAAATTTAGAACGACCAGAAAATACAATTCTTCTCATTTCTTATATTTTGCCATTACATCTTCAAAAAGATAAAATTCACCATTTTCTATTTCTCTTTCAGATGCTTCAATTTCGGCCTTTTGTTCTTCTGTCAAATCATCCCACCAATCTTTCTCTTCTTTTTTAAAAATTTTTCGAATAGATTTCAAAATAGCAGGGTTTTCAGTATCAGCTACTAGCTTTATTAATTCGAGTTTTTCTAATTGAATGTCCATAACCAAAAAATTTAACTAAAGATACGCAAAATTATAATGCAATTGCACCACTTCCAATTTTGTCGCAAATGTATTGACTATTCTGACAAAATACAACTAATTCGTCCTGAATAAATTGTAATACTTTTTCGGTAACGTTTTCGGGATAAAGCACATGCACATTGGCACCAGCATCAAGCGTAAAACAAACCGGAATCCGGGTTTCATTTCTGAATTTCCAAATCGCATTTATGATTTGAAGCGTATTTGGTTTCATTAAAATATAATAGGGCATCGAGGTCATCATCATAGCGTGTAAAGTCAAGGCTTCACTTTCTACGACTTTAATAAATTCTTCCAGATTTCCGTTTTCAAAAATGGCAGTTAATTTATCCAGATTTTCGTGTGCCTGCGCAAAGCGTCTTTCTGCATACGGATGATTGTGCATCAAATCATGTCCAACTGTGCTTGAAACTTGTTTTTCGCCTTTATCAACTAATAAAATAGTATCCTGATAATTCCTGAAATTATCATGAACAGCGTATGGATATTCAACTCCAAATAAGTCTGAGCTTCCTTCAATGTTAGCTTGATTTCCCCAAACGACCATGTTTCCTTTTACACTTCGGCAGGCGCTTCCGGAACCTAAACGTGCCAGAAACGAAGCTTTTTGATAGAAATAGTCATCAGTCATTTCTGGATTTAAAAGTTTTTCCAAACTCATAAAATTCATTGCCAGCGCAGCCATTCCGGAAGCCGAAGAAGCGATTCCTGAACTATGCGGAAAAGTATTCTGTGTATCAATCGTAAAATGATAGTCTTTCAAAAACGGCAGATATACTTCAACTCTTTCTAAAAACTTCTGGATTTTTGGTTTGAAGTCTTCTTTTGGTTTTCCTTCAAAAAGTAAATCAAACGAAAAAGTACCATTATGTTCTTTTTTCGAAAAAGCCAGTTTTGTAATGGTTTTACAGTTGTTAAGCGTAAAACTGACAGAAGGATTCGCCGGAATCTGATTGTCTTTTTTCCCCCAGTATTTTACTAAGGCGATGTTACTTGGAGCGCTCCACTCAAAGTTTCCTTTTTCGATGGCTGAAGTATATGGATTTGGAATAAAATCGGCTGCTGTAAACATGAATTATAAAATTTTGGCAAAGATAGGTTTTTCATTTTTCCACCATATAAGTTATATAAGAAATTATAAGCATGGTTTACTAAAATGAACTTATATCACTTATATGGTTTAAACCTTTCTTTTAACTATTTTTGACTACAAAATTTAATAAAATGAATAAGTTCGTAAAAATCGCTATAGCTTTAGTAATTTGTTTAACAGTAGGGTATTCTGCGGGGGTAGTAACAAAACCAAGTATTGAGACCTGGTATGTAACGTTGGAAAAACCAGTTTTTAATCCGCCCAACTGGATTTTTATGCCGGTTTGGACAGTGCTTTATATTTTTATGGCCATTGCAGCAGCTTTGGTTTGGGACAAAATAAAAGAGCATACAGAAGAGGTTAAAAAAGCACTGTTGTTTTTTCTGGTTCAGTTAACCTTAAATGCTATTTGGTCGTATTTGTTTTTTGGATTAAAAAACCCAATGCTGGCTTTAATTGAAATTATTCTTTTATGGCTGATGATTTATGAAACGTATTTGAAGTTTGTTAAAATCAATAAAATTTCAGGATATTTATTGGTTCCCTATCTGGCCTGGGTTGGTTTTGCTACGGTTTTAAATGCCAGTATCTGGTGGCTGAATAAATAGTTTTGTTTAGGGCTTCAAGGTTTTAACTTCCTAAACTCCTCATTTTTAGCATACAAAAAATCCATTGTAGCCAAAACATTCGGGTGTTCTAAAAGGGTTTTTGATTTTGGATCGGCATCACAAAATTCAAGAAAAAGCTCTTTTTGATCAGGGTTAAGTTTTAAATTGTAACTAAAGAAATCTGGAGTACAATATGCCGCTGCATGTTTTTTAAAACGATCGTCAACTTCATACTTTTCTTTTGGATGTGATTTTTTTAAAGGTATATTGATGTTTGCAGAATATCTTGTTCTTCCATCATTTACGCCAGTGTAACGAGTAAGATCGTTGGCAGTTTTGCGATTGTTGATTTCATTTACTTTTTCGGCATCAAACTCTACTTTTTGAAATTTTATGGATGTAATTACAACTTCATTAAGTTCTTCGGCTTTAATAATCATGTCAACAACAAGATTATTTTTCTTTAAATTTTCGGATGTAAGTTTCAGCCGTGTAAAGAAATAATCTTTAGAGAAAAAAAGTAAACTGTCTTGTTCTCTTGCTAAAATTGAGAATTCTCCCAGCTCATTTGTTCTTGTACTGGTTTTAGCTGTTTTATTTATAACTTCAACTTTGTTGAGAGGGACTTTATTGGAGAGAACTTTTCCCTGAATCATTTTTTTTGTCTGAGAAATACTAAGCTGATAAGTTAAAAAAGAAATTGTGGTGAGCAATTTTGCTTTCATTTAATTTTTAATTTCGCTTTTCATTTTCTGAAAAAGTTCATTTTTATTATACAAAAAATCCATAGTAGACAGGATGTTAGGATGTTCTAAGAGAAGTTTCGATCTGGGGTCGGCATCACAGTATTCCAGAAAGAGTTCTTTTTCATCCGGAGATAATTTCAGGTCTTTTGTAAAAAAGTCAGGAGGACAGGTCGAATTTACCATTTTTTTAAAATTACTATCAGGAATTTTCTTTTTAGATTCTTCACGATTTCCATTAAATAAACCTGCAAGCCCGCCTCCTAAAGCCATAAAATTGATTCCGTTTGTTATAGTTCCATTATTATACCCCTGAATATAACGAGTGAGATCACGAGACTGTTTGTTGATATTAATCTTACTGATGGCTTCCGGATCAAATGTAACTTTAGGAAATTTGATACCGGTAATTACAACTTCATCCAGTTCTTCAGGTTTTGGAATCATATTTACCAAAAGGTTATTGGTCTGGATATTTTCCTGAGTCACTTTCAGTCTTTTGAAAAAGTAATTTTTGGAATAGAAAAGTAAGCTGTCTTTTACGTTTACAACAATTGAAAATTCCCCTAAAATATCGGTCTTAGTACTTGTTTTAGCTGTTTTATTGATGACTTCCACATCCTTAAGCACATTGTTGTTGTACATAACCTTTCCACGAAGGACCTTTTCGGTCTGTGAAATTCCTGAATGATAAGTTAATATTAGAATTATGGTAAGTAATTTTACTTTCATAGGGGGTATTTAATCGGCAGTAAAATTATTAGAATTGTCTTAATGAAAACCTATGAAATATCTAAAATGATGTTAATTACGCAGCTGCTTTTTTAAAAACCTGTAAAAATCTTCATTTTTGAATAAAACAGGTCCATGTCCGAAACACAATATTTTAGGTTGTAACATAGCCAGTTTTTGAATAGATTTTCTATTTGTTTCCTGATCTTTGGTAAACAAAACCGGCGGTTCATGTAATCCCGTTTTTGTAGTAAGCAGATTCATATTAGTCATGACATCGCCAACAATCAAAACACCGTCTTTTTCTCTGAAAAAAGATAAATGCCCGCTGGAATGCCCAGGAGTTTCAATAACGGTAAATCCGCCAATTTGATCGCCTTCCTTTAAAGTTTCAGAAACTGGGTGTCCTTTTCCTGCCCAGAAGTTTTTCTGAAATTTCGAAATAATATGATTTGGGTTTGGGTATTCCGTAATTACATTTCCATTCTCTGCAAATTCTTTTTCAGGTTCACTGCATAAAAGAGGAATATTCAAAGTTTCACAGATTATTTTACTGCTTCCCTGATGATCGGCGTGAGCATGTGTTAAGGCATGTTTAGTAACGGTTTTACCTTTTAAAGCTTTTAAAATGGTATTTGCAGAACTGCGGATTCCGGCATCAATTAATACATCTTCGATCAAATAACAATTAATAGCATTTCTGGGAAATAAAGGAATCTGGTAAACGTCTTGGGCAATATTCTTCATCTTTTTCAAATTTTATTTTGGCAAAGATTTGAATTCCGTTTCTCAACTCACTTGATAAATGTTAAGAAATGTCCTGACGAATTCGACTCAAAGACTCGGGCGTAATTCCGAGAAAAGAAGCGATATAAATTAAAGGCGTTCGCTGGATTATTTTGGCTGGAGCCGAGGCCAAAAATGTCTGATATTTTTCTTTGGCGGGAATCATTTGCAGTTTTAAAACTCTGTCGGCCATGCAAAGGTAATTCTGCTCAGCGAGAATTCTGCCGACACGTTCCCAATTCGGAATTTGGTTATACAAAAACTGCATTTTTTCGAAAGTGATGGAAAGGACTTCGCAATCTTCAATGCACTGAATATTTTCGAAAGAAACAGATTGGTTTATAAAACTGGAATACGATGAAATAAAACCGTCATTACAACTTAAATAAGTCGTAATTTCTTTTCCGTCTTTTAAGTAATAAACACGAGCCAAGCCTTCAATAATAAAAAAGATTTTACTGCTGGTTTTTCCCATTTCGGAAAGGAATTCTTTGGCAGTAAAACTTTCATGTTCAAAACAGGAATCGATCATTTCGATTTCATTTTCAGAAAACGAAGCGATCGATGTAATTTGTTTTTGTAATTCAGCATTCACGATTTACAACATTTCGATTAATTCTGAAGCATTATTAATAACTGCTTTTGCGCCACTAGATTTTAATTCTTCTTCAGTTCTGTAACCCCAGGTAACGCCAACAGGAAACATATTTGCGTTTACAGCTGTTTTCATATCAATATCAGAATCACCTACAAATAGAATTTCTTCTGGTTTTAAATTCCATTTTTTGCTGATTTCAATCGCTTCAAACGGATTTGGTTTTTTAAGTTCTTCTGTGCTCAAACCAACTGCTGTGTCAAATTGTTTTGGAAATAATTCTGTTGCAATTTTTTTAGTCAATTCATCTGCTTTGTTAGAGAAAACAGCCATTTTGATATTTTGCGAAGTCAGTTTTTCTAACAGTTCTACAATTCCGTCGTAAGGTTTTGTTTTCAGCGTGCAGATTTTAGTATATTCATCAACCATACATTCAAAACAACTTTCAATTTCATCATCAGAATTGTTTGTGGCTGGCAAAGCTTTGCTTACCAAATTTCGTAAACCGCTTCCGATAAAATATTGATAAGTATCGTAATCATGTGTTGGATAACTTAGAGCAGTAAGTACTTTATTCATCGCATCTGAAATGTCGTGTAATGAGTTAACTAAAGTTCCGTCTAAATCAAAAATAATTCCTTTAAATTTCATTTTGTATTAAATATTTTGTGCCAGAATAAACCCGCTTGTCCAGGCATTCTGAAAATTAAATCCGCCGGTAATAGCGTCTATGTTTACAATTTCACCAGCAAAATAAAGGTTTTCATGAATTTTGCTTTCCATGGTTTTGAAATTGATTTCTTTTAAATCGATTCCGCCAGCAGTTACAAATTCTTCCTTGAATGTACTTTTTCCATTTACTTTAAATTCGGCTTTTGTGAGTTGTGAAGTCAGATTCTGCAATTGATTTTTAGATAAATCTGCCCATTTGGTTTCCGTTTCAATTCCTGAAGCCAAAACCAAACTTTCCCATAAACGATTCGGGAAGTCAAAAGGAGATTTTTTTGAAACGGCTTTTTTAGCGTGTTCCTGTTTTAAGTCTTTTAGATTTTTTTCTGCATCTTCGTAATCGACATCATTTAACCAATTCACAAAAATGGTAAACTGATAATTTTTATCGTGTAGAATTCTTGCGCCCCAAGCTGAAAGTTTCAGTATCGCCGGACCGCTCATTCCCCAATGTGTAATCAATAAAGGTCCAGTCGATTCTAATTTAGTGTCTTTTACTTTTACTGAAACTTGTGCTGCAACACCAGGCAATTCTTTAATTCTAGAATCTTTGATATTGAAAGTAAATAGGGAAGGAACAGGGCTTACAATGGCGTGTCCGTGTTCCTGAAGCATTTCCCATATTTTTGGGTTGCTTCCTGTTGCCATAACCAGTTTTTCACAAGCAAAATTATCACTTTGTGTATCAATTTTCCAGTGATTTTCTTTTTTGAAAATAGATTGTACGCTTTGTCCTGTCAATACTTTTATGCCTAATTTTTCTGTTGCTTTTAGAAAACAATCTATAATAGTTTGCGATGAATTGGAAACTGGAAACATTCTTCCGTCTTCTTCAATTTTCAACTCAACGCCATGTTTCTCGAACCATTCAATAGTGTCTCCCGAACAAAATTGATGAAAAGGTCCGCGAAGTTCTTTTTCCCCACGAGGATAAAATTTTACTAATTCGTTAGGTTCAAAGCAAGCATGCGTAACGTTGCAACGTCCGCCTCCAGAAACGCGGACTTTAGAAAGCACTTCTTTTCCTCTTTCTAATATGGCGATTTTCAGTTTTGGGTTTTTCTCTGCAATATTAATTGCGGTAAAAAAACCGGCTGCGCCTCCGCCAACGATTATGATGTCGAAATTTTTAATCATATTTTTTTGTTAGCCACGACCCGAGCGATAGCGAACAGGCGAAGCAATTCACGAATTTTTATTCTCAAAGATTATAAAAAAATAATTCGTGAATTCGTGGCTATTTTACTTTTATATTTTGTCTGGATTATCAGAGATAATTCCGTTTACATTGTAACTTTTTACTTTTTGAATGTCTTCTTTTGAGTTTACTGTCCACGGTAAAACTAGAAAACCCTTTTTCTGCATTTCGCTTACATTTTCTGCATTTAATAATTGGAAATCGGGATGAATGGCTTTTGCTTTTATTTTTTCGGCGAAAGCCAAAGCGGTATTTATATCTTCTTCTGTTAAAACACCAATTGGAATATTTGAGTTTAGTTTTGATGTTTCGTCTAACATATTCCAATCGAAACTTGAAATGATAAAATCCTCATATTTCCAGTTCTTTTTTGCAATATATTCCTCAATTAATGCCACAACTTTAGGAACAGTTCCCAAACCTTTCAATTCGATGTTGATGAAACATTTTTTATCCACTAAATCAAAAACTTCATTCAAAGTTGGAATCTGTTGTTTTTCATCAATCAAAAATGATTTTAATTCTACTAAAGTAAAAGTGTTTACTTCTCCTTTTCCATTAGTGGTTCTATCGATGGTTTCGTCGTGAATTACGATTATGTGACCGTCAGCGCTCAAATGAACGTCTAGTTCTATTCCGTCTGAATTTAGATCTAGGGCTTTTTGAAAAGCTTGTAAAGTATTTTCAGGTTCGTAGGCTTTGGCGCCTCTATGTGCGATCTTGAGCATCTGTTGCGAGTTTAACTGCAAAGGTCGCAAAGTTTTACGCAAAGCACGCAATGATTTGTGAAAATTAAATAGCCACGAATTCACGAATTTTCTATTCTCAAAGATTGAAAAAAAATAATTCGTGAATTCGTGGCTAACAAAACATAGCGTACTTAACGTAAATCTTAGCGTGCCTTGCGGTTAAATTTTCTCCAGTAAAACAATATCAAAATCATTGTCGAGAATCACTTTTCCATCGATAACTTCTGTTTTTTGACCAGAATAAGTGTCCAACAATTTTGTTCCGTTTGGGAAGACGTCGCCGATTGGAAGTTCTTTTCTGCCTTTTGGTAAATCTAATCCCATAATTACTTTATCGGTAAAATTACCTTGGGTAAAGGTTCTGGAAAAAGTATAAGGATACGGATTAATCAATTTGTGAACACCAGCACCAACAGCAGGATGATTTCGTCTAAATTGTCCTAATTTCTGCCAGTGTAAAAGTGTTTTTTGTGTTTCAGGATTATTCTGAATATCGTCCCAATTCATATTAGAACGTAAAGTCGCATCGCCCTGCGTGCCTTCTACAACTAAAGACCTAGCCGATTCATCTCCGTAATAAACCTGAGACATTCCTGGAGAAAGTAATAGTTTATTGGCTGTTTCGATGCTTTTTGTTCTATTGGCATCAAAAGGCTGTCCGTCGTCATGAGAAGACATATAATTAAGTACAGAATAACCTTTTAAGCCATTATTTAAAGCATTCGAATATTTTGAAAATAAACCTTCGTAATCGTTTTGACCAGCATTCCATTTGAATTCAAAATTGATCATGCTGTTGAAACCATTCTGAAAGTAATTTACTTTTCGGTCTCCAAAATCATAATCCTGACCACCGCTGATTCCATAACCGTAAACTTCGGCAATAGTGTAAAACGGATTTTGGTCTAAAACCTGCATCGGGTGGTGTTTTTTCCAGGTTTCAAAAGCGTATTCGCATTCTTTTTTAAAATCTGCCCAAACACTTTCTTCGGTATGTTTTACCGTATCGGCACGATAACCGTCAATTCCGAATTCTAGTATATAATCAGTAAGCCATTTTATGATGTAATATTTTGGCGTTTTTGGATAATTCGTTCTTTTGAAGAAAGCATCTAATGAAGCAATTTCTTTTTCGTAACGGCCTTCTTTTTTCCATTTTTCGATTAAGAAAGGAGGTAATTCCACTTCCTGAACACTTTCTGTTCTTACGTCTGGAAGATTCTCAACTAAAGTACACATTGTGGTGTTTTCAAACGATTTGTAATCGCAGACTACGCCCGTTCTTACCCAGTCAGAAGGCCAGACAGGATCCTCTGGAGTTACAGGACCTGTATGGTTAATTACACCATCGAGAATAATTCTAATGCCTTTTTCGTGTGCTTTTTTTACCAGATTGGCTAAATCTTCTTTGGTCCCGAAATTCGGATCAAGAGCCGTCCAGTCTTTTGCCCAATAACCGTGAAAGCCATAACTCAATCCAGTTCCTTCGTCAACGCCATCGTGGATTTGCTCGACAATCGGCGTAAGCCAAATGGCATTGATTCCTAATTTTTCAAAATATCCTGATTCGATTTTTTTAGTGATTCCGATAATATCACCGCCTTCAAATCCGCGGAGTTTTCCGGGCGTTTTAGTTCGGTTAAAATTGACGTCGTTGGAAGTGTCTCCGTTGTAAAAACGATCTGTAAGTAAAAAATAAACATTTGCCCCTTCCCAAACGAAAGGTGTTTTTGAAGTATCATTCATTGTAACTGATTTTGAGCCAGAACAACCCGTAATTATGAATACTAAAGATAAAAAAAGGAAAGTGTATTTTTTCATTATTTAAGATTTTGTTTAAAAAAAATAGCCACGAATTCACGAATTTTTATTCTTAAAGATTGTCAAAAATAATTCGTGAAATACTTTGTGCTAAAAAAAAATAGCCACGAATTCACGAATTTTATTCTCAAAGATTGTCAAAAAATAATTCGTGAATTCGTGGCGGAAAAAAAATGTCTCTCGCAGATCTCGCAGATTCGGCAGATTTTTTTTAATTATCTGCTCAATCTGCTCAATCTGCGAGAGAAAAAATATTTTTATTCCAATTCTAAAATCAAAGCTGATTTTGGTTCTAAAGTGATTTCAGTAGCTAAATCAAATGTTTTTCCTGTGATAACATCTTTTCCTGATTTAAAGCTTTTGATGTTTTCCTTGAAACGATTTGTTTTTACAACTTGTTCTTTTGCATTGTTATTGAAAACTACCATTACGGTTTTGGCGTCATTATATCTGAAATACACATAAGTATTGTTTTCCGGAATATAATG
Organism: Flavobacterium sp. FG19; assembly: GCF_057809475.1. Taxonomy (NCBI): domain Bacteria; kingdom Pseudomonadati; phylum Bacteroidota; class Flavobacteriia; order Flavobacteriales; family Flavobacteriaceae; genus Flavobacterium; species Flavobacterium sp. FG19. The sequence continues at coordinate 290,950 of NZ_JBMDKA010000001.1, read as the reverse complement.
CGTCATTTTTCCAGTATGAATTACTTCATTTGATTTTCGCCAGTTGAATAATTTTGAAGTAAAATCAAAGAAAGAAGCTTGTTGAGCCGTTCTTCCTGCTGCTGTAAAAGCGTTGTTTTTGTCGCCAGCCCATCCGCCAGGGAAATCTTGACGAATATCGGCATCTCCGCCTTTACCTTTATCACCGCCCATTCCGATTTCTGAACCGTAATAAATCTGCGGAATTCCACGAACGGTTGCCAATAAAGTCATAGCCAGTTTGTATTTTGACAAATCATATTTGAACTTTTCGTTCATACGATCTGTATCGTGATTTTCGGCGAAGACCAAAATGTTATTCGTGTTTGGATATAGAAAATCCATTGCAAAATTGTTGTAGAATTTAATCAATCCGCTGTCCCAATTTGGTTCGTCTTCGTTGAAAGCAGAAGTAATCTGACTTTGAAGCGTAAAATCCATTACACTTGGAAGATTTGAATTGTAGTTTTCAATCGCACCAATTTTACTGTCTTTCTGCCAAAAAGCCAAACTCGCCTGATTGTGCATCCAGATTTCGCCCACAATATTGAAATTTGGGTATTCATTTGTAATAGATTTTGCCCATTCTGCCATGGCAGTTTTATCAGAGTAATTATAAGTATCCACTCTGAATCCGTCAAGATTGGCAAACTCAATCCACCAAATGGCATTTTGAGTTAGGTATTTTGCAACTAAAGGATTTCTTAAATTCAAATCGGGCATTGAAGGCACAAACCATCCATCAATACAAACTTCCTGATCGATTTTTGAAGCGTGCATATCGGTAATAACTTCGCGACGGTGATGTGTTTGCGTGAAAGTTTCGAATTGATTAAACCAAGTTTTGGTTGGAATATCACTCATCATCCAGTGTGTAATTCCCCAGTGATTCGTTACATAATCCATAACCAGTTTCATGTTCTTTTTATGCATTTCTGCTGCTAAACGAGCGTAATCGTCATTTGTTCCGTAACGTGGATCAATTTTGTAAACATCAGATTGTCCGTAAGTGTGATACGAATGTTGTTTGTCGTTGTCTTCACATAAAGGCGTGCTCCAGATTGTCGTTGCACCCAAAGACGAAATATAATCTAAGTTTTTGATGATTCCTTCAATATCTCCGCCATGACGTCCGCTTGGATCTTGGCGGTTTGCTTTTTCAGTTAAAGAAACATTGCTGTCATTTTTAGGATTTCCATTAGCAAAACGATCCGGCATGATTAAGTAAATTAAATCAGAGGCATCGTAGCTTTTTCTGTCGGCAGAATTGGCTCTTCTTTCTTTAAGAGCATATTTTTGAGTAAAAGCGACTTTATTTTTGTTTTTGAAAGAGAAAGTTAATTCAGAAGCTTTGACATCTTTTGTATTGATGGTTACGAAAAGGTAGTTTGGGTTTTCTGTTTTCTCAACGTTTTTAATCACAACATTATTAGAAACGGAAGCTTCGTATTGTGCAATATTTTTTCCGTAGAACATAATCTGCAATTCCGAATTTTTCATTCCGGCATACCAAAATGGAGGTTCTACTTTTTGGATTTGCGCTTTCGCGGAAGCGGAAAACAACAAAACCAACAGGATTAATTTATAGATAAGTGATATTTTTTGGTTTTTCATAGTTTGTATTTTTTATTTCTTTTGTTCCAGCATCCATTTATATATTTCTGGTTTTGTTTCATAGAGGTACTGAATCTCATGACCTTCATTTTCTAAAATGGTAAACTTGAAATTATTTTTACTTTCACAAGATTCAAGACCTTTTGCGATTCTCTTCGTTTCACTAAAAGGAATTTTATCATCGGCTGTGCCGTGAAAAGCCCAAATTGGAATTTTACTAAGATTACATACTCTTGTTACGTCGCTGTCGTTAATGCCGCCACAAAGGGCAACAACAGCGGCAAATTTATCTGGAAAGTCTAATGCTGCAATGTAAGCACCATAACCTCCCATACTGATTCCGGTAATATAAATTCTGCTTTTATCAATTCTATATTTTGCTTCCAAATCGGCATATAATGTTTCGAACCAATTTTCAGTTGACCAATATTTATTGTCCGGACATTGAGGTGAAGCTATTATAAAATCGAAATTTTGTCCTTTTTCAACCAGATAAGGCAAGCCGTATGTTTTGAGTTTATTTAAATCATTTCCTTTTTGTCCTCCACCATGAAGATAAATTACAAGCGGATACTTTTTGGTTTCTTTTGAATAGTCTTTTGGGAGATACAATAAGTAATCGTATTTCGCTGACACTTTCTGTTGAGAATAGTTGTTTAGAGAAAAAAGTACTGTCAAAAAAATCAAAAAGCTTGTCTTGTAATTCATTTTCTGTTTTTTGTTTCGATTTCCTGCAAGGTTTTCAAAACCTTGTAGGTATAAATTGAGTAAAACTTTAGAAGACCTACAAGGTTTTGAAAACCTTGCAGGACAGCTTCATCATTTTAAAAAAAAGACAAGCAATCTTGGGGGAAATTACTTGTCTTTTTAGGGTGTTATTTGGTTTCAATAATACTTATCGCATAACCTCCTCCCGGAGCAGAAAACTGAGATAATTTTGATTTATTGGTTACAGCAATTTTCTTGATAGTATAAGCTTGCGGATTTGTTTTGTAGTGTGCCTCTTTTGCATCAGCATAAATGGTTGCGGTGTATTTTTTGCCTTTTTCAAGGAAGCTGAAATCGATGTTAGATGTACGAGGAGTTTCTCCGTTTACGTTTCCAACGAACCAGTTGTTTGTTCCTTTTGCTTTACGTGCAACAGTGATGAAATCTCCTGGTTCAGCCTCGATATATTTACTTTCTGACCAGTCAACAGCCACATCTTTGATGAATTGGAATGCATCTGGAAAACGGTTGTAGTTTTCCGGAGTATCAGCAGCCATTTGTAGCGGGCTGTACATTGTAACGTATAATGCTAATTGATTTGCCAATGTACTGTTTACATGAGATTTGTTCTCAGGATTCATTTTGCTGATATCCATTTCGAAGATTCCCGGAGTGTAATCCATTGGACCACCGATTAATCTTGTAAATGGTAAAACCGTAACGTGATTTGGTTTAGAACCTCCAAACGCCTGGTATTCTGTTCCTCTTGCTGCTTCGTTTCCAATTAAGTTAGGATACGTTCTGGCAATTCCTGTTGGACGAACCGCTTCGTGAGCGTTTACCATAATTTTGTAATCAGCTGCTTTTTCGATAGCATATTGGTAGTGGTTTACAATCCATTGGCTGTAGTGGTTTTCACCTCTTGGCAAAATATCACCTACATAACCGCTTTTTACAGCATCGTATCCGTTATCGTTCATGAATTTGTAAGCTGCATCCATGTGACGCTCGTAGTTACGAACAGATCCAGAAGTTTCGTGGTGCATGATGATTTTTACACCTTTTGATTTTGCATATTTGTGTAACCCTTTTACATCAAAATCTGGGTAAGGCGTCAGGAAATCAAAAACATAATCTTTTGAGTGACCAAACCAGTCTTCCCAACCTTCGTTCCATCCTTCAACCAAAACAGCGTCGAAACCATTTGCTGCAGCAAAGTCAATGTATTTTTTTACGTTAGCATTGTTGGCTCCGTGTGTTCCATTTGGTTTTGCTTTCGCGAAATCGGTAACACCCAATTGAACTGTTGGGTAATCATTTGTGTATGACCAAGAGCTTTTTCCCGTAATCATTTCCCACCAAACACCAACGTATTTTACTGGTTTAATCCATGAAGTATTGTCAATTTTTGATGGATCATTTAAGTTGTAAGTCATTTTTGAAGCTAAAATTTCTCTAGCATCATCGCTTACGATAATTGTTCTCCAAGGAGAGTGATTTGGCGCTTGCATATGACCTTTGTCTCCTTTTGCATCTGGTGTTAACCAAGATTCGAAAACCAGGTTTTTATCATCTAAATTCAAATGCATACAAGAATAGTCAATCAAAGCTGCTTCGTGTAAGTTGATGTAGATTCCGTCAGCCGTTTTTAACATCAAAGAAGTCTGAACTCCTGTTGGCGAAAACGACTTTTGAGAAACGTTTGCCGTATATGCTTTTTGAGATAAACCTCTGATTTCAGATAATTTCGATTTTGTATAATCGTATTCCTGTGTGTCATAATCTCCCGGAATCCAGAAAGCAGTATGATCTCCAGTCATTGCAAATTGAGATCTTTCTTCTTTGATTACAAAGTAAGTAAGGTTCTTTTGCGCTGGAAATTCATATCTAAATCCTAAACCGTCATCAAACAAACGAAAACGGATAACGATTTGTCTGTCGGTACTTTTTTGGTTTAAAGTAACCGCCAACTCATTGTAATGATTTCTAATGTGATCTACTTCTCCCCAAACAGGTTTCCAGGTTTCGTCAAAAGTGGAAGTTTTGGTATCAGCGATTGTAAAGTCGTTCAATAAAGATTTTTTATCATCTTTAAGTTCAAGACCTAGTTTACTGGTTTTTACAACTTCTTTGTTTTTGTATTTTAAATTGTACGTTGGAGTCCCATCGTTTTGAAGAGAAAATTCCATTACGAACTTTCCTTCGGGCGATTTTAACTGCTGCGCTTTTGCAACGGTGCTAAACGCAAACAAAATTAAACTTGCGAAAAATAAGTTTTTCATGTTTTTGATTTTTAGAGTATTGTAATTTAATTAATTTGTGCGAGTTTATTAGCAGTCATAGTTTTGCCATTTACTATAATGTTCAAATCCTGATCACCGTCTACAGTAAAAGTTGTTTCGTTATGATTTACAGCAACTTTTAAAATCTGGTTTCTGAAATTGATTTTAAACGAATAGCCTTTCCATTCTTTTGGGATTTTTGGTGAGAAATGAAGCTGGTCATTTTTAACACGCATTCCTCCAAAGCCTTCCACGATACTCATCCATGTTCCGGCCATTGACGTGATATGACAACCTTCTTCGACTTCTTTATTATAATCATCCAAATCCAAACGAGAAGTTCTTAAATAAAATGTGTATGCCATATCCATTTTATCTAATGCTGCCGCCTGAATCGAGTGAACGCAAGGTGAAAGCGAACTTTCATGAACTGTAAACGATTCGTAGAACTCAAAATTGCGTTTTAATTCTTCTTTTGAGAAATGATCTTCGAAGAAATAAAAACCTTGTAAAACGTCAGCCTGTTTGATGTATGGCGAACGCAACACACGATCCCAAGACCATTTTTGGTTGATTGGGCGCTGTGATTTATCTAAATCTTTTACTGGAACTAAATCTTTGTCTAAGAAACCATCTTGCTGTAAATAGATTCCAAGTTCTTTTGAAATTGGGAAATACATGTCATCAGCTACTTTTTTCCATTCCTGAATTTCATTCGCCGAAAGGCTAACTTTATCCATCACACGTTTGTGATCAGCAGGATATTCTGAAGCCACTTTTTCGATTTGTTCAACAGCAAAATCAATACACCATTTTGCAATATAATTGGTGTAGAAATTATTGTTGATGTTGTTTTCATATTCGTTTGGCCCTGTAACTCCAAGAATTACATATTGGTTTTTGTCTTTTGAGAAAGAAGCTCTCTGATGCCAGAAACGCGCAATTCCGATTAAAACTTCTAATCCTTTTTCCGGAATATACGAGTAATCTCCCGTGTAACGGTTATAGTTGTAAATGGCAAAAGCAATAGCTCCGTTTCTATGAATTTCTTCGTGCGTGATTTCCCATTCGTTGTGGCATTCTTCACCATTCATGGTAACCATTGGATATAATGCAGCGCCGTTTTTGAAACCTAGATTATCTTTAGCATTTTCAATCGCTTTGTCCAATTGGTTGTAACGATACGTCAATAAATTTCTTGCCACTTGCTGATCTTTTGTAGCCATGTAAAACGGAATACAATATGCTTCAGTGTCCCAATAAGTAGATCCGCCGTATTTTTCTCCAGTAAAACCTTTTGGACCAATATTTAAACGAGAATCTTTTCCTGAATAGGTTTGGTTCAATTGGAAAATGTTGAAACGAATACCTTGTTGTGCTTTTACGTCGCCTTCAATAGTAATATCTGACATTTCCCAAACTTTTGCCCACGCATCAATTTGGTTTTGAAGTAAAGTTTCATAACCTAAAGCAATAGCAGATTTAATTACTTTTTCGGCTCCGGCCAAAGTGTTTTCATGGTTTAAAGAAACCGTATAACCTCCAATTTTTTGAATGGATGAGGTTTGTCCTTTTGCTATAATTGTTCCGTAAGTGTATTGAACTTTATCTATAGTTGAATCGATTGTTGACGGTGAAATATGAGCATCTTCACCATTTGCCAAAATCGTATTGTGCATGAAAGTCGTTACTTTGAAATGCGTTTTGAATGTTTGAGCGGTTACAAAAGCTTCGTTTGTTCCTTTTTTAACTTCAAGAGGTTCCCAGAATTTTTCTTCCCAGTTGGCGTCTTCATTGGTTACACCAGCGTCAATATAAGGTTTGTAAACGATTTTAGCATCTTTGTTTAAAGGGGTAATGTCGTATTTGATAACTCCGGCTTCGTCTAAATTTAGTGACAGAAAACGACGAACATTTACAGCGATTTCAGTTCCGTTTTTCAAAACTGCTTCAAAAGAACGATTGTACCATCCTTCTTTCATATTCAATTCTCTGTGGAAATTTCTAACCTCAGTACATGCATTTAAATCAAGATTTTCTTCGTTGATTTCAATGTCAATTCCGATCCAGTTTGGAGCGTTTAAAACTTTGGCAAAATATTTCGGATAACCGTTTTTCCACCAGCCCACTTTTGTTTTGTCTGGGTAGTAAATTCCGGCAATATAACTTCCCTGGAAAGTTTCGCCTGAGTATGTTTCTTCAAAATTGGCGCGTTGTCCCATAGCCCCGTTTCCGATGCTAAAAAGACTTTCAGACGATTTTACTCTCTCCGCATCAAATCCTTCTTCAATAATAGACCAATTGTCTGGTTTTATATAATCTTGATTCATCTGTTTTCTTTAATTAGAGAATTAGATAATGTGCCAATTTGATAATTATTTTTTTGGCTATTTCTAATTGCTGATTGTTTGTAATGTTTTGATTGATGATTTGGAACGATTTCTTAATTTGTTTCAATTTGATAATTATTCATTTTCTCATTATCAAATTGGCACATTATCTAATTGATTAACTTGTCGATAAAGTTTTCATCTATAAGAGTGAAATCTCTAAAAATGTAATCAGCTTCATGTAAAATTGTTTCCTCACCAATTCCCACACTTACCATTTCTGCAATATTCGCTGCCTGAATTCCGGCAACAGAATCTTCAAATACAATTGAATTTTTCGGATCGATATGTAATAACTGAGCCGCTTTTAAGAATACTTCAGGGTCTGGTTTTGCATTGGTAACGTCATTTCCGTCAACAATAACATCGAAGTAAGACAGAACGCCTGTTTTTTCCAGAATTGGTCTTGCATTTTTACTCGCTGAGCCCAATGCAATTCCCTGGTTTTTATCTTTTAATAGTTTTAGAATTTTTAAAACTCCCGGAAGAATCTCACTTTCGTCCATGTCAACTAAATAAGAAAGATATTCTTCATTTTTTTGAATCAGCCATTTGTCTTTGTCCTCCTGTGAAGCCTGAAGATTTCCTAATCCTAATATGATATCCAGAGAACGAACGCGGCTTACGCCTTTTAAAAGTTCGTTATCTTCAAGTGTAAAATTTATATCTAATTCTTTGGCAATTTTCTGCCAGGCTAAAAAGTGGTATTTAGCGGTATCAACGATCACTCCGTCAAGATCGAATATGAATGCTTTTTTGCTCATTATTAAGGGGGAATACGTAATTAATTACTTTTTAAAGTCGTCTACATCTTTTACTTTAGAAACTAAAGCGGCAGCAATTAGAAAACTGACTCCGCTTGTGACTAAGGCATAAATGGCGTCACCGTTATACAGATATTTTACAATGGGACCGCCAATTAGAGCATTTACAATTTGAGGAATAACTACAAAAAAGTTGAAGATTCCCATGTAAACTCCCATCTTTTTAGGTGTGATCGAACCGGCCAGAATAGCATAAGGCATAGCCAGAATACTTGCCCAGGCAATTCCAATTAGAATCATTGGCAGTACAACCCAGTCTTCATCTGGCATGAAATAAATGGAGATTAATCCAATTCCTCCAATGACTAATGAAAGTGAATGTGTTGCTTTTCTTCCAATTTTTTTAGCGATATAGGGTAAGAAAAACAAAGCGACAATTGCCGAAACGAAGTTGTAAACTCCAAAAAGAATTCCCACCCAGTCTCCTGCATCCTGATACTGCTGGCTTGAAGTATCACTTAATGGTAAGCCGTAAATATGATGCGCAATTGCCGGAGTGGTAAAAACCCACATTCCGAATAACCCGAACCAGGAGAAAAACTGTACCCAGCTCAGCTGACGCATCGTTGTTGGCATTTTTGCAAAGTCGGTAAAGATATCTGTGATTTTTGATTTTTCTTCAGAATCAGAAATCATATCATTTTGCGGATCTTCAAATTTTGCCAGTTCTTCTGGTGAATATTCTTTTGTTGTGAATAACGTAACTAAGATTGAACCAATTAAAACTGCCGCACCGATAATAAAGGATAAGGTTAAGTTTAAGGGAACACTTCCTGGAACGGTACTGTTGGGTACACCAAAATACTTTGTTAGGATATAAGGCAGTGCGGAACCAATTACGGCTCCAAAACCAATTAAGGAAGTTTGAATACTAAAACCTGCAGTACGCTGGTCTGTTCTTAGATTGTCTCCAACAAGAGCGCGAAAGGGCTCCATAGCAATGTTGAACGAAGCATCCATGATCATTAACATTCCGGCTCCAACCCATAAGGCAGGTAAAACAGAAATGAAAATGTTAGCCTGAGGCATTAGAATTAATCCCACTGAAGCTAAAACGGCTCCCACTAAAAAGAAAGGTTTTCGTCTGCCAAATCTCCCCCAGGTTTTATCACTGTAATGACCAATGATTGGCTGCACTATTAATCCCATTAAGGGAGCAATAATCCAGAACCACGAAAGTTCGTGTACGTCGGCACCAAAAATTTGAAGAATTCTGCTGGCATTTGCATTCTGAAGTGCAAACCCCATTTGGATTCCTAAGAAACCGAAACTCATATTCCAGATTTCCCAGAAACTTAATTTACGCTTTTCCATTATCGTAATTTGTGAAAAATTATACGATAAGCGCTTTGCTTATCAAAACTTACTGTTTCTTTCGAAGTAAAACTAAAAGCCTTGACGGGCGTAAAATTATAAATTATTTTTTTATTTATACTAATAAAAAAGCCATAAAAAAAAATTATGGCTTTGGAAAGTGTTGATTTCAAGAAAATTAGTCGGTAGATTCTCTCTTTATAAGGTGGGTTTCTATCACCTCTGTGGTATAATTTTCGGTATGTTCTTCATCATCGTCTTCTTCGGCTTCTATGCGTTCAATAAGCATTTTAGCGGCCTTATTTCCCATTTTTTCACCGCTTTGGCTAACGGTTGTAATGGTTGGAGTTGAATATTTTGAGATAATTCCGTCAGTAAAAGCAATTACAGCTAAATCTTCAGGAACTTTTAATCCCATTTTATTGGCTGTTTTGATAATCGTTACGGCAAAAAGTTCATTTACCGCAAAAACAGCATCAAAAGCACGATCGTGTAAAAGCTGGCTTATGGTAATTTCGCAGGTATCTACATCTTCAATTTTTATGATTAAATCTTCATTAAAGGGTAATCCGTTATCTAACAAAGCTTTTTCGTAACCATCGGTTCGCAGTTTTCCTACGCTTACATAATCAACGGTGGTTACCAGTGCGATTTTTTTTCTTCCGTTATCAATTAAGCTCTGTACGGCTTCATAAGCAGCGGCTTTATCATCGATGATTACTTTGTCGCATAAAATATCGTTGGTAACGCGGTCAAACATCACTACCGGCATTCCCTGATTGATCACTTCGGTAATATGATGAAAGTCGCCTTTAAACTGGGTTTCTTTTGAAAGAGACATGATAAAACCGTCGATACTTCCGTTGGCCAGCATCTCCATATTTAAGACTTCTTTATCAAATGAATCGTCTGATACACAGATGACAACACTATAACCATATTCGTTCGCAACCTGCTCAATTCCGTTGATTACAGTAGAGAAAAAATAATGTACAATTTCCGGAATAATAATACCGATACTTTTGGTTTTTCGGTTTTTTAAACTAAGGGCAATGTTGTTGGGTTTATAGTTATAAAACTTTGCAAAAGCCTGAACTTTTAGTCTCGTTTCTTCTCCGATTTCAAGGCTGTTTCTAAGTGATTTTGAGACAGTTGAGATCGATACGTCGAGTTCCTTCGCAATCTGTTTCAGGGTTATTTTACGTTTCATGGCGTGAATTGAAAAAAATCTAATTAATAATAAAGGTATCTGAAATTTTTATAATTGACAATTTTTGACTTAAAAGATTACAAAAAATAGAAAGTTTTCAACACTACCACGTTTTCGTAAACCTATAAAAATTTGCTGGCGTTGAGCGTGTTAATAAATTCATAATTTTGGAATTCGAAGTAAAATTAAAAACTTAACTAACAATCACAAACTCAAACTAATTTAAGCAAAAAGTATGAAAACAATTTACAAAAAGTTGTTATTTTTATTCCTGTTGTTGCCATTTAGTGTGTTAGCTCAAAACACTTTAAAAGGGACTGTTGTTGATAAAACAACAGGTCAGCCAATACCAGGAGTAAATGTAAATGTGCAGGGTGCTCCAAATGGTGCATCAACTGGATTTGATGGAAGTTACCAGCTGTCAAATGTAAAAACGGGAAGTAAAATCGTGGTTTCTTTTATTGGATACAAAACAGAAACAATTGATTACACCGGACAAAAAACAATCGACGTTTCTTTAAGCGAGGATACAAATCAGCTGCAGGAAGTTGTAGTACAGGTAGGTTACGGTACTGTTAAGAAAAAAGACGCTACAGGATCTGTATCTCAAATTTCTGCAAAAGAGTTCAATAAAGGAATTAACGTAACTCCGGAAAGTTTAATTGGAGGACGTATCGCTGGTGTAAATGTTGTTGGAGGAGGAGCTCCGGGAGCAAAAGCAGATATCAGAATTCGTGGAGGATCTTCATTAAGTGCTTCTAACGATCCATTGATTATTTTGGACGGACTTCCATTAAGTAATGCTGTTCCAAGTGGAGCAACAAGTATTTTATCTACTATTGATCCAAATGATATTGAGTCATTTACAGTATTAAAAGATGCATCTGCGGCAGCTATTTATGGTTCACGTGCGGCAAATGGTGTAATCGTAATTACTACTAAAAAAGGAACAAAAGGTGGTGTAAAAGTTAATTTCAGCTCTCAGGTTGGTATTAATACGGTTGCTAATACAGTAGATGTTTTAAGCGCAGATCAATTCCGTAATTTAGTAAATACATTAGGGAATGATGCTCAAAAAGCAACAATGGGTACTGCAAGTACAAATTGGCAGGATGAAATTTTCCACACAGCTTTAACAACAAATAATAATATTTCTGTCAGCGGTGCTTTATTTAACAAATTACCAGTACGTTTATCTGTTGGAAATGTTGATAATCCTGGAATTCTAAGAAACACTTCTTTTGAAAGAACAACGACATCGATATCGTTAAATCCAGTTTTATTTGACAATCACTTAAAAATTGATATTAGCGGAAACTTGTCTTTCAGCAAAAATCAGTTCCAGGATGAAGATGCCGTTATCGGTTCTGCAATTAGTTTTGATCCAACACAGTCTCCTTATCAGGCAGGTTCTCGTTATGGAGGATACTTTGAGTGGTTAGAGCCAAATGGAAATATAGCATTATTGCCTGCTAAAAATCCAGTTGCAAGATTAAACCAGGAAGATAAAAGATCTAAATCTACCAGAAAATGGGGTAACATTAGTGTAGATTATAAATTCCACTTCTTTGAAGATTTAAGAATTGTAGCTGAAGCTGGTATAGACAGATTTGACAGCAGTGGATATAACAGACAAAGTACAGAAAGTATTTTAGGGTTCCAGCCAGTTCCTTTTACTTCGGCAGGTTATGTGAATTTAGGAAACTATGATACGTATACTGATGATCTTCAAAATAAGAACTTAAACACCTATTTCGTTTATACTAAAAATTTAGGAAAACTTAAATTAGATGCTACTGCTGGTTACAACTATCAGTTGTTTCAAAAAGAAAAATACCAGTCAGGGGCTCTTACACAGCCAGTTGAAACTAGAAATGAAGATGTTATTACTGATCCGGATATTAACTTACAATCTTATTTTGGTCGTTTGAACTTAGGTTGGGACAGTAAATACTTATTGACTTTAAACTACAGAAGAGACGGAACTTCTCGTTTTTCTGAAGAAAACAGATGGGGTAACTTTATGGGAGGTGCTTTTGCATGGAATATTGCCGAAGAGTCTTTCTTGAAAGATAACGAAACACTTTCTAGTTTAAAATTAAGAGTAGGTTACGGTACAACTGGTCAGCAGGATATCTCTGCTCAATACGATTATTTACGAAGAGTAACTCTTGGTACAGTTAATACTCAGTATGTATTTAATGGTGTGGTTTACAGAACAGCCAGACCAGAGGGATACAACCAAAATATTAAATGGGAAGAATTGGCTGAAATGAACGTAGGGTTTGATTTCGGATTCTTACATGATAGAATTACAGGTACAGTTAACTATTTTGATAAAAAATCAACTGATTTATTGGCAGATGTATTAGTCCCAGATGGAGCAAACTTAAGAAACCAAGGATTTAATAATATTGGTAACTTAAGAACTAAAGGACTTGAGTTCAGTCTTCAGTCTGATATTATCAAAAAAGATAATTTCAATTGGAATGTTGCTGTTAATGCTACTTACCTGGATCAGAAAATTGAAAGTTTAGGACAAACTGTTGAAGGTTTTCAAGGTTACGAAGTGGGAGATAATATTAAAGGAGGAAATGGAAATAAAGTTTTGATTAATACTGTCGGATTTGCTCCAAACTCATTCTTCGTATATGAGCAGTTATACGATGCTAACAAAAAACCAATAGCTGGTGCTTATGTAGATAGAAATGGAGATGGTAAAATAGATGCAAACGATCGCTACAGATATAAAAAACCAACAGCAGATTATACATTTGGATTGTTTTCAACTTTAAATTACAAGAAGTTTGATTTTACAATGAACTGGAGAGCAAGTTTAGGAAATTACATTTTTGACAACGTAAATTCTAATATGGGTTATTCAGATGCGGCTTTAAGAAGAGATAATGATTTATCTAATCTTAGCTCAGATTATTTAAACACTGGTTTCAAATTTGAAGATAATGGGACACAACGTTATTTATCTAACTATTACATAAAAGATGCTTCTTTTATCAAATTAGATAACGTAACTCTTGGCTATACTTTAGACAAATCTTTATTAAAAGATGTTTCTTTAAGATTCTCTGCTGGTGTTCAAAATGTTTTTGTACTTACAAAATATGATGGGTTAGACCCGGAGAAATTCAACGGAATTGATGGTAATGTTTACCCAAGAGCAAGAACTTACTTGTTTGGAGTAAATGCAAGTTTCTAATAGTACATTGAAAAACAAATTTTAAAACATACAAAATGAAAATATCATTTAAATATATATCTTATTTTTTCCTGTTTATTTTAGGAATAAGTATGACGCTTACTTCGTGTACTGACGATTTAAACGTGACACCAAAGGATGATGATGAGTTTTTATCTGAAACTTTCTTTCAGGATCCGGCTTCGTATAAACAAGTTTTAGCAAAATTATATGCTGGTTTATATGTTGGAGGTAATGATGGTGATGGTTCTGCCGATATTTCTGGTTTAGGAGGGGATTTCAGCAGTTATTTACGTTTGCTTTTTGTAACTCAGGAATTGCCTACAGACGAAGCAGTTATTGCCTGGGCAGATGGTACTTTACCAACACTAAATACACAGACTTGGTCACCTGTTAATGAGTTTTTATATGGAACTTATTCCAGAGCATCTTACCACATTAGTTTGGCAAATGAGTTTTTAAGACAAACTACAGATGAGAAATTAGAAGCAAGAGGAGTTGATGCTAATTTAAAAGCTGAAATTGCCACTTTTAGAGCAGAAGCACGCTTTTTAAGAGCTTTCTCTTATGTAAATTTAATGGACTTGTTTGGGAATGTCCCAATTACAACAGAAGCTGACCCAGTTGGATTCTTTTACCCTGTGCAAAAATCAAGAGCAGAAGTTTTTGCTTTTGTAGAGTCTGAATTGAAAGATCTAGACAACAGTCTTGCCGACGCAAAAACAAATGAATATGGTAGAGTTGATAAAGTAGCGGCTAAATTTTTATTGGCACAGATTTATTTAAATTCTAAAGTATATACAGGCACAGATAGAAATAATGATGCTGCTACATTATGTAGTGAAGTAATTAATTCAGGCTATGCATTTGCAAATGTTCCTTATGCTTATTTGTTCTCTGCGGATAATGATAAAAACGGAGCTCAAAATGAATTTATTTTTCCAATTATTAGTGACGGTATTGCTATTAGAGCAACTGGTGGAGGAATGAGTTTTATTCTTCACGCTTCTATTGGAGGAAGTATGGATGCTGCTTCAAGAGGTATGGATGGTGGATGGCAGGGAACCAGAACCCGTAAAGAGTTTGTCGGACTTTTCCCTGATGCAACTGCTACAGGAGATAAAAGAGGCACATTCTATACAGATGGTCAAACTTTAGATATTGCCAATATATCAACATTTACAAATGGTTATGCTGTAACAAAGTTTATTAATAAAAAAGCAGATGGTTCAGCGGCTCAGAGAACTGATATTCCAGATACAGATTTTCCAATGTTCAGAGTTTCGGATGCTTATTTAATGTATGCTGAGGCAACTTTAAGAGGAGCTTCAACAGGAAATATAGCTACAGCATTAGGGTATGTAAACCAAATTAGAACACGAGCTGGTGCACAGAATATCTCTACAGCACAATTGACGCTTGATTTTATTTTGGATGAAAGAGGAAGAGAATTGTTCTGGGAATGCCATAGAAGAACGGATTTGATTCGCTTTGGTAAATTCACGGGAGGAACTAAAATCTGGCAGTGGAAAGGTGGCGTAATGAACGGTACCGCTACAGATTCATACAGAGATTTAATGCCAATCCCTTCTAAAACGATTCAGGCAAATCCAACTTTGAAACAAAATCCAGGATACTAACACCTAATAGAACTGAAAAATGAAAAATATATATAAAGTTTTAATCGCATTTATTGGTGTACTAGCGGTGTCATGTAATGCTGATGCTGTAGACGAAAGACCAATTCTGGATGCTATTGCTGCACCAGAGATTACTGCGCCTGCAACAGGACAAAATTATGTTCTTGATGTTGAAAAAGCATCTGAGGAAGTTGCTAAATTTACATGGTCAGCAGCAGAATATTCTAATACAGTATCTGTAAAATACAGCTTACTGATAGATAAAAAAGGAGGAGATTTTACAGAGGCAAAAGTTCTTGAAGCTACTACTAATAATACTACAGAGGTATCGGTGCTTGCAAAAGATTTAAATCAGGCGGCAATTGATCTTGGAGGTGTGCCAGAAGTAGCTGCAGAGTACGATGTAAAAATTACCTCTAATGTATCAGGAGGATTTACTCAGGTTTCAAAAGGATTAATTTCGATTACTGTAACTCCATATGTTGGAAAAGTTGATTATGATTTCGACGATTGGTATTTAGTTGGAGATGCTACAGTTTCGGGCTGGGATAACAATAAAGGAAACCAAATTTTATTCAGAAGCGGAACAAATGCAAATGAATATAAATTTACAGGATTCTTCAAAAAAGGAGTCTTTAAAGCTATTAAAAACTTAGGAAGCTGGGCTCCAATGTATGGAGGTAAAGACGGATCTTTAATTTACAGAGCAACAGAAGGTGATGCAGATCCTGCGAGTTTTGAAATTCCTGCAGAAGGATACTATACTTTTGTTATGGATGTTCAGAAATTAACCTATACAGTAACTCCATATGCTGCTGGTGCAGGGGCAACAGTTTATAGTACTGTAGGTATTATTGGAAGTGCTACTTCTAAAGGATGGGATGCTTCTACTGCAATGGTTAAATCTTCTTTCAATGCACACATCTGGACATTAGGTGTAACCTCTTTAAATGATGGAGAGATGAAGTTTAGAGCAAATGATGCCTGGGATGTTTCATGGGGAGGAACTACCGCCTTTTCAGGTGGAGGAACTGGAGATAATATACCGGTTGCAAAATCTAAATATCTTATTTATTTCAATGATTTAGACGGAAGTTATGTAATGATTCCTAATCAATAAAACTTCAGTTAATAACTGAAAAAGGGCTATCTCCGGATAGCCCTTTTTTAATCGACTAACTAGATAACCACAATTATTATGAAAAAAACTTTACTATCAATATTTCTTTTGGTATCGATGGTTTCGTTTGCACAGTTAGCGCAAACAGTTACTTATTCAATAAGCCCATCGACTTTTGAAGAAACTACTCCAATTACTATTACTATTAATGGTACTAGTGTTAATGAAACTTCATGGGGGATTAATACAACTAATGCCTTGTATCTTTGGTCGTGGTCTTATGATATAAATGATGCCGGTCAAATAGATTCGCCATCTAATGGAAGTTGGACATCGTCTAATGAAGCAAGTAAATTTACTTATAATGCAGGAACCGATACTTATACCAAAACAATTACCCCTTCTGCTTATTTTGCAAGAAATGGAATAGGAAAGATTGGCTTTTTGGTTAAAGCTAAAGATGGGACCAGTGATAAAAAATCGCAGGATATTTTTGCAGAAGTAGGATCATTTCAGGTTACACTGACAGCTCCGGTTGAAAACAGTTCTACTATTATAGCTTCAGGATCCGGTTTTACTATTACGGCATCCAATACCAATGGAGCGGCAAGTTATTCGTTAAAAGCAAACGGAACGGTTATCAATACCAATACAAGTACAGCTGCTTATTCATATTCTCATACTAATATCACCAGCAATCAGACGTATGAGCTGAGTGCGACTCAGAATGGAAATACCATCGTTAAAAAGTTTTCGGTTGTAGTAAATCCAAACACCGTTTCGCAGGCAATGCCGGCAGGTTTGGTTGACGGAATTAATTATAATGCAGCAGATGCAACAAAAGCAACTTTAGTTTTAGATGCACCTTTAAAAGACTTTGTGTATGTTGCCGGTAGTTTTAATAACTGGCAGCCTACTTCGGCTTATGCCATGAAAAAAGATCCGGTTTCGGGGAAATTCTGGTTAGAATTAACAGGTTTAGTTTCGGGAGCAAATAATACGTATCAATACTGGGTTGTTGATGCTGCACCGCTTGCTAATTCGCCAGCAATGGTAAAAACGGCCGATCCCTATTCGACTTTAGTTTTATCTCCGTATGATGATCCGTATATTCCGGCATCTTCTTACCCGGATCTGCCCGCTTATCCCGCCGGACAGCAATTTGAGGTTACCGTTTTAAAAACAGGTCAGACACCATACAACTGGCAGGTGACTAATTTTGTAAAACCAGAAAAAGAAAAACTGGTAGTTTATGAAGTTCTGGTTCGTGATTTTGATGCTGCCAGAAATTACCAAAGTTTAATTGACAGAATCGACTATTTTAAAAATCTTAAAATAAATGCCATCGAGTTAATGCCCGTAATGGAATTTGAAGGTAATGAAAGCTGGGGGTATAATACTTCATTTCATATGGCACTGGATAAATTTTACGGAACATCTGATAAGCTGAAAGAATTAATCGATTTGTGTCACCAAAACGGAATTGCCGTAATTCTGGATGTAGCACTCAATCATGCTTTTGGAAGAAATCCCATGGTAAGAATGTGGATGAATGATCCGGATGGAGATGGTTTTGGATCACCAACAGCCGAAAATCCCTATTTCAATACAACAGCCAAACATACCTATAGTGTAGGAGAAGATTTCAATCATCAGTCGGCAAGAACACAATATTATGTAGAGCGTGTTGTAAAACAATGGATTGAAGAATATAAAATAGACGGTTTTCGCTGGGATTTAACCAAAGGATTTACACAGGCTTGTACCGCTTCAGATGAATCCTGTACCAATGGTTATCAGCAGGACAGAGTTGATATTTTGAAAAAATATGCTGATTATTCATGGAGTTTAGATCCAACACATTATACTATTTTTGAACATTTAGGAACAGATGCCGAAGAACAGCAGTGGGCTAATTATCGTGTGGCTGAAACGCCGAGTAAAGGGGTTATGATGTGGGGGAAAATGACAGATCCTTATAATGAATTGTCAATGGGATATAATAGTACGATCACCAGAATGTCAAGTGTAAGCAGAGGATTTACGGCAAATCGTTTAATGGGATATGCTGAAAGCCATGACGAAGAGCGTTTGATGTATAAAAATGTACAGTACGGCGCTTCAAATGGTACTTATAATGTTAAAAATCTAAATACAGCTTTGTCCAGAATGCCGGCAGTTGGGGCGGTTTCATTGCTGGTTCCGGGACCAAAAATGATCTGGCATTTTGGTGAACTGGGTATGGATGATTCTATTTATATGTGCAATAATGGGACAATAAACGATACTTCTTCAACCATTTCCGGAGATTGTAAATTAGATACGAAGCCGCAGCCGCAATGGACAGAAAACTGGCTGGCCGATTCGAATCGCAATAAAATTTATAACGATTGGGCTAAGATGATTACGCTTAAAAAGACAGAGCCGGTATTTGTGGGAACATCCACCATAACCAATACCAACTCTAAAACCGTAAACATTAAAATAACGAATGCCAGTCTGACTTCGACGCAATTAAAAGATGTTGTGATTCTGGCTAATTTTGATACGACAGCTCAAAATGTGGCGACTGGTTTTCCTTATACAGGCACCTGGTACAACTTAATGGACAATACCACGATAAATGTTACCGATGTAAATGTGCCGGTTAATTTACCGGCTGGTGAATACAGAATTTATGGTAATAAAACAGCCAGTCTGGCTATTGGAGATTTTGAAAAAGGAAATACAGTAAGTCTGTATCCTAATCCGGTATCCCATTATTTTACGTTAAGTACTGCATTTACAGCCGTTCAGATTTATTCTGTTTCCGGACAGCTGGTTAAAAGTTTTACATCAGTCGGAAATCCGGATTATCAGTTTGGGGTAAGTGATCTTCAGACCGGTTTATATATTGTAAAGGCTTCAGACGAAAATAACAACATACAAGTAATGAAGTTTATTAAAAAATAAACTTTAAAATATATCTGGACAGATTAAAAATTTGGTTTGGTTAGTAATGAGAAAGGGCTGTTCTACACGATGGTAGGCAGCCCTTTTCTGTATTAGTGTTTTTTAATTGCAGATCTATTTCTTTTTATGGTTATATTCTCCAATAACGGCAAAATAACCAAAAGTTCCCAAACCAAGAACGATTAATGGAGTCAGGATAAAAAGAATAATAATGCCGAAAACCAAATCATCCTGCTGGTCTGATAATAATTTAGGCAGGCCAAACTCAAACACACAAAAATAAGCAGCAGCAACTGATAAAATAACCCATAAAACGCCTAAAGCCTGTTTGATTGTATTCATGTTCTAAAATTTTTTAAAGATGATTAATTTTGTTTTTATTGTCGATATAAATCATTCCAATTACAAAGCAGACCGCAGCAATACTAATAGGATACCAAAGTCCGTCAAGGTAAAAATCACTTTTCCCGGCCGCTTTTGCATGTGTTACAAAATAGGTTGAAATGGCAGGAAGCAGTCCTCCAAAAATCCCATTTCCTACATGATAAGGAAGTGACATTGAAGTATACCTGATTTTAGTTGGGAACATCTCCACTAAAAAGGCTGCAATGGGCCCATAAACCATTGTAACAAATATAACCTGAATGAAAACCAGAAAAATCAGCGTCCATTCATCGCCTGAATTAATGTTAATTACGATGTTGCTTTGAGATTCCTTTTTATTAGCGAAATCTGTTTTCTTTTCTATATACGTGGTTCCGTCTGTAAAGGTTTTAAAAGTAGTTGTGATTGTATTATTTTCTTTCGTTGTTTCAGTGTTTCTAACTGTTTTTTCTGTGATTTCAGTTTTGTAACTAACGTCAGTAGTGGTGTACATCATTTTATAAATGGGTCTGTAGAATATAATAGCCAGCAGCATTCCCAGCATCATAATGTACTTTCTTCCCACTTTATCACTGAGCCATCCAAAAACAATAAAAAACGGAGTCCCGATTAAAAGAGCAATACCCAGTAAACTGTCAACCTGAGACGAATCAATATTCATAACCGTTTTCATAAAACTCATAGCGTAAAACTGCCCGGTATACCAAACAACCCCCTGTCCCATAGTGGCGCCAAATAAGGCCAGTAAAACAAATTTTAAATTGTAGCGGTTTCCAAAACTTTCCCGTAACGGATTTTTACTAGTGGTTCCTTCTTTTTTAGCTTTGGCAAAAACAGGAGATTCGTCCATGTTTTTTCTAATCAGATAAGAAACTCCTACCATTGCAATCGAAACCCAGAAAGGAACACGCCAGCCCCATAAATCAAAAGCTTCGGCAGAAAGGACGCTTTTAGTGGCCAGAATCACCATTAAAGAGATGAACAAACCTACAGTAGCGGTAGTCTGAATCCAGGAAGTCCAGTATCCTTTTTGTCCAACGGGAGCATGTTCGGCCACATAAGTTGCAGCACCGCCATATTCTCCGCCAAGAGCGAGTCCCTGTAATAAACGCAGAATCAAAACTAATAAAGGAGCAAGGAAGCCAATAGTTTCATAACTGGGAATACAGCCTATTAAAAAAGTAGAACCGCCCATTAACAGTAATGTAGCCATGAAAGTGTATTTTCGGCCAATAATATCGCCAAGTCTTCCAAAAAACAGCGCTCCAAAAGGGCGTACAACAAATCCGGCTGCAAAGGTTGCCAGAGTTGATAAAAAAGCGGCTGTTGGATTGTCACTGGGAAAGAATTTGGTAGAAATAACAACGGCTAAACTCCCAAAAATATAGAAATCATACCATTCAATCATAGTTCCCATTGAGGAGGCGGAAATTACTTTCCAGATGCCTTTAGTAGAAGTTCTGCTCATAAAACTGCTTTGAAATCTTATTAGTAAATGAAAGATAAAATTATAGTTTTACGAATATATAAGATATTTTTTTATTCAGTTAATACTTTTTTAACAAAATATGTTTATTTGTTGACATTTGGTTTTGAACTGAAAAAGGATTTAACCGCAAAGAGCGCAAAGTTTTACACAAAGGTTCGCAAAGTTATTTTTAAGCTTTGCGAATCTTGCGCTTTTTCTTTGCGCTCTTTGCGGTTAAAAAAACAGAAAAGAATTTGAATAAAAATGGTTTTGATGCTTAAGAATTCTTTCATCCATATTTTTTGTTTCTCCGATATAGAATTTTTGAGAAGAATTTGAATAAATATATAAGTAATGCATCTAAAAACATATTAAAAACAAAAAACCCGAATATTTCTATTCGGGTTTTGTGGTACCTCCAGGGATCGAACCAGGGACACATGGATTTTCAGTCCATTGCTCTACCATCTGAGCTAAGGTACCGTGTTGTGCTCATTGCGGGTGCAAATATAGAATCATTTTCCGTTTATGCAAAACATTTTTTTAAAAAAATCAATTTGTATCTTCGCAAAAACAAAAAGAAAGAAATGATTTTAACCGTTGATGTGGGAAATACCAGAATTAAAGCGGCTGTCTTTGAGGGTAGTACTGTTCTGGAACATTTTATTTTTGAGCGAAATGAACTTGAAAAAAAAATTACAGAAATTCTCGAAAAATTTCAAAATTGTTCCGATTTGGTTGCTGCTTCGGTAGGAAGTATCGAAAAAGAATCGTTTTTGGCTTTCGAAAATCAGCTGAATGTTCATTTTTTTACGCATGAAGATGTGTTTCCTTTCCATAATCAATATGCAACCCCAAAAACTTTAGGGATCGACCGGATGATTCTGTCAGCAGGAGCCACACTGAAGTTTCCCAAAAGAAACAGACTCGTTATAGATGCCGGTACCTGTATAACCTACGATTTTATCGACGAATCAGACAATTATCTTGGCGGTGCCATTTCTCCGGGACTCAGACTGCGTTATGAAGCTTTGCACAATTACACGGCCCGGCTGCCTTTACTGACATTAGAACAGCCGGATTCCTATATAGGAAACTCAACGGCACAGGCGATTCACTCTGGGGTTGTGAACGGATTCGTCTATGAGATTGACGGTTTTATCGATGAATATCGATCAAAGTTTTCAAATTTTATAATAATTTTAACGGGAGGCGATGCAGATTTTTTGGCTAAACGATTAAAAAATACCATATTTGCCAATTCAAATTTCCTTCTGGAAAGTTTGAACCAAACATTTCAATATAAAATCGACAATGATTAAAAAAATTATAATAAGTGCCTGTTTACTTATTTCGTTCGTTTCGTTTGCTCAGCAAGGTAGTTCGTCTCCTTATTCTTTTTATGGAATTGGAGAAACAAGGTTTAAAGGAACTCTCGAAAACAGAACAATGGCAGGAGTTGCGGTTGAACAGGATAGTATTCACCTGAATATTGAAAATCCGGCAAGTTATGCCAGTCTGGGGCAGACTACTTTTTCTGTAGGAGGAACTTTTGCTACTACCACTATTAAAAGCAGCAGTGAATCATCAAAAGCACAGAGAACCACTTTCGATTATCTGGCACTGGGAATTCCAATGGGGAAATTTGGAGCCGGATTCGGATTAGTGCCTTTGTCTTCCGTTGGATATAAAATTTCAGATATAAATACAACAGAAGGAGAAGTAAGCAGCCAGCTTGAAGGAAAAGGCGGTGTGAATAAGGTTTTCTTTGGTCTGGGATATAAAATTACGCCTAAATGGAATATTGGAGCAGATTTACAGTATAATTTCGGAAAAATCTCAACTACCAGTATTGAAGCGGTATCGGGCGTTCAAAATGCTACCAGAGAAACCAATAGCTCTGAATTATCAGGTGTGAATTTTAATATTGGTACAATGTATCAGACTAAAATCACCAAAAAATTAAATGTTTATACGAGTCTGAGTTATACTTTTGGAAGTACATTAAACTCAGTTAGTAACCGAATTATTGAAGTAGACGGAGATCCGGATTCTGTTAGTGCAGATCCAATAGATACAAGTCTTAAACTGCCTAACAAAGTAACTTTTGGAGCGGGTATAGGACAGGCCAGAAAATGGCTGGTAGGAACCACGATGGCTTTTCAGGGCGCAGGCGAGCTTGCAAACTACTATAATACAAGGAATAACGTTAAATACGAAAAATACAGCAAGTATGCCCTTGGAGGATACTATATTCCAAACTATAGTTCTTTTGCCAGTTATTTCAGCAGAGTTACGTACAGAGCGGGTCTGAAATACGAAAAATTAGGTCTGGTAATAAATAATGAAGCGGTAAATGATGTAGGAATGTCTCTGGGAGCCGGTTTTCCAATTACAGGAACATTTTCAAATGTAAATGTTGGAATTGAGTTTGGTAAAAGAGGAACAACATCTGCTGGTTTGGTTAAAGAAAACTACCTGAACTTTAGTTTAAGCTTCTCATTTAATGACAGATGGTTTGTGAAGACGAAATACAACTAAAACATAAACTTCTATGTTTTTATAAGCTCGTCACAATTTACTACATTTGGCAAATGAATTTACCAAAGAGATATATCATAAGCGCTGTCACAGTTATAACTGTGACACTGTTTTTTGGGTGCGAAAGTAACTTTAAAGAAGTTCAGAAAATCAACTTCTCTGAGTTCGTTCCGGCCAGTGATGCAGACACTGTTAATATCAAATATACAGACTCAGGAAAAATAACAGGGGTTTTAATCAGTTCAAAAATGCTGGATTACTCCAATCTTGATTTCCCTTTTACAGAGTTTCCAAAAGGAGTTGATGTTACACTGTACGATAAAAAACAAAAACGTACTTTTATAAGATCTAATTATGCGGTTTCCTATAAACCTACCGGTATAATTGATTTACAGGGAAAAGTAAAAATTACCTCTGAAGAAGGACAGGTACTGGAAACGGAACAGCTGTATTTTGACCAGAAAAATGAATGGTTTTATACAGAAAGAAAATTTAAACTGACAGACGCAAAAGGAATTTCTAACGGACAGGGGATTGATTTTAGCAAAGATTTTAAAGTGATCAATTCACAGCGTATAAGCGGTGAAGTTGAATCAGAAGAATAAAATATATAACATGGGTTACTTAAAATATACACAATACGTTTACATTGCATTTGGACTTTATTTTATTTATGACGGTATAACCAAATTAAATGAAAATAACGAAGCTTATCCTTTAAGCTTTGTAATCGCCGGGATGGCCGTTTTTATGTTTTTCTTTAGAAGAAGATTTCTGAGGAAATTTGAAGACCGTAATAAAAAGCAGTAAAAAATGGAACTTAGTATTATAATATTATGTTTAATACTATCAGCTTTTTTTTCAGGGATGGAAATTGCTTTTATCTCTTCCAATAAAATCTATCTTGGAATCGAAAAGAAACAAGCTAATTTCTTATCGCAGATTTTAACAAAACTCACAGAAAACCCCTCTAAGTTTATCGCCTCAATGCTTATTGGAAACAATATTGCCTTGGTGGTATACGGATTTTATATGGGAGAAGCTGTCCTGAAATGGATTACGGGACTTGGTTTTTACTTTTCAGATATAACAACCGTATTAGTTCAGACATCAGTATCTACGTTCGTAGTGCTCATAACTGCTGAATTTTTCCCAAAAGTTTTCTTTCAGATTTATGCCAATTCCCTGATTAAGGTTTTTGCAGTGCCGGCTTATCTTTTTTACCGTCTGTTTTATTATATCTCAACATTTTTTATCTGGATATCCGATTTTGTTCTGAAAAGATTTTTTAAAACAGAAGGTGATCAGGTCAGAGTCTATTTCAGCAAGGTAGAACTGGGGAATTATATTTCCGAGCAGATGAATGCTGTTGAAGATGATGAGGAAGTTGATTCTGAGATTCAGATTTTTCAAAACGCCTTAGAGTTTTCGGGGGTTAAGGCCCGGGATATCATGACGCCGCGTACAGAACTGGTGTCAATCGATATATTTGACAGCGTTTCAGATTTAAAAGCACTTTTTATTGAAACCGGATATTCGAAAATTGTCGTTAGTCAAAACTCTCTTGACGATATTGTAGGTTATGTTCATTCCTTTGATTTGTTTAAGAAGCCTAAAACTATTAAATCGGTTTTAATGACCGTTGAGTTTGTTCCGGAAACCATTCTGATTAAAGATGTTTTAAACCTTTTAATCAAAAAGAGAAAAAACATTGCCGTTGTTTTGGACGAATATGGAGGAACTTCCGGAATTATAACGATAGAAGATATAGTAGAAGAGCTTTTTGGAGAAATCGAAGACGAGCACGATTCAGACGAAGAACTTATTGAACAGGAACTGGGAGATGGAAAATATCTGTTTTCGGCCAGGCTCGATGTGGAGTATTTAAACGAGGAGTATAAACTAATGATTCCCGAAGAAGATTCGTATGGTACTCTCGGAGGTTTTATTGTAAATTCGACCAAAGATATTCCTCAAAAAGGCGAAAAAATAAGCATTGACAGGTTTGTTTTCGTGATTGAGCAGGCCTCAAATAAGAAAATTGAATTGGTTAAAATGACGATTAAAGAGTGAAAATTTAAATAATTAAAAAAAATTGTGCAAAATAAAACGCTAGTTGTATTGTTATTAACTAGATAATTGTATTTTCGCAAACTGAATATAAAATTAACGATAATAAAAATGGCAGTTTTAGCAAAAATTAGACAGCGTTCCGCTTTATTAATAGGAGTTATTGCTCTTGCATTATTTGCATTTATAATACAAGATTTATTTAATAGAGGAACATTTGGTCAAAGTTCAAAAGATGTAGGAAGCATCGATGGAAAAGATATTTCATTTGAAGACTTTAGGCTTAAAGTCAGCAATCTTGAAAAAAGTGGTCAAGGGATTACTTCCACTGAAGCTGCAAACAGAGTATGGGATCAGGAGGTTTCGATCGCATTATTGTCAACTCAGTTTGATAAACTTGGTTTGAGAGTAGGAGAAAAACACCTGATTGAAGTTTTAAAATCAGATCCGAATATTGGTAAAAATCCAATGTTCTTAAATGCAGCAGGAATGTTTGATGTAGTAAAGTTTAAAGACTACTTTAAAACCAATCCTGAAGCAGCCCAATATATTTCTGCAAAAGAAAAAGATGCTGAATTAAATGCAAAATTTCAGATTTACAGTACTTTAGTAAAATCCGGACTTTATACAACTGCCAGCGAAGGAAAGTTAAAGTATGAAATGGAAGCAAACAAAGTAAACTTTGCTTATGCCGGAGCTTTATATTCTTCTATTAAAGACAGTGAAGTGAAAATTTCTGATTCAGAGATCACAGATTATATGAAGAAAAACGAGAAAAAATTCAAAGCGGATGCAACTCGTGAAATTCAATATGTTTTAGTTGAAGACAAAGCTTCAAAACAAGACGAAGCAGATATCAAAGCTAAAATAACAGCGTTATTATCCGGAAGTGTTGTTTACAATGCTAAAACAGGTAAAAACGATACACTGCCAGGATTTAAAAATGCTACTAATATTGCAGAATTTGTAAACTCAAACTCTGATGTTCCTTACGATTCTACTTATGTTCCTAAAAATGCATTACCAGCGGTTGATGCTGATAAACTATTCAGCTTACCGGCAGGAGCTATTTACGGACCTTATGTTTACGGAAAATATTATGCTATTTCTAAATCTTTAGGATTTAAAGCAGGGGTAAATGCAAAAGCAAGTCATATTTTAATTGGTTACAAAGGGTCTCAGACACCAAACCAAAAAGAAGAAAGAACAAAAGAAGAAGCTAAAGCTAAAGCAGAAGAAATCCTGGCTCAGGTTCAGGCTAACCCGGATAGTTTTATGATGCTGGCGTTTACAAGTTCTGATGATTCATCTGCACAGCAGGGTGGTGATTTAGGATATTTTGGTCAGGGTCAGATGGTAAAACCTTTCAATGATTTTGTATTCAATAACGGTATTGGTAAAGTTGGTTTAGTAGAAACACCATTTGGGTTCCACATTATCAAAATTACAGATAAACAAGACGGAATTCGTTTAGCAACAATTGCTCAAAAAATAGAGCCTTCTGAAGCTACTTCTGATAAAGTATTTACATTGGCTACTAAATTCGAAATGGAAGCTGCTGATAAAGATTTTGCTGCTACAGCAAAAGAGTTAGGATTAAAAGTAGAAGGTCCGGTATCTGTAAAAGCTATGGATGAGCAATTTGGTGCGTTAGGAAATCAAAGAAACATCGTGAGATGGGCATTTGATAAAGAAACAGATGCGGGAGATGTAAAACGTTTTGAAATCGCAAATGTTGGACATGTAATTGCTCAGTATAAAAATGAAAATAAATCTGGTTTAGTTTCTGTTACTATGGCAAGACCTTACGTTGAGCCAATTTTGAAAAACAAGAAAAAAGCAGAGATCTTAAAAGCTAAAATGACAGGTTCAAGCCTTGAAGCTATTGCTAAAAATGCAGGTGTAACTGTTCAGCAGGCTTCTAACGTTACTCTGGATAATCCTGTATTACCAGGAGGAGTAGGACAAGAACCAAAAGTAGTAGGAAATGCATTTGCTTTAACAGCAAATAAAATTTCTGCTCCAATTGAAGGGAATACCGGAGTGTATGTAGTGAAAAACATCAGTACAGTAAAAGCTCCTGCTATTGCTAATCATGCAGAATATGTATCTAAGATAAAAGCACAAAGTGCTTCTGATGCAAGCAGAATTTTACCAGCATTAAAAAACAATGCTAAAATTGAAGACAACAGATTAGACTTTAACTATTAGTTTTACTAATCTATAAATACTTAAAACCGAAACATTCAATAGAATGTTTCGGTTTTTTTTATGCCTGATATTGATTATGAATGCTTTGTAGTAAATATCCTGCCATTTTTTCTTAACTATGTGAAAATAAGGAAATATAATTCCCTAAAAATTTGTGATATTCAAATTATTACAGTTAATTTGTCCGATTTTTTATTATAACAAATATCCAATTTGTTGTAAAAAAGACAGGTAATACGTTAATAATCAGGGTACTTAATGTTTTATATGTTTAGTTTTTTAAGAAAAAAGCCTAAGGTATAT
The DNA here is from genome assembly GCF_057809475.1 of Flavobacterium sp. FG19. Classification (NCBI taxonomy): domain Bacteria; kingdom Pseudomonadati; phylum Bacteroidota; class Flavobacteriia; order Flavobacteriales; family Flavobacteriaceae; genus Flavobacterium; species Flavobacterium sp. FG19. Next base: position 262,684 of record NZ_JBMDKA010000001.1, on the reverse strand, counting down.
TCTAAAATTGAAAATCACATTTTTGGAATAATTACGGAGCTTTTAAAAGTTGGCAGTACCGACATCAATGTTGATGAGCTTGGTGGTAAGTATTATTTAAGCAATGAAGAGCAGCATTTTAAAGTTACTATACTCAGCAATGATTATGTAATAAGGCTTACTAATACACGTGATTCAGTTGCAGAGAAATACGATAAGATTTTTGTAGAAGATGTATTAAGGGCTGTAAAAGAAGAAAAGCACCGCCGAATGGAACTGGTATATGATTCTATTACTAATAGTATAGAAAAAATGGCAGAGCGGCTTCATAATACCCTTATTGAATCGAATGAGCAGGAAAACGAAAAAATCCGTCGCTTAGAATCAGGACATTTTGAACATACAGGAGATCAGCAGAAAATGAAACTCTGATTCCGTGTTTTATAAATGCAGAATACTACTGTAAAATCATTTCGTTATAGGTGAGAACAGTATCATATCCTTTAGAAATAAAATAGTCAGCCGGATTTTCCTTCGAAACCACCATTACAAAATCTCCTCCCCAGGCACCAAGACTTTTAATAGTGCCGCTAAAATCAGAAAAAGCAATCTCTTTAATAGTTTTTATCTGAAGGATATTGCTCAGATGAATTTCGTGTTTTTCAACAGCGTGTGCAAATTCGGTTAAAGTTTTTGCATTTAGTATAGCATGGGTTATTTTGTTGTTTTGCGCAACACTTTTGGCTAAGTTTTGATCTTTATGTTTGTTATAAGCATGTATGGCTGCCTTACTGTTTTGTTTTTTATTAAGGTAAACAAAAAAGATGTTTTGCGTAAAGTCCGGATTAAAAATAACAGGCTCAACACTGTTGTTTTCTATTTTGTAAAGTATAGGCGTGTTGTTTTGGGCGCAGGCAATATCATAACCGCTTCCTCCAAAACTGTTTTTAAGAAGTGTAAAGGCATTGACTTTTGTCCATTGCGCTATATTATTGATCAGGGTTGAAGAAGTTCCCAGTCCCCAGTTTCTTGGAAAAGTAAGGTGGGTAGTAATTTTATATCCGTCTGATTCATTAATAAACCCCGGATTTAAAAGATAAGCTTCGTGCAGGATATCGATTAAAGTTGTTTTTACAGTTTCGGTCTCAGAATCAGTTTTGTTTATGATTTCATCAAATGTTAGCAGGGTTTCAAACCACAGCTTATTATCGTAATCATAACTTTTCCAGTCTATAATTTTATCTTTTCCGCTTTCGACAACCAGATTCTGGCCAAATTGGGTAGGAAGGGCAAAGGCATCTGCACCGTCTAAAACTAAATACTCTCCGGATATGAATAGCTTTCCGTTACTATAAAAGGTTGTTGACATATATCTCTTAGCAGCTCCGATTCAAAAGGAGCTTCATTTTATTTTCTTAGACTTTCAATGAATTCAACTACAGCACTGTGAGAAACCGCAGTTTTTTTAAAATGAGCTTTAATTAAATGACGCTCTTCATCCGAAGCTTCAAACTGATTGATAATATTGTTCAGGTGCATTTTCATGTGGCCTTCCTGTATTCCGGTGGTAGTTAAAGAACGTAATGCAGCAAAATTTTGTGCTAAACCGGCAACGGCAGTAATTTCCATTAATTCTGAAGCCGAAGGTTTTTCAAGCATTTCCAGACATAATTTTACAAGAGGATGTAAAGAAGTTAATCCGCCAACTGTTCCCAGTGCCAGAGGAATTTCAAGCCAGAAGGTAAAAATACCGTTTTCGATTTTGGCATGTGATAAACTGCTGTACTGTCCGTTTTTTGAAGCATAAGCATGAACTCCGGCTTCAATGGCCCTAAAGTCATTTCCTGTTGCCAGCACTACGGCGTCTACACCATTCATAATGCCTTTGTTGTGGGTTACAGCTCTGAAAGGCTCTATTTCGGCAATTTGTACCGCCTGAACAAAACGTTCTGCAAATTCCTGTGGATTTGGGATATGTTTTTCTGCTAAATCTTCAATAGGACAGGAAACTTCGGCTCTTACCAGGCAATTGGGAACATAATTGGATAATATGCTCATCACAACTGTAAGCTGGTCTTTTTCTGAGAATAATTCAGAATTTTGAAATTCTTCTTTTAAAGTGGCAGCAAACTGTTCTAAACACGAATTGATAAAATTAGCGCCCATGCTGTCTTTAGTTTCAAAAGAGGCATGCAGTTGAAAGTAATTTTCAAGTAAATTGCGTTTGTCTTTTAGCTGAATATCCAAAATACCGCCGCCGCGTTCCTGCATGTTTTTGGTAATGCTTTGTGTTTCAGAGAAAAACTTAGGTTTTATTTGCTGAAAAAAGGATTGCAGTTTATCAGCGTCACCTTTAAAGTTAAAATGAACCTGACCAATTTTTTCGGTGTCGATTATAGTGGTTTTAAAACCTCCCCGCAAAGCCCAGAATTTTGCAGCTTTTGATGCTGCAGCAACAACAGAACTTTCTTCAATAGCCATTGGGATTGTTTTGTACTTCCCGTTAATTAAAAAATTAGGAGCTACACCCAGCGGAATATATAAATTGGTAATCGTATTCTCAATAAATTCATCATGCAGCTGCTGGAGCTTTTCGTCTGTATTCCAGTAATTTCTTATAATATTTAAGGCCTCTTCCGGGGTCGAAAAATATTCATTGGCAATCCAGTTAATTTTTTCCTTTTTGGATAATTTAGAAAATCCGGCAACAGCGTTGTTCATTCTCAATATATTAAATAATAATGTTGCGGCAAAGATACTATTTTAAGAGTTTTGTTTACAATGTATTTTCAAGTTGAAAATACGCAATCGTTATTTTTTTTAACATTTAACACTTAAAATGTGTATTATGTTTATTTTTTTTATTAAAATTGGGCTCTTTTTATATTTAAAATAATTCTAATGAAGACAAGTAAAATTACGCTCGTGCTTTTATTTTTGGTTACCGTTGTTTTTGGACAGCAGAAAATAACAGTCGAAAATATTTTTGGCGGAGCATTCCGGGCAAAAGGGATGGACGAATTACAATCCTTAAAGAACACCAATCAATACACCGTTCTAAATGTTGATCAGGCAGCCAGAAGTATGCAGATTGATTTATACGATTTTGCAACCCTGAAAAAAGTATCCAATTTAATCGATACTAAAAACTACAAAGAACTTGCCGACGGAATTGACAGTTATACCTTCGATGCTTCAGAAAAAAAGATCTTAATTGCCTGCAATTCTAAAAAGATCTTCCGTCACTCTTTTACAGCAGATTATTTCTTATATGATATTGCTTCCAAATCCTTAACTAAACTTGTTGATTTTCAAATTCAAGAGCCAGTTTTTTCTCCTGACGGTGCTAAAATAGCCTACGCAAAAGAAAATAATTTATATGTTTACGATGTAGCATCAAAGAAATCAACAGCAGTTACAACCGACGGAAAGAAAAATGCCGTTATAAATGGTATTACGGACTGGGTTTATGAAGAAGAATTTGCTTTTGTCCGGGCGTTCGACTGGAGCAAAGACAGTAAAAAGCTGGCTTATATTCGTTTCGACGAGAGCCAGGTTCCTGAATTCTCTATGTCGATGTTTCATAAAGATTTATATCCAACAATCGAAACATTTAAATATCCTAAGGCAGGAGAGAAAAACTCGGTAGTTTCATTACATATTTATGATGCGGCGGGAAATACTGCTAAAAAAGTCGATTTAGGAAATTATAATGATTTTTACATCGCAAGATTACAGTGGACGAATGACAATAACATACTGTCTGCACAGGTTTTAAACCGTCATCAGGATAATCTGGATTTGTTATTTGTAGACGGAACAACGGCTGCTGCTCAAGTAGTTTTAAATGAAAAAGATAAGGCTTATGTTGATGTGACAGATAACTTAACTTTCTTAAAAGATAACAGTTTTATCTGGACAAGCGAAAAAGACGGATTTAATCATATTTATGTTTACGATAAAACAGGTAAACTTAAAAATCAGGTTACAAAAGGAAACTGGGAAGTAGTTTCATACTACGGTTTCGACGAAAAAACAAAAACTATTTTCTATCAGTCTACAGAAAATGGTTCTATTAACAGAGATATCTACAGAATTGGTTTAGACGGAAAAAATAAAACCCGTTTAACTTCAAAAGTAGGAACAAGCGCGGCAACATTCAGCCCTAATTTTCAATATTTTATTACTACTTTCTCAAGTAATTTACAGCCTACCACTTATACTTTAAATGAGGCTAAAACCGGAAAAGAAATTCAGGTTATCGAAAACAATCAGGCACTTGCTGATAAACTAAAAGCATACAGTCTTCCTGCAAAAGAATTCTTTATTTTAAAAACAGCTAAAGGGAATGAGCTAAATGCCTGGATTTTAAAACCAAAAGATTTTGACCCGTCTAAAAAATACCCTGTTTTTATGTATCAGTATTCTGGTCCTGGATCACAGCAGGTAAATAACGACTGGAATAACAGCGACGATTACTGGTTTTTATCTCTTACGCAGCAAGGTTATATTGTGGCTTGTGTAGATGGAAGAGGAACCGGATTCAAAGGGGCTGATTTTAAAAAAGTAACACAGAAAGAATTAGGGAAATACGAAGTTGAAGATCAGATCGATGCTGCAAAAGTAATTGGAGCTTATCCGTATGTTGATGCTTCAAGAATTGGGATTTTTGGATGGAGTTATGGTGGTTTTATGGCTTCTAACTGTATCTTCCAGGGTAATGATGTGTTTAAAATGGCAATTGCCGTAGCTCCGGTTACCAATTGGAGATTTTATGACAGTGTTTATACAGAAAGATACATGCAGACACCGCAGGAAAATGCAAGTGGTTATGACCAAAACTCTCCAATTAACCATGTTGATAAATTAAAAGGTAAATTTTTACTGATTCACGGTTCTGGTGATGATAACGTTCATGTTCAGAATTCAATGCAGATGATGGAAGCTTTAATTCAGGCAGACAAACAATTTGATTCTCAGATATATCCGGATAAAAATCACGGTATTTACGGCGGAAAAACAAGAGTTCAGCTTTACAATAAAATGACTAATTTCATCAAAGAAAATTTATAATCTAAAACAAATATTAACCTAAAATAATAATGAAAATATGGGAGAAACTCAAGTGAAAACGGCGCATCCAAAAGGCCTGTGGGTATTATTCGGAACGGAGATGTGGGAGCGGTTCAATTTTTATGGAATGCGCGCTTTGTTAACTTTATTTCTTGTGAATTCATTATTGATGAAGGAAGAAGAAGCGTCTTTGATTTATGGAGGTTTCCTCGGACTTTGTTATTTAACCCCAATGCTCGGAGGTTTTATTGCCGACCGTTATTTGGGAAACAGAAATTGTATCCTTTTAGGTGGTTTGTTAATGGCTATTGGCCAATTGCTTTTATTTACTAGTGGGAGTGTTTTTGAAGGAAATGTTCCTTTTGCAAAAACAATTATGTATTGTGGATTAGGGGCAATTGTTTTTGGTAACGGATTTTTCAAACCAAACATTTCGAGTATGGTAGGAAGTTTATATCCAAAACAGGAAAAAACAAAACTGGATACAGCTTTCACTATTTTCTACATGGGTATTAATATTGGAGCTTTCTTAGGTCAGTCTATCTGTCCGTTATTGGGAGATGTAAAAGATGCTGGAGGTTTCCGAGATGTTCACGCTTTTAAATGGGGATTTTTAGCAGCTGCCATAGCAATGCTTTTAGGTACAATTTTATTTTATTTCCTAAAAAATAAATATGTGGTTTCTCCGGAAGGAAGACCGTTAGGAGGTTTACCATCTAAAAATGTGGCAGAAGATTTTGAAGAAGGAGAAGCTCAAAAAGCTAATTTTTCTACTAAAGCATTAGTATTTGCAGGTCTTGCTTTTATCGCTTTAGGATTCTTTTTTCATTATGTAGTTGGGCAAAATTTAATTTATACTTTGATTTACTCAAGTGGTTTGGCTTTAGCTGGATTAATTATTTCTGATAAATCATTAACTAAAGTTGAACGTGATAGAATTTTTGTAATTTACATTGTTTCATTCTTTATTATCTTCTTCTGGGCTGCATTTGAACAAGCTGGATCTTCATTGACTTTTATTGCGGATAACCAAACCGACAGACATTTCTTTGGCTGGCTGATGCCGCCATCGATGGTTCAGATTTTTAACGGACTTTTTGTTGTGATAATGGCGGTTCCTTTTAGTGTTCTTTGGGATTTCTTAAGAGCAAGAGATAAAGAGCCTATTTCGCCAGTAAAATTAGCTGCAGGATTAGTTCTTATCACAGTAAGTTTCTTTATGATTGCAAATCAGGTTTCAGGACTTGGCACTTCAGGATTGTTATTAGTAAAATGGCTTATTTTATTATATTTCTTAAACACTTGTGCGGAGTTGTGTTTGTCTCCAATTGGTTTATCATTAGTAGGTAAATTATCGCCAAAACGTTTTGCATCATTATTATTTGGAGTTTTCTTTTTATCAAACGCATCTGGTTATGCATTAGGAGGAACTTTAGGATCTATTTTGCCTCCAACGGGCGATAAATACATAGCTGCTAAAAAAGCAAACATAGATCTACAGTCATTATTAGATAATAAAACTGTTGCAAATGGAGGGGAGTTGTTTACGTTAGCTAAACTTCAAATTGCAAAAGTTGATAAAGAAAAAGCAAAAGAACTTAATTTAGATATCGAAAAGAAAATTGAAACTCTTGCTGAAATTAAAAATCAAAAAGATTTTGCTAAAAGAAATAAAACAGAGTTTGTAAATAAATTCACAGCAAAGGATACAACATTTACTGTAAAAGAATTAGATATTATTAAAGAGAAACAAGTGATTACAGTTTCGTATCCAAACTTTGCAGGATTTATTATCCACAATTTATATGAGTTTTTTATGGTGTTTGTGGTTCTTACCGGTATTGCAGCTGTTTTATTGTTTGCTTTAACGCCAATGTTGAAAAAAATGATGCACGGTGTTAGATAAGATGGAAGGCAAGATTACTACTTTAGAACAAATTCAAAATTTTGAAGGCAAGTACCCAAAACAATTGTGGTACTTGTTTTTGGTTGAAATGTGGGAACGTTTTTGTTTCTACGGAATGAGAGGGGTTTTAGCTTTTTTTATGGTAGATCAATTAGGTCTGCTGGAAGGGAAAGCAAATTTACAATACGGAGCTATTCAGGCCTTTGTGTATGCCTTTACTTTTATTGGCGGAATTTTCGCTGATAAAATATTAGGATTTAAGAAATCGCTTCTTTTTGGTGGGATTGTAATGATTTTGGGAAACCTGCTTATTGCGGCTTCTCCACATGATTTCTTTTATTACGGAATAACACTTTCTATTATTGGAACAGGGTTTTTTAAGCCAAATGTTTCTTCAATGGTAGGAGAGTTGTATCATGAAAATGATGGTCGTCGTGATGCGGGTTACGGATTGTTTTATGCAGGTATCAATATTGGAGGAATGCTGGGTGGTGCGATACCTATTTATTTAGGAAAAAACTATTCATGGAGCCTTTGTTTTCTTTCCGCAGCGGTCGTTATGATTATTGGTGTGGTAACTTTTCTTTTAACGAAAAAACACTTAGCACCAATTGGAAATTCTCCTTTGGAAAATCATACGCCTAAAAAACGTAATCTGTATGAAATAGCGGTTTATGCAGGTTCTTTTATTGTGATTCCATTGGTATATATAATGGTTATCAACTCTGATTTTACAGAGTACTTTATGTATACAATTGGTATTGCGGCTGTTGGTTACTTTTTATTTGAATTAATACAGATAAAAGATCCTAAACAGCAGCGTAAATTATTGGCAGCATTTGTGTTTATTTTTGGATACTTTATGTTTATGGCTATTTCAGAGCAGTCTGGAGGATCGTTGTCCTTGTTTGCAAAAGATAACTTATCAAACAAAATGCTGTTTTTTCACATTGATCCAAACGTAGTAAATAATAGTATAAACTCGCTTTATGTTATTATTTTCAGCCCGTTGGTAGGATTGTTATGGATATTTATGTACAAGCGAAAAATAGAGCCTAATACGGTTATTAAATTTGGATTATCCTTTATTTTGCTGGCAGCCGGTTTCTTTATTTTTTACAGTGCCCGATTTTTTGTAGGAGCGGATGGACTGAGCTCTCTGGATGTTTTTGCTTTAGGTTATCTTTTATACACACTTGGAGAATTATGTATTGGTCCAATCGGAATGTCAGTAATTACCAAACTGTCTCCTAAGAGATTATTTGGAATGATGATGGGACTGTGGTTTTTATCAAGTGCATTTGGTCAGTTTGCAGCCGGGAAATTAGGAGCAGAAATGTCTGACGCAAATACAGGTACTACCTTAATGTCTAAACTTATTGCTTATACGGATGGATATTATCAGCTTGCGGTATATTCACTTATTGCCGGTATTGCATTAATTGTTTTGACTCCGTTGATTAGAAGGTTAATGCAGGAAGTAAAATAATGATGTTTTTTTAATTCATTTTTTATTTAAATTTGTGCAAAACAAATACACATATGAAAAGAATATTCTTGACCGCTTTTTTTATAGTTGGAGCGTTTGTTACACAAGCTCAGGAACTAAAATGGTATACTGATGTAAAAGAAGCCATTACAGTCAGTAATAAAGAACAAAAACCTATGTTAATGTTTTTTACGGGAAGTGACTGGTGTGGATGGTGTATTCGTTTACAAAACGAAGTTTTAAAAACAGCCGAGTTTAAAAAATGGGCTGCCGAAAATGTAGTTTTAGTAGAACTGGATTATCCGAGAAGTGTTCCGCAGACGCCGGAACTAAAAAGCCAGAATAATGAATTACAGCAGGCTTTTGGGATTCAGGGCTTTCCTACTGTATTTTTTACCAGTGCTCAGTCAAAAGACGGAAAAATTAATTTTACAGGTCTTGGAAAAACCGGTTATGTAGCCGGGGGACCTTCTGCCTGGTTAACGGTGGCCGAAGGAATTGTTCATCCTAAAAAATCATAAGCAGACTATTTTTAGATTGTGATATATAAACTAAACTCCTTGCATTATTGTAAGGAGTTTTTTTGTTTAGTAAGAAAAGATTTTCATTTAATTGCTGTGAATTATTATTTCGGTATTTATTTATAAATAAAAAAACACATAATGTATTTTTTGATGTGATATAATTTGGATAATTAAAATATTGTGTTAATTTCGTCATGCTATACTAACCAAAAACAATATAATATGACTAAAAAATTACTTATCCTACTGTTTTTTTTAGGTTCATTTTTCACACAAGCTCAAACCCTTGCCTGGAGAACAAACATGACTGATGCAATTGCCATTAGTAACGAACAAAAAAAACCAATGTTAATTCTATTCACTGCCTCAGGTGTACCGGAAAATCTTCAGAATGAAATCTTTAAGACCCCTGATTTTGCCGTATGGTCACGCGACAACGTAATACTGGTGAAATTGGATTTATCAGATATAAACGCTTCCGAAGGAGATAAAGAACAAAACGTAAGACTGAAGAACGCATTTGGAGTGCAGGATCTTCCTGAAGTATGTTTTGCCATTGCCTCTATCCGAAAAAACAAAACAACTTTCAGCGCTCTTGGAAAACTGGCTTATAAACCGGGCGGCGCCAAAGCGTGGATTGCAGAATCAAATAATATCCTGCATCCTAGTGAGTAAATAAATTTAAATTAAGATTCTTTAGTTTAATTTGTAGAATCCCCTTTTAGTTCTCTGAAAGGGGATATTTTTTTTAAACAATATTAAATGTAAATTATACATTTAATATTTTAGAGGGGTAAAATTTTAATTATTTTCAAATATTTAAGCTTAAATAATTAATTTCATTTTAATGTTGATTTTTTGTAACTATTTGTTTTGAAGAGGATTGTTTGATGTTAGTTTTGTGTTAATTTAGTTTTATTAACCCAACCAAAAACCTAACGATTTATGACCCGAAAACTACTTACACTACTGCTTTTTTTTATGGTTTTTGCGATGAAGGCGCAAAACCTTGAATGGAAAACGAGTATGGCCGATGCTATTAAAATTAGTAATGAAGAGAGAAAGCCAATGCTTATTTGGTTTACAGCTGTGAATGCGCCCGAAAACTTACAGAATGAAATATTTAAAACAGCCGATTTTGAAAAATGGTCCCGCAAGAATGTTATTCTGGTAAAGCTTGATCTTTCTGATACCGCTATTTCAAGCGAAGTACGGGAACAAAATATTAAATTGAAAAATGCTTTTGGCGTAATAGATCTGCCTGAAGTTTGTTTTGCAAGTGCTGTAATCCGCAAGGAAAAAACCAACTTTAATACCCTTGGAAAACTTTCTTATAATTCAGGAGGTGTAAAGGCCTGGATTGCTGATTGTAATTTGATTTTGAATCCGGAATAAAATAATCAGTTTAAGCGATAATATCCCTTTTCGGCTGTGGCATGAAAAGGGATATTTCTTTTTTCGCAGCTTGCTTTCCAAAGTTTTTGAATAGCATAAGAGTTCGATCCGTCTGCAATTATTATTTCAGGGTGAAGTGTTAGTAAAAGACGATCCAGATTTATTTTAGGCGATTGGGTTAAAAGTAAAATATCAGGCTGAATACTGCTTTTATAAATTCCGGTGCTGTCAAGGATTGAAATTTTCTTTCCTTTAAAATACAAAACGTTTTTAATCTGACAGGTTGTATCTAAGATGCCAAAATTGCCTACTAAGTAAGCGTTGAATGCGCTGTTTTTATTGGTCTTCGTGATATTGCTGGTAAGCAGGGTATTATGAGATCCGTTTCTTTTGGAAATCAATGTGTTTTTCTTTACGTTGTATACAATCAGTTCCTGCTGCAGGGATGTTTCTTTTCTGGTATAGAGTAAGGAAATCTGAAAAAGTATGACCGATAGACATACCAGTACTAGTTTGTAAAAAGTATGTTTTTTAGACCATATAACGGCGCTGATAATAACGAAGTACAGTGTGACTAAATAGTAAAAATTAAAACTGATGTCCTGAATTACAAAAGATTCAGCAGAAGCTACATAATGTATCATGCGGTTTAATATAAAAATACTTTTTTCAAAAATGTAAACCAGTATTTCAGGTGGACTTTTGAAGATTGCAAAAAGCATTACCAGTATTCCTGCAATCATGATAAAAGATAAAACGGGGAGAATGATAATGTTGGTAACAAAAAAAAGTCCCGGAAATTGATGAAAATAATAAAGACACAGCGGCAGCGTGCCAATCTGAGCGGCAAAAGAAACAGTTAAGGCATTCCAGATATATTTCGCAATCTTGTTCTTCGGCAGCCATATTTTATCTAAGACAGGTTGAAGCCATACGATAAAAAATAACGCTAAATAGCTTAATTGAAAACCTACGTCAAATAGAAAGTAAGGTTCAAAAAGAAGTATTAGTAAAACAGAAACTAATAAAGTATGGTATATGTTGCCGCTTCTTCGTAAATGAGCACCGGCAGCCACAAACGAAAACATCACAACCGATCGTAAAACCGAAGGAGATAAGCCTGAAATAACAGCAAAACCAGCCAGAGAAATTAAAATGGCAGTTAGTTTTACTGCAGAACCTCTGCGGGTATTGGGAATTGGTTTTAAGATAAACATTATAAATAGCATTATAAAACCAACATGTAAACCTGAGACAGAAAGTACGTGGGTGGCACCTGAGTACTGGTAATCTTTGATTATTTCCGATGAAATCTCCTGCTGTTGTCCGAGAATTAAAGCCAGTGCGACATTCATTTCGTCTTTATTAAAATGAGCTGTTTCCAGGTTTTTCAGAATGGTGGAATGAAGACGTCCGGAATAATACCAAATGTCTTTTTTGATGATTTTACTAATTGCTATTTCAGATTTTTTACAATATAACTGGGCATAAATCTGTTTGTCTGATAGATATTTGGAATAGTCAAACTGATTAGGATTTTTGCTGGCAGACGTTTTCTGTAAAGTAGTTTTTACCCGGATAATATTGCCAATAATTAATGGGTTTGTTAAGCTGTCTTTTTGTAAATTAACGATAATTCTTCCGGAATATCGTACAGTGTCAATACCGTTTATGATACCAATATAGCGGTCGTTATAATCATTGCTTTTGAGTTTCTCCCTTAAAGTAAGAGTTATGTATTGCGGAGTTTTAAAAACAGTTTCCGCATGTATGTAATTTGACTTATTGAAACAGTCTGTATGAAAAAGTAAAACGCAGATTCCAACTGCAAAAGCCATAAAATAACTGCTGATTCCAAAAATAAACTTTGCCTTTTTATTTTGTTGTGAAAGAAAAAACGAAAGACAGAATAAGACAAAACAGATTCCCAGAAAAACAAGTGAGTCTGAAATGGAGGGCTGATAATAATACGAAGTTAAAATTCCAAAAAGAAAACCAATTGTAATTTTAACCAAAGGGAAATCTAATACTTTCATGAGTTAAAAGTATTAAATATTGTAAGAAAATAAATATATTTTGTGTTAATTTATTCGATTACCCGGTTTACCTGTTCGAATGAATTTTTGTAGTATGCTTCTTTTGTTGAAGAAATGATGACTCCTTTGGAAGTGGAGGAGTGTACAAATTTTATTTCATCTGAATTTATTTCAGTAATAAGTCCCACATGATTGATCTGTCTGCTTTTATTGGTTTTAAAAAAAATCAAATCGCCTTTTCGGGCATCAGTAAGGGGAATTACTTTTCCAATTTTAGCCTGTTCATAAGAGCTGCGGGGAAGCTTTATATGCTCCGTTTCAAATGTTGTATAAACCAAACCTGAGCAGTCAAAGCCGTTTTTTGTAGTTCCTCCTGCTTTATATTTCACGCCAATATTGGCTGTGGCTGTTTCTATTAGATTTTTTACAAGAGATCTGCTTTCTTTTTTCGATTCGTTTTTACTTACAGCAGTCGAAGTCGATTTACAGGAAACAAACACAATTGATAAAAGAAGAAAAACGAATATTTTTTTCAAAACACAAATATTTTAAGATTTTAAATCAGTAACAATAAGTTCTGCGGTTTTTTTACTGGCTCCGATTCCTCCTAGTTTTTCCTCCAGAATATCATAGTTTTTCAGAAGTTTTTCACGATGAGAAGGCTCCAGTAATTTATGCAGTTCTTCTTTGATTCGTTTTGTACTGCATTCGTTCTGAATCAGCTCTGTAACCACTTCCTGATCCATAATCAGATTCACAAGCGAAATGTATTTTAAAGTAATAATTCGTTTGGCAATCTGATAAGAAATGGCACTTCCTTTATAACAAACCACTTCCGGAACTTTAAAAAGCGCCGTTTCCAAAGTTGCTGTACCCGAGGTAACCAGTGCAGCTGTAGAAGAACGAAGCAGGTCATAAGTTTTGTTAGAAACAAAGGCAATGTTCTTGTTTTTGATAAACTGCTGGTAAAATTCATAATCCTGACTGGGAGCACCGGCAATTACAAATTCATAATCCTGGAAATCATCTACAACGCTTAGCATGACACTCAGCATCTTGGTAATTTCCTGTTTACGGCTTCCTGGTAAGACTGCAATAATAGGTTTTTTACCCAATTGATTTTCGGCTCTGAAATTCGCTTCATTAAAAGCAGGCTGATTCTGGATCGCATCAATTAGCGGGTGACCAACAAAATCTACCGGAAAATGATGTTTGTCTTCGTAAAAACTTTTTTCAAAAGGCAGGATTACAAACATTTTGTCAATATGCTGTTTTATGGCAGTGATCCGGTTTTCTTTCCAGGCCCAGATTTGAGGAGAAATATAGTAATGTGTTTTGTAATTCTGTTCTTTGGCCCATTTTGCAATACGCATATTAAATCCCGGATAATCAATAAAAATAAGAACATCCGGTTTAAAATCAGAGATATCTTTTTTGCAGAATTTTATATTGTTTAAAATGGTTTTTAAGTTGAAAAGCACTTCAACGAATCCCATAAAAGCTAAATCGCGATAATGTTTTACCAATGTTCCGCCGGCCTTTTGCATTAAATCACCGCCCCAGAATCTAATTTCGGCCTCAGGATCTTCCTCGTATAAAGCTTTCATTAAATTGGAACCATGTAAATCACCGGATGCTTCACCAGCTATTATGTAATATTTCATATCAACGAATTTTTATTGCTGCACAAAGATAAGGTTTAAATAATTATGGTAGAAATGGCCAGAACAATCACAGCCAAAATGACACCTTTGGCCATCATTTCCCGGTTCCTTTTTAATAAAATTAAAAATACGGCAAGATCCAGAGTTGTGCCTATAGTAATAACTTTTCCTAAGTATCCCATTTCTCTGATCGTTTGGATGCCAGTGGAAATATCAAAATTTGTAAAGAATTTTATAAACAAATAACTTCCCATAAGAGAAGTGAAAATTCCGATTAGAAATCCAGTTAAGAAGTCTTTTTTATCCATTTAATTTCCAGGTATTAAGTTGCTGCATAGTATGATGGGCGGTCAGGTCGAACTGAACAGGGACGATCGATATGTATCCGTTTTCCAGAGCCCATTCATCGGTATCCTCACCCTGATCTTCGACTGTGAATTTTCCTGTAAGCCAGTAATAATCTTTTCCAAAGGGAGTCTGCCTTTTGTCAAATTTCTGAGCATAATAGGCTTTTGCCTGCCGGCAGATTTTGATGCCTTTGATTTCTTTTTCGTTTAGTTTCGGAAAGTTAACATTTAAAACAACACCCGGCGGCAGTTTGTTTTCAAGTGTTTCCAGCGCTATTTTTTTTACAAATGATTTTACAGGTTCAAAGTCGGCATTCCAGTCAAAATCCAATAGTGAAAAACCAATAGACTGAATACCTTCTATTCCGGCTTCAACAGCGGCACTCATTGTTCCGGAATAGATAACATTGATAGACGAGTTTGATCCGTGGTTAATTCCGGAAACACACAAATCCGGTTTTCTTTTTAAGATTTCGTTTACGGCCAGTTTTACACAGTCAACAGGAGTTCCCGAACAGCTGTATTCTGTAATAGTATCATCCTCTTTAGAAATTTTATCCAGAAAAAGAGTATTGTTTATCGTGATGGCATGTCCCATTGCACTTTGAGGTTTGTCCGGAGCCACTACCACAACATCCCCAATAGTTTCCATAACACTTATTAAAGCTCTGATTCCCGGAGCCAGAATCCCATCGTCATTGGTTACTAATATTAAAGGTTTTTCGTTTTTCATGGGGTGTTTTTGTTTTTGATTTATCAAAATTAAAGCTTCTTAAAGCAAATGTAATAACAGATTACGGTACTTTACTAACAAATAAATAAAAATTCTAAACTTAACAAGCGAAGACTTTTGAACAATAAACATTTTTATATCTTTAACAAAAAATTATACCGATCTTAGCATGTTGGCATAGTTTTTACCGTAACTTAGATTAAAAAATTTGATGAATGCTATTATTAAGTTTATGAAAAGAAATTATAAAATACTTATAGCTGTATTATGCTTGTCTCTAACCCTTTTTGCTTTTAAGATTAATGCTGATAAAAGTGAGGATCCGGACCCAAACAGAGATAAGACACTTTTAGAATTACTGGCTTTTGTTATCGAAAAAGGGCATTACAGCCCGGCTGAAATAAATGATGATTTTTCCAAAGGTATTTTTAAAGACTATATTGAGGCACTGGACCCTTCAAAAAGGTTCTTTTTACAGTCGGATATTGATGAGTTCAAACAATATGAACTGATGCTGGACGACCAGTTCCTAAACAAAGACCTGACATTTTTTAATCTGACTTATACAAGATTAATGAAGAGAATGGAAGAGAGTAAAAAACGTTATAAAACGATTTTAGCACAGCCTTTTAATTATACTACAGACGAGACTTTTAATGCGGATTATGAGAACATTCCGTATGCAAAAAACCTAAACGAAATTAACGAAAGATGGAGAAAACAAATTAAGCTTTCTACACTTTCATCGCTGGTAACCAAGCAGAAAATCGAAGAAGAGAAGAAGAAAAAAGATCCTGCTTATAAAGAGAAATCTTTTGAAACATTAGAGAAAGAAACCCGTGAAAGTTCTTTGAAATCTTTAGATGATAATTTCAGCGTTATTAAAGATTTAAATAAAGATTACTGGTTTTCAGTTTATCTGAACTCTATCATGGCCCGTTTCGATCCTCATACCAGTTATTTTGCTCCTGAAGAAAAAGACCGTTTTGATGTAAACATCAGTGGAAAACTGGAAGGAATTGGAGCGAGACTGACCAAGAAAAATGATTTCACCCAAATTGACGAATTAATTTCGGGAGGTCCTGCCTGGAAAGGGAAACAGCTTGAGGCCGGAGATTTAATTCTGAAAGTGGCACAAGGAAACGAAGAACCTGTTGATGTGGTAGGAATGCGTCTGGATGATGTGGTTAAAAAAATCAAAGGACATAAAGGTACCGAAGTAAAACTGACCGTTAAAAAAGTAGACGGAAGTATCAAAGTGATTTCAATTATCAGAGATGTGGTTGAAATTGAAGAAACCTATGCTAAATCAAGTATCGTAGAGAAAAACGGATTGAAATACGGAGTTATTTACCTTCCTAAATTTTATATCGATTTTGAAAATAAAGACGGTCGTGATGCCGGAAAAGATATTGCCCTTGAAGTTGAAAGACTTAAAAAAGAAAATATCAACGGAATTGTTCTTGATGTTCGTGATGACGGAGGAGGATCTCTTTCTACAGTAGTGGATATTGCCGGTTTGTTCATTGAAGACGGACCAATTGTTCAGGTAAAATCTGCCGGAAAAAAGAAAGAAGTTTTATACGATAAAGATAAAAAGATAGAGTGGGACGGACCATTAGTAATTATGGTAAACAGCTTCTCTGCTTCAGCGTCTGAAATTTTAGCAGCTGCCATTCAGGATTACAAACGAGGCATTATCATTGGAAGTAAGCAAACTTATGGTAAAGGTACAGTGCAAAATGTATTAGATTTAAACCAGTTTGTTCGTAATGCCAGTTATGGAGATCTGGGAGCATTGAAAATTACAGGTCAGAAATTTTATAGAATTAATGGAGGTTCTACGCAGTTAGAAGGTGTTCATAGCGATGTTGTGATGCCAGACCGTTATGCTTATTTAAAAATGGGAGAACGTGATATTGATAATGCAATGCCATGGGATAAGATTGACCCGGCAGATTACAGTACATGGACTTCTAACCAGAATTTCAATAAAGCTATCGAAAAAAGCAGAGGAAGAATTGCACAGAATCCTCAGTTTAAATTGATTGAAGATAATGCAAAATGGATCGATGTTAAAAATAAAGAAAACACCTATAGTCTGAATATTGTAAATTTCAAACAAACTCAGGAGCAGGTTGAAAACGAAGGAAAAAAATACAAACCAATTTCAGATTATAAAAATGATCTGGTTTTCAAATCACTTCCTTATGAAGTAACTGAAATGAATAATGATGCAGTGCTGAAAGAAAAGAGAGAAGCCTGGCATCAGGCATTATCTAAAGATATATATGTAGAAGAAGCTCTAAATGTTTTAGATGATTTACAGTCAGCTTCTTACGTAAAAACTACTGTTTCGCCAAAGATGAAAAAGGAGAAATTAGTAAAATCGTAATTTTTTAAAATTTAATTTGTTATTAAAACGCTTCTTAAATATAATTTACGGAGCGTTTTTTTTAGGTAAAATAGTAGGATGAAAAAAAGTTTAGTTTATGGTCTGGCAGGACTGATGATGCTTTCCTGTAAAAATGAAAACACGGCAGATACAGCTGAAATAGTGAAAGAACCTAAATCTTTTGTTTCGGATCAAAGTACAAATACAGAAGGTTATTCAGTTTCCTATCAGCCGGTATCGACTACCAATCAGATCGTAAAACACAAATATTATACGCTGTCTTACAATGAAAAATTTGAGCAGGCTGAATGGGTTGCATATGAACTAAAAAAAGAGTACTTGAAGAATGGAGATTTCAAACGCCCGTATTTTATTGAAGATCCCAAGGTAACGACCGGTTCTGCCAACTGGAGAAACTACAAAAAATCAGGTTATGATAAAGGACATCTTTGTCCGGCCGGAGATATGGAGTTTAGCGAAGAAGCGTATAATGATACTTTTTATACGTCCAATATTTCTCCCCAGAAACATGATTTTAACAGTGGAATCTGGAATCGAATAGAGCAGAAAACCCGTTACTGGGCCGGAAAATATAATGATATTTATGTGGTAACAGGCGGGGTTTTGAAAGATACGGATAAAAAAATAGGAACAGAAAAAGTAGCTGTTCCTAAATATTTTTATAAAATCATTCTGGCTAAATCAGGAAATAAACACAAGGCCATAGCTTTTTTGGTGCCTAATGAAAAGAGTGATAAGTCTATTTATGATTTTGTGGTTTCTATTGAGACTTTAGAAAAAATGACCGGAATTGATTTCTTTCCAAATTTAAAAAACTTAAAAAGCAGTCAGGACTTTTAGGTCAGTGATGGTTTCAATCGGGTTTTCGGCTTTAAAAACAAAGCTTCCGGCCACTAAAACATCTGCTCCGGCTTCTACCAGTTGTTTTGCATTTTTGTTTGTTACACCGCCGTCAATTTCAATAAGGGTTGAAGCGTTTTTGCGTGTAATCAGGTCTTTTAGTTTTTTTACTTTACTATAGGTATTTTCGATAAACGACTGCCCTCCAAAACCCGGATTAACACTCATAATGCAGACTAAGTCAATATCGTTTATAACCTCTTCAAGTAAATCGATAGTGGTGTGAGGATTAATGGCGACTCCCGCTTTCATTCCTTCTGCTTTAATGGCCTGAAGGGTTCTGTGTAAATGTGTACAGGCTTCGTAGTGAACCGTTAGTCCGTTTGCTCCTAAATCAGCAAAAGTTTTGATGTAGCGATCCGGATCGATAATCATTAAATGAACATCAATGTATTTTTTTGCATGTTTAGAAATAGCTTCTAAAACCGGCATTCCGAAAGAGATATTAGGAACAAAAACGCCATCCATAATATCGATATGAAACCAATCAGCCTGACTGTTGTTAATCATTTCTGCATCACGCTGTAAATTACCAAAATCGGCAGCAAGAACTGAAGGGGCAATAAGTGTATTTTTCATTGTAGTGTTGTGTGTTGTTTTTATTACAAAGATAATTTTTTTTATGCTGTCGTGGTAATTTAACCGCAAAGTACGCAAAGGCCGCAAGTTTTTTATCCTAAATGTAAGTGTTTGTTATAAAGTTTGCAAAGTTTTGTGAGCTTTGCATTCAGCCTAAGTTTTTTTATAATCTTTGCGTAGTTCTCTGCGCTCTTTGTGGCAGAAGACTTTTCCAGCTAAAGAATAAAAATAAAAAACTCCGGTAATCAGCCGGAGTTTCAATCATCAATCAAAAAACGAACAGTCAATCAAACTGTTGTTTGCTTTAAAATCTAATTTAAGAAATTTTAGAATAAACTCCAAATGAATGGAATTGGGAATTTCTACATTGAAATTTGGGTTGATTACCCAAGGTAAGTTTTAAGAATTTTACTTCTTGAAGTATGTTTTAATCTGCGGATTGCTTTTTCTTTAATTTGACGAACACGTTCACGTGTCAGGTCAAAAGTTTCTCCAATTTCTTCTAATGTCATTGGGTGCTGATCGCCAAGTCCAAAATACAAACGCACTACATCTGCCTCTCTTGGCGTTAATGTTTCTAAAGAACGTTCGATTTCAGTACGAAGAGATTCATGAATTAATTCTCTGTCAGGATTTGGAGACTCTCCTGAACGTAATACGTCATAAAGGTTAGAATCTTCTCCTTCAACAAGAGGAGCATCCATTGATAAGTGACGTCCTGAGTTTTTCATAGACTCTTTTACGTCGTTTACAGTCATGTCAAGTTCTTTTGCAATTTCCTCAGCAGAAGGCGGACGCTCATTAGACTGCTCTAATAAAGCATACATTTTGTTGATTTTATTGATAGAACCAATTTTGTTTAATGGTAAACGAACAATACGTGACTGCTCTGCTAATGCCTGAAGGATCGATTGACGAATCCACCATACAGCATACGAAATGAATTTGAATCCACGGGTTTCGTCAAAACGCTGAGCCGCTTTGATAAGTCCTAAGTTTCCTTCATTAATTAAATCAGGAAGGGTTAAACCTTGATTTTGATATTGTTTTGCAACCGATACAACGAAACGTAGGTTGGCTTTTGTTAATTTTTCTAATGCTCTTTGATCACCCGCCTTAATTCTTTGTGCTAATTCTACCTCTTCGTCAGCGGTAATTAGGTCAACTTTTCCGATTTCTTGTAGATATTTATCTAACGATGCAGTTTCACGATTGGTTACCTGCTTGGTGATTTTAAGTTGTCTCATGTTATTTGTCTCCTCAATTTTTAAGTGTACAAGTGATTATACGTATGAAGTATCAAAAAAGTTACAACTCTTTAAAAAATATTTTTAAAATTTATAACTGACACCGGATTGAAGGGAAAAACTATACGGTTTTGACTCCTTGTTTTCATTGAAAGTACTTAAGTAATATTTAAATAGCGGATTTAGATCAAGAGACCATTTTTCAGTTAATTTATAATTTATTCCAAGGCCTAAATTGTATGAGATATTAATACCTGAAATGTTTTTGGCTTCACCAATATTTTGTTTTGAAACATTTTCTGATTTTAAAAACAGTTGATTTTTATCCAGAATTAGGAAACTAAACCCGGTAAAAACAGAAGTTCCAATCTTGCTTTCATCCTTTTTTATGGCATAGGCAAACTCCAGAGGAAGCTCATAATAAGACAGTTTTTGTATTAAATCAGCCTCTTTTGAATTACCAAAGACTTCTTTTATATTTAAAGAAGATTTTAGTTCGATATTTTTATAATTCGGAATTAGATTCTCACCCAGCTGTGTGGCTGTTTTTAAATTTATTTTTGAAAATCCGGCCCTAAATCCGATTTTATCAAACATTGTTGTCACATAAACGCCGTAATGAGAGGTCAGAGGATGCTTTCTGGTCAGGCCGTTCATTGCAGGATTAATCATTGAGCTCCCGTTTAAGGAGCCAAAAAGAGCCGGACCGTAAAAAGCAGAAATAGAAATTTCCGGTTTTGTTTCATCGGTTTGAGTGTAATACGTTTTTTCTTTGTATTCTCTTTTGGGAGTTGTTTTCTTCTTCAGTTGGATACTGTCTTTTTTAGTGATAGTATCTGTTAAAATTTCTCTTTCTGTTTGTACTTCTGTTTCGGTTGTCTTAATTGGTTTTTTCTCACTGTTTTCAGAAGTTAAGGTATCTTTTTCCGGAAGTATATTTTTAGGAGTTTTAACAGGGTTGTCTTTAACGTATTTGGTTTTGCTTCGGACAGAAACAACCGGCTGTACTTTTTTCTTTAAAATGGGTTTGACTGTTTTCTTTTTTTTAACTGTAGTGAATGTCTTTTTTGGGATAACGGGAATACCTGATTTTTTACTTTTCGGCTGTATGGGCCTCATACTAACTTGTTGTTTTTTGACTATTACTTTGTATTTTTTAACTACTTCATATTCTTCATATTCACTGGTTGAAGTAACCAGTTTTGAAGATTGTTTGATCAGCTTCACACTTTTGCTTTTCTTAATAGTAGTAATTTCATCCGATCCCTTCTGTTTTTGTTTGGTGTCAGATAATTGCTCCTTTTTATCATGCTGACCAACAGATAATGGTTTTTGTTCTGGCTGTTTCTCCTGGGAATCATTTATAAAATAAAGTGCAGTCGAAAAAAATGCCATAAAAAGCAAACTGGCAATGGAAATGTATAGGGCTTTTTTGCGCCTTTTGGCGTTTAGATCTTTTTCAATTCCAGTCCATACAAAATCACCCGGAGTTTTGTCCAGACCTTCCAGTTTATTTTTAATGGCTCTTCCTATTTCCGTTTTATTTTCCATTTTTTTGTTTTGAATAATAAAATGTGTTTTGTGCTTTAATTTTCTCTTTCAGGATCTGTTTGGCCCTGTGTAAATTTGATTTAGATGTACTTTCGGATATCGACAGCATTGCAGCTATTTCATGATGTGTATAATCGTCTAATTCATAAAGGTTGAAGACCAGACGATACTGATGAGGCAGCTGCTGAATGAAAGATAAAATGGTGTCAAGAGAAAAGTTGAGTTCGCTCTCGTTTATTGTATCTTCTTCAGAATATTCATCCTTAATAGCGGTAAGCGAATAGGATTGTTTGTATCGGGTTATGGCTTTATTAATGGTTATTCTTTTAATCCAGCCTTCAAAACTGCCATTTCCTTTATAATTGCGAATGTTAGTAAAAATTTCTATAAAAGAATCGTGAAGGTTGTCTTCGGCTTCAGCTTCATTAGGACAATATTTTAGACTTAACACAAAAAGATCTTTCTTATACCTTTGGTATAATGCTTCCTGTGCTTTTCGGTTTTGTTTAATGCAGTCCTTAATGAGCTGGTCTAAGTTCAAATTTTAAAATTTTGATTCCGTAATCCGGTATTATGCTGTTTTAATCAATAGTATAAAAAGAATGAAAAAGGTTGCGTCATAAAGTATAAAAAAAATAAACACCCTGATTCTGTTTTTTAGAACCAGGGTGTTTTTATTAAATTGAAGCTGATCTTTAATTTGAGACCGTATCTTTTACTTCAAAAGTTTCTTTTATAGATACGGGAATTCCATTTTTTGTAAAACCTTCGAGACGTATTTCAAAAGTACCGGAAAGATCAGAGGTATAGAATGAAGTTTCGGTATTGTTGTTTAACTGTAAATCAGGATTCCAGAATAACTGATTTCTGAAATCCGGGATTCTTTCATTATCGGCAGCCTTTTCGTATTTTACTTTATTGTATATTTTTTTGGGCTGTGGTCTCAATAATGTTGTTTTTAATATAGAATTTGGATTCTGCTTACTGGTAAAATCATTGTCAAAAGTGGTAAAACTTATTAAACCGTTAAAAGATTTTGGACCAACATAATACCTGCCTACAATGACATCAATCTTATAGATGTTTTTCATATTATAAGTAATCAGGTCATTTTGATTCTGCAGCAATAATCCATCAATTAAAACCAGAGCAGCATCCGGTAATTGCGGAAACACATTTGGATCGTTAACATGCAGGTAAAAATTATTATTATTTTGTTTCAGATACACTTCTGTAACCACCTCAGTAATGGTTTCTTTGAGTGTTTTAAATCTTGTAAAGTCATCCAGGACATATTCTTTAGGCGTGTTTCCGTAAAAAGGTTCATATGAGGCAGGTTTTACGAAAAGATCGGCCTTTTTGTAAAAATAAGCATTTTCAATCTGACTGGAAACGGATCTGTCTAACAGGCTTTCTTTAAAAATATAGGATAAAGCAGTATTTGGCTGAAGTGATAATTTTGCATAATCAACTTCAGGATTTTGGTTTACTGTAATCATAAAATTGTCAGCATGTTCGTCTATTATTTGTATAACAGCGTTTGGATTATAATTTTCTTTATCAAGATTGAAAATAAAATGACCGTCTGAATTTGTTTTGACAATCTGAAAAATATACGATTTTCCCGGGATAGAAATTGCTATGGTAAGATTTTCTGTTTTATCAGTATGGTTTTTAGCGGTTACTTTCCCTTCCAGAATCTCACCTCTTAATTCAGGTAAAACCACTTTAGATTGTAAGTTCAATGATGCAGGATAAAATGGATGAGAAGCAAATTTGACTGCTGAAATTTGGGAAACAGCCGGAATATTATCCAGTCTTCGAACAGAAAGAGAGTAATTACCATTTTGGAAATTGCGGTCGGAAGACTGAATTTTTAAATCAACCAATTCACGGTTGGTAAAGGTTTTTTTAGAAAGATTAAAACTAATATTTTTAGTGTCTTCATCAGCAGTTTCAGTACCGGCATTATTTGTACGTATAATATTTTCTGCTTTACCGGAATCGTTTACTTTATACGGATTAATGATGTTTATATCCATTTGGTACAATTCCGAAACCGGTTTGTTTAACATCCAGTTTGTGTAAGCGATCAGTTTATAGTTTCCTGTTTTTAAATTTGTGGGAATAAAGTAATCTCCCTGTCCGGAAGCATCTTCCAGCTTTACTTTATTCTTAAAAACAGATTTGTTATTGCTGTCAAAGAGTTCTACATATGCTGTTTTACTAATGTAAGAAGATGTTTTGTCAGACGTTTTGATACAATAAACCTTGTACAATAATGTTTCTCCGCAGATAAAAGCAGAGGAGTTTGAGTGAAGGTAAACGGTTTCATCTACCGTAATGTTCTGCTGTGCTCGGCTAAATTGTGTATTAATTAATACAAGCAATAAAATAAGGTGTTTTATTCTGTCCAAAATGAAGGTATTACGTTAGATGAAAATGTTGTGCAGTCTCCGCAGGCTACCGGAACCATATAATAATCAATTTCCTCATGAAAATCATACCAGACTGTATAATTTTTCAGATCATATATAAGCTGTCTTCCTAAACAAGGAGGATCACTAAAACCAAAGCAGAATTTGTAATAAGTGTCTGTACAAGGCACATAATAAGGAGGAAGATCTTCTCCCGGAAATAAATCAACGTAATTAAAGAATATTCTTTTTGAGGATACAGAGGATACATCAAAAAAGCCAATGACTTTACTGTCGGTATTGGTTAAACATTTAATATTTCCGTTTACAAACCCGGGCTGTTTTGGGGATAGTACACTCGAACTGCTTGAAATTTCTTTTAAAGTTTTATAAAAAGTATACGATTCCAGATTTTGAACATATTGACGAACCAGTATGCTGTATCTGTGACTGATGATATAGTTTTGGTCACTTATAAATCTAACAGGAAAGTTAACACGGTCTTCCTGTAAATTGGTTGTGGTGGTTTGAATAATATCAACAGAGTTTTTAGTGCTGTAACAAATTCTGATGTTATCAGGACTGGGAGCAAAATCAATTTCCTGATCGCCGGTAACGACAAGTTTATATTCAAGCCATTTAGGGGCAATGATTTTGTAAGTTTCCTCATATTCGTATCGGTAATATTTTGAGGTATTTTGAGGATCATAACTTTCTACATTTATCTGAACCCCTCTTCCTTCTTTTGTGTTTACTACTGTTGGTACAACATTTTGAATCTCATTTTCGGTAGTAAGTATCTCACTGGAGGACTGGTATTTTTTGCCATCTTTAGTGCTTATTTCCAGTGTATATTCAGTACCAGGTTCCGCTTTAAATTCCGTTTCAGAAACATATTTATCTGATTGCTCTGTAAAGTGGTACGTATTTCCTTTGTTATCAAGAACATTTACATCGGCTCCTTTCTCGGTTTCTATACCATCGTCTTCCAGACGGGAAGTTTTAGAAAGTTTTATTTCCTGATTTTTCAGCTCATTAGTAATGGTGGCCTCCACAACCAGCGCTTCTTCATAGGAGTCTGATTGTAAATTATAGGTCTCGGTACAGCTATTGAATATAAAACTCAATAGAAGTACTATAGTGATTTTATTATAAAAATATGTTTTCATGATTTTTCAATCCAGTCTGAATGGAATATTAAAATTTAAAGTTATAAGTTATACTAGGTACCGGAATTGAGAAAATAGAGGTTTTGTAACCATTTAATTTTCCGGTCTTATCTGTTACAAAGAAAATTGAATACGGATTGTTTCTTCCTAATACATTATAAACAGATATATTCCAGAAGCTGTGTGCTAGTTTCTTTATTTTATGATTTCCTTCAATGTTTATTCCAATATCTAAACGGATATAATCCGGAATTCTGAATTCGTTTCGATCACTGTATAAAGTATATTGAGCACCTCCATAATTGTATGTTCCTATTGGATAGGTTATAGGTCTTCCGGTCTGGTACATGAAATTAGTAGAAAGACTGTAACGCTTTGTAAATTTATAATTTAATACAGCACTGATATCGTGTGGTTTGTCAAAATTAGAAGCAAAGTATTTACCATTGTTTACTTTTTCCTCGTTAAACGCACCATCCAGTTTAATTAGTGATCTGGAGTAAGTGTATCCCAGCCATCCGTTTAGTTTACCAATTTGTTTTTTAATTAAAAACTCTATACCATATGCTTTTCCTTCACCTTGTAAAAGTTCTGTTTCTACATTTTCGTTTAATAATAATTGTGCGCCCACTTTATAATCCAGAATGTTTTTGGATTTTTTGTAGTAGGCTTCCAGGCTGATTTCAAATTCGTCGTCGTTTAAGTTTTTAAACAATCCTAATGAAACCTGTTGTGCGCTTTGAGGTTTTACGTTAGAATCTGACAGTTTCCAGGTGTCTGTAGGCGATTGAGTGGTATTACTTGATAATAAATGAATATATTGTCTGGTAACATCAAATCCTGCTTTGATAGAGAAATCTTCTGTAAAGAAATACCTGGCTGCAATTCGGGGTTCTAAACCGCCATACGTTTTGACTACTTCATTGTTGTTATAATGTTGAGTATCAATAATAGTAGCGTCGCTCAAAGGTTTGCCGCTTTCATAAATATTGACATCGGCTTCACCCAGCGATGCATAAAATGAATATCGTAAGCCAAGATCCAGTAATAATTTATCATTTATTTTGTAACTGTCCGCCAGATACAGGCCAGATTCAAGAGCCTTTTCTTTATTGATGTCTGTAGGTACCAATGTGGCCTCCGGTTTTTTAGGATGCTGGTATCCCGGAGAAATGTTGTACAGTTTGCTGGCTAATCCGTATGAGAAAGTATGTTTATCGTTAAACTGATAATTAAACTTAAGCTGTAATTGGGTTTCATTTATTTTATAGCCAAAATCAAATGCGTTGATATCTTCTGAATCATAATCAATGTTGAACTTATATTCACTATTTGTTAGGATAAAAGCGGCTTTGTTTTTTTTATTAAAAGTATGATCCCATTTTGCAGATATTAGTCGGTTACTGTACTTGTAAATTGAATCTGAGCTTAAGCTAAAACGGTCATGGCTGTAATAGGCAGTGGCTTCAATCGCGTTATTGCTATTGATGGTATTTTGATATTTTAAAATTCCGTCATAAAATCCGGCCTGACTATTTTTAAGGTTTTCATCATCTAATTTTTTTAAGATCCAGTCAGAATAAGTAGCACGCCCTCCAAAGATGATACTGGATTTGTTTTTCTCTATTGGCATACTCAGTGTCAAATTTGAAGTAACAGGTCCAATGGCACCTTCGCCCGAAAATTTCTCCTTATTTCCGTTTTTGGTAGTAATATCAAAAACCGAAGACAATCGTCCTCCAAAATCGGCCGGGATGCTTCCTTTATAGATATCGGCTTTTTTTGCCGTATACGGATTTATAGCAGAGAAAAAGCCTAAAAAGTGCTGTGGATTATATAAAACGGCATTGTCTAAAAGAATTAAGTTTTGATCTTCTTTTCCTCCGCGGACATTAAATCCGGCAGAACCTTCTCCGGTAGTTTTTATCCCCGGAAAAGTAGTAGCTACTTTTAAAATATCTCTTTCACCCAGTATTAGAGGTACATTTTTAACATTTTCAATATCAATTGATACAAGTCCGGATACTACCGTTTCTGTAGCTCTCTGACCTTTCTTTTTGATGACTACTTCATCAAGCTGATTTGATTTTTCGTTGATATCAATATTAAAAGTACCATCGTCGTAAACAACCAGGGTTCTGACAACTTCTTTATGGCTGAGTGATTTTATTTCTACGACATTGATTCCTCTTGGAAGCTGTAAACTATAATTTCCGTCAAGATCACTGGAGGTGTTAATGTTTTTGTTTCTTACTCTGATATAAATGTTGGCTTCCGGTTTTCCGGTTTCTTCATTTCTTATAGTTCCGGAAACTGTAAAATTCTTTCGGGTTACATTTTTGTTTTCTTTTCCAATAAATACGATTGAACTTTTTTTGGTAACACTGTAGCTGGCCAAGGAATCATACTGCTGATAAAATACCGGATTATCTCCCTGACCGTCATCGTTCTGATTAATGGTTTCGATAGGCGCATCGGCAAAATAATTGGATGGCAAATTGGTATAAATGGTACTGTTTAGGGTTAGAATTACCTTGTTTTTTAAAACAATGTAGTTTAGATCTGTTTTACTAAGTACCGCATTAAGCACATCATCAATTCTGGCATCAGTAAAAGTTCCTGAAATCAGTACTTTGCCGGAGTTTACCCAAACCGGATCAAAATAAAATTTATAAGGTGTTGAAGCTTCAATGCGTTTAATTACATTTTCTAACGTCTCATCTTTCAGTGTAATAGTGAGTTTCTCATTTTTTTCCTGGGCAATAGATAATTGAAATGAGAATAAAATAACAAAGGCGAGTATAATTTTTTTCATTTGTCTTATTTAGTTTGTGTTGAAAGAGAGTTAGCAATATATTTCATCAAATTCTTCATAAATTGATTTAAATTGGTTTTTCGCAGTTCTCTGTTCATTAAATAAAACCCGTTAATTTTTTCTTTCTGATCTGGAAAAATTTTAATAATATCACTTTTTCCTGTTATGAGGTAGATATGGTTTTTAAAGTCAATAAAAAAAGTATTGTTTTCCTTATAGGTATAATAAACGCCGCTTTCAGAAACTTTTTTTAATTGGTTTTTATGATGTTTTATATAAAAAACGAGATCAGAAACGGTTTTGGTCTCTTCATAATATCCGGTTGTGAATTCCGGAACAGCGTCATTTCTTCTGTCGATTTTTACAAAAAAAATGTCACCAATAGAAAATGATTCAACTTTGCTTTGGAGAAGGTTTATACCTATGTTTTCAGATTCTCCGTCGGGATTTAAAACTAAAAGATCTCTGAAAGTATCGTATTTTAGTTTTAGATCGTAATAATTCTGTCCATCGTAAGTGAGTTTTCCCGGTTCGTATGAATTAATGAAATACAAATGATTGTTTTCGATCGTTCTGTACGGATTGGTGTGTGGTGTACCGATATTGATTTCAAGATTGTTTTTTCCTATAATTTTGTCAAACCAATTATAGATCGAAATGTCATTGCTAGTCTGACTATGAAGCGTGTAAATGTTTAAGAATAATCCAAATAAAATAAGGATAATAAACTTTTTTTGGTAATTTTTCAAAGGATTTAATGGTATTTGATGATTGATTAGGTGGATTTCAAATTTATTAAAAAAACGTTACAAACAAAACGGATGTTTGTTAAAATGTGATAAAAACCTGTTTTTTGTATAAGAAAAAACCCTAATTCATGATAATGATTAGGGTTTTTAACGAAATGAGTGACCTAAGTTTAGGATTGTAAGTAAATTTTTAATCATGGAAATCTTCATCATCATCCAGAATTTCGTCGAATATCTTTTTTAACGATCTGATATAAACCGGAAAGGCAATAGCAAGCAGCAGGTACTCTATTCTTAAAACCGTTACATCGTCTAATATTTTATATAAACTCGGAATGATAATGGCAAGAGAAACGGCTACGCCTAGCCAGGGATTGCTTTTTAGTTTTTTTATAAAGGGCAGAAATTTCATTTCGGGTTCTCTCGTTAGGACTGTTTTCATCTATACATACTTTTATTAGTGCTGTAAAAATAATTTCGTTTTAAGCCCTTGATAATGAAAATGTCACGAAAGCTCGTTTTTATGTCATGAAGTCTGCAAATAGATTCTCATTTTAAGACTTTTATCTAAAAACAAAATCCTCTTGAAAGAAAGAGGATTTAAAAGAGTGGATATATTGTTTTAAGTCTTTACGAAAGAATGTTCATTTTTTTTATAAAGTCTTTATAGGTATCACTTAAATTGATTTTATGATTACCTTT
Source organism: Flavobacterium sp. FG19 (assembly GCF_057809475.1). NCBI lineage: Bacteria > Pseudomonadati > Bacteroidota > Flavobacteriia > Flavobacteriales > Flavobacteriaceae > Flavobacterium > Flavobacterium sp. FG19. Next base: position 232,993 of record NZ_JBMDKA010000001.1, on the reverse strand, counting down.
TAGAATTATAAGGTTATCGGCCAGAATTATTTCCTCGATCTGGTCAATATTTACTACCGTATTACGGTGGGTTTTTATGAACTTATTTTTATCCAGTAATTCACTGATTTTAGTCAAAGAAATCAGAATAACAAACTTTTCTTTTTCGGTGATGATGTTACAGTAACGTTCCTCTACTTCAATATAAAGAATGTCTTTAAGAGCCACTTTCTTTAGCGAATTTTTCTTTTTTATAAACAAGGAATCGTTACTGATTACCGTGTTTTGTTCTTCGCTGAGAAAGACATTGGTTTGTTCGTAGAATTTTTCAACGGCCATTTCAATGGCATACAAAATTTCCAGCTCATTAAAAGGTTTCATTAAAAAGCTGAAAGGCCTGGTGAGTTTGGCCCGTTCAAAAATCTGCCGGTCCTGAGAACTGGTCAGGAAAACAAAAGGTTTTGAGGCATGCGGAATGATATTAATAGATTCGGCAAAAGTTATTCCATCGGGTTTGCCTTCCAGAAATACATCAATAATAATAACATCCACAGAGGTTTCGTAAAAAAGTTTCAGGGCTTCTGTGTAAGTAGCTGCAATTCCTGCTACATTATAATTGTTTTGAAGTAATACTTTTGAAAGAGCTTCACTCTGTTCCGGAGTATCTTCTATGATTAAAACATTAATACTGTCCATTTCATTTTGCTTTAGGTAAGGTTAATATCATCTTGGTTCCTTCGTTAAGCTCACTTTCTATAGTAAACGTTCCGTCATTTTTTCGAATCATCTGCTTGCATAACTGCAAGCCCAGACCGGTGCCAATAATTTCTGAATTGCCTTTTTTAGCCAGTAATTCACCTTCCTGCAACAGTTCTTCAATAGTGTTTTTACTCATTCCAATTCCGTTATCCTGAATAACTACCTGGCAGAAATCAGAATCAACTTCTTGGGCTGAAAAGCTTATCTGCCCGTTTTCTTTCGAAAATTTTATGGCGTTGTCTAATAAATTTCTAAAAACAATTTTTAAGGAATCAAGATCGACAAATAAAAAAATGCTTTTTGAAACCAGATTTTCGAATGTTATGGATTTGTCCTGTAACAAAGGTTTGTAATTATATTCGATTTGCTGGATGACAGAATATAAATGGACTGATTCTTTATGAAAATACAACTGTTTGGTCTGCAGTAAGGCCCAGTGTAATAAATTATCTAATAAGCTGTAAGCTCCGTTTGCAATCCCGCTGTTTTGAACAACTAAATGATGTAATTCATCATAATTTTTAGTTTCCAGAGTGGCAGATAATTTAGCATTACTAGTCTTTAAGGCATTTACAGATGAACGTAAATCATGGCTTACAATCGAAAATAGCTGATCTTTTGTGGCATTGAGTTCGTCGAGTTTATTTTTCTGGCGCAATATGGTTTTACCATTTTTTACTTTTTGCGCATATAAGTAGACGCCTCCTGTTAAAATTAATAACAAACCGATGGCGGAGAAAAACAAAGCGTTCCGCTGAGTGTTTTTTAATTTGTTTTCTACTTCAAGTACTTTTATTTGTTTTTGTTTTTGTGCTACGGCAAATTTCTTTTCAAAATCAGCAACCGCCCAGATCTTATTTTGGTTATTTAAAGAGTCTTTCCATTGGTCAGATTCTTTTCGGTATTCTAGTGCTTTTTTATAATTGCCTCGATTTTCTTCGACAACAGCCATATTTAATGAAGTGTCCCATTTTTTACTAAAATCATTAACTTTTTTAGATAATTGGTATGATTTTTCAAAATAAGGAATTGCTTTATCATCTTTATATTGCAGATAATAAAGGTTGGCAATATTCATGTATAAATAGATAAGTTCTGTATTATCGCTTTCTTTTTCTTGGAGTTCTTTACTCTTAAAAAGATATTCTTCTGCTTTTTTAAAATCATTGAGATGTAAATAACAAACACCGATATCCTGATAAATAATACTAGTTTTAAAACCTTGTTTGAAGGTTGTTGGAAATTTTTCTATTTTATTAAAATAGTCAATTGCCTTTTTAAATTCTTTTAATTCCAGCGAAATTTCACCTAAAGTTTTGTTTACCAAAGGATAAAAAATAAATTTTTTTGAGATTAAGCTTAACTCTGATCTGGCCTCTTTGAAAAGCTTTTTTTTGTGAAAACTAAATCCTCTGAAATAATGGCAATAATCATTTAATTCTTTGTTATTACTTGTACTCAAATGTTTCATTGAATGGACTAAAGATGAGTCCCAATTATTTGCTTCAAAATAGCGTTGAGCTTCCTTAAAGTTTATTTCATCTTTAAATATACTAGTTTTTTTTTTGCTTTCAGAAATTAAAATAGTATTTACAGTTTGATTTTGTGAAAAAAAATTTACAGAATAGAAAGAAAGCAATATAAAAATAGAAAAAGTAATTTTGTTCATACTTTTAAATATTGATGTAAAAAACATCATTTCTATTTAAAGTAAATGATGTTTTCTGTGGTTTTCTATCAATAAAAATTATTCACCTACTCCCGTTCTGGTTCCTCTGGAAGTTTCAGGATCAACGTTTCTTAAGTAAGAAACAACCTCTGTTATTTTAGTTACGTCGGTTGAATAATAATCGATTTCAATATACCAGACATCACAAGTTTCAGGTGTATCTTCAGTATAATCGTAATCAAAGAAAATCTCAAGTGAAGTGTCCTGCAATGTAGGTACAGAAACAATTGGATTTTGAGTGAATTCTGAGTTTATGTACAGTGTTGTTCTGATTTTTAATGTAGGAACTCCTCCTGCACTAATAAAACTTTCTACCGAAACTAAGGGAGGAAGAGGGTGTTGTAGGTGTGTTGTGTCTACAAAAGTAAATGCGTCTGAATTAATTCTTGTGTTCTGGATAACTTTGTAACGTGATAAGTCCATGATAAGGTTTTTAGGGTTAATAATTTTATTTTTGGAGGTCTAAAGATATTCGTTTTCTTTAAAAAAATGTAAGTTTTGTCGTGTTTTTTTTAATTTTTTACATTTTCTTCATGAAACGGGATAAAATATTAAGATTACGATCCAGTTTAAACGAAAAAACCGGGCTCAAAAAGAACGCAGGCTTTTATCTGTGAATTGAAACTATATTGCGGCAGGGTTTAAAAAAGTAAATCGACTTGGGAGTTCAGCCTTTCCATATAATAATCTATTTTTCGGATTGCTCTGTTAAAGAACAGATTTTGTTCTTTAATACCGGACTGGCCAAGAGGTTTGGAATTTATAATTTGCTGCTTAAAAAACTGATGTACATTTTTGCAGCTTTCTTCATTATTAGTAATAAAATAGCCTAAAAGTGTATAAGGAATAAACATGGTTAGTTTTTCATCGGTTTCAATAAGCATATTATTATTTAATAAAATAAGCTCGTTGTAGTAAATGGCAAAGTTAGTATCAGGATGGCTGCATTTTTCCTGAATCAGGACAATGATTCTTTTTAGATCTACGCAAAGGGCATTGGCACTTTTTAAACTCAAAAGTCCCGCCTCATAAAAATACAGAATCTGCTGTAAACTGCTGTTTATGGTAGTATCATTCCATACTTCGTTTACAATTGTGTTTTCGTAGATTTTTTTCAGCTTTTGCATGTATTCTGTAAAAGATTCATCGATTACAAAATTTTCAAATGATACTTTCTTTTGATTAGAATTTAAAAGATTAAGCCATACAAAAGCTTTAAATTTTGATAAAATAGTGCCATCCATAAAATAGAACAGCGGAATGTCTTTGGCAGAATAGAATAATTTAGTTTTCTTATTTTTTGTTAACACTTCAATGTTTTCAGCAGAGGATTTGAAATACTGAAGCATATCTTTTAAGTTTTCAATTTCGATTGTTTTTTCCACAATCACCTTTTCATTATTAGAAAATAAATTATCTAATGAAATGTTGAAATGGCTGGCCAGTTTGACTGTCTCATCTATAGAAAACTTACTCTTCCCTGAAATTCGTCGATACGAAGCATCGTAGCTGATTTCTAAAACACCGGCAATTTCGTCAATCAGAGAAATTGACTGCGGAATCTTCTGTTTAATTGCTTTTAAAAATAATTCTTGCGATTTCATGTTTTGCGATAATCGCAAATTTAAGAAAAAGATTTATTGGTTTACACAAATTCAACTGCGATAAATGCAATAGGTTTGTCCTGTAACTTTAAAATAATGATTTATGAAAACATCAGTTTTAGTAATGCTAAGTTTTGTTTTTGGATGTTCTTACGGTCAGAATGCCGCCCTTGCTGAAAATGATTCTGTCATGTTGCATTCGCAAATTTTCAGTCTTTCCCCAATGTCTAAAAATGTAGATAAAGTAAACGGATTGGTTTTTGGGGTAGGGCATGTTGAAAATAAACATGTTGCAAATCAAACTATTAATGGTATAAATGCAGAAATTAACCCTGCGCCGGTTGTTGGAGCATTTATGGCTTTTATGTCATTAGTTTATCTGCCAGAGATTATTAAGAATAATAAAAAATCGGATAGTATAAAAAGTACTGAAGATTACTATAGGGTTAAGAATATGAATTACTCCCCTCATTTAAAATTAAATGGTTTAAATGTTAGTTCAGGATGTTTTTTTACTACTACCAGCATGAATGGGGTAAATATTTCTGCGGGAAATAAATTTAATGATTTTAACGGCCTTTCGCTTACGGTTTTAGGAACAATTGCGGATCATCAAAACGGCCTTTCTGCTGGGATTTATAATGCTAATAATAATTTGACAGGTTTAACAGTTGGAATTTATAATCAATCCTATCAATTAAGCGGACTGCATCTGGGGATTTTTAATCAAACCAGAATGAATAAAGGTGTGCAGATAGGTGTTTTGAATAAATCAAACTCTAAGGGTTTTCAATTGGGGCTTTGGAATATAAATAATAAAAGGTCTATGCCTTTTTTAAATTGGTAAATCATGAGAAGATATTTAATACTGTTGATTCTTATGTTTTCAGAATTTGCACTTGCTCAAAATCAATCTCAAAATTCATCTGATGATTACGAGAGGGTTTATGTTGAAGCTGGTTTTGTACAGCCAATTGGTAAACTTTCTAATAAATTTGATTTATCGCCTTCATTTGGATTTTGGTTTAGAAATAAACTGAATCGGGAAGATTTTGTAGATTTTGGATTTAATTTTTTTGTACCAAAAGATCCTGTAAATGTCAATTTTAAATATCGGGATTCAATTGTGCAATACAAATCAAGTCATTTTGCGATAAACATAGGGACGCGTTTTTCAAAAGTTATTCCGTTATCTCAACGAAAAACAGATTTTAATTTAGAATGGAATTCCGGAATTGGTTTGGCTTTAAACTTTTATAATGCTCCAAGAGAATTAGAATTTGGAGACGGAGAACACACAAAAGAAGTTTTGACTACATTTTATCTTTCGCAGGGAATTAAGCTGAATTATAGAAATACCGGACTGCAATGTCATTATCAATGGTCGCCCTATGGTCTTTTTAATGATCAGGTTGAAAAGAATTTTGGTTCCCAAAGTCTGATGTTTGGAATTGTTTACCGACAATAAATTAATATTATAAAAATGAAAAAAGTTCCTCTATTACTTATTAGTATTCGATTATTGCTGGGTTTTGTAATGATTTTAATTGCGAATAGCAATTTTGTTTATGTTAGAATGATTTTAGTGTCATTAATGATATTGGGGTTATTAACTGATATTTTTGATGGTATTATTGCCCGGAAAGTTGGTGTGTCATCAGAAAAGTTGCGTAGAATGGATAGTCAGGTTGATTTGGTTTTCTGGCTCTGTGCAGGCTGGTGTGCCTGGTTATTAAATCCGGAGATTGTTATGGATTATAAATATGCTATTATTTCAATTTTTATAATGGAAGGTCTAACGTATGTTTTTAGTTTTCTGAAATTTGGAAAAGAAACCTGTACTCATGCGATTTTATCTAAATTATGGGGGATAACATTGCTTGCCGCCTTTGTTTCTATGATTGGTTTTGGTCACGCTGGGATTCCTTTTTTTCTTGCAGTATTTTTTGGGATAATAGGTCATATTGATGTTTATCTGATCGTTTATTTTTTGCCTAAATGGACACATGATGTTCCTAGTTCTTATCATGCTTATTTAATTCGGGAAGGTAAATCAATCAGGAGGCACAAATGGTTTAATGGATAAATTAAACTAAAATCTGAAGGGAATAAAACTTAAAAACCCCGGTTCAAATACATGAATCGGGGTTTTCTATGAATAAACCTTTAGTAAACTAAGATCTGATTACTCTTTTTTCTCCTCACGCGGAGGTCTTGGAACAAGTGCTTTTTTAGACACTTTTTCTTTTTTAGTTTTAGGATCAATTCCTAAGTATTTCACCTGGAAAATATCTCCCATTTTAACCACGTCAGCAACATTTTCAGTACGTTCCCAGGCTAATTCAGATACGTGAAGCAATACTTCGTTTCCTGGTGCGGCAGTATATTCTACTACAGCTCCAAAATCCAGCATCTTGATTACTTTTACTTCGTAAGCCTCTCCCATTTGCGGCTTGAAAGTTAAAGCGTCAATTTTAGCCAATACAGCTTTGATACCGTCAGGGTCAGTTCCTAAGATTTCAACGATACCCTGCTCGTCTACTTCGTTAATAACAATAGTAGTTCCTGTAGCTTTTTGTAATTCCTGAATTACTTTTCCTCCAGGTCCGATTAAAGCGCCAATAAAGTTGCCAGGAATAGTTCTGGTAATGATTTTTGGTGCATGAGCTTTAACGTCTTCTCTTGGAGCAGCAATTGTTTCAGTTAATTTTCCTAAAATATGTAAACGTCCGTCACGAGCCTGAGCTAAGGCTTGTTCCATGATATCATAACGTAATCCTTCGATTTTGATATCCATTTGGCAGGCTGTAATTCCATCAGCAGTTCCGGTTACTTTAAAGTCCATATCTCCTAAGTGATCTTCGTCACCTAAAATATCAGACAATACAGCAAATTTCTCTCCGTCAGTAATTAATCCCATAGCAATACCAGAAACTGGTTTTACCATTTGAACTCCGGCATCCATAAGCGCCATTGTTCCGGCACAAACAGTTGCCATAGAAGAAGAACCGTTAGATTCTAAAACTTCAGAAACCACACGGATAGTGTAAGGACAATCTGCAGGAATCATATTTTTTAAAGCTCTTTGAGCTAAGTTACCGTGACCAACTTCTCTTCTTGAAGTTCCTCTTAATGGTTTTGCTTCACCAGTAGAGAAAGGAGGGAAGTTATAGTGTAAGTAGAATTTTTCTTCACCTTGCTCAGATGGAGAATCGATTTGGTTTGCTTCTCTTGATGTTCCAAGAGTTACAGTTGCCAAAGCCTGAGTTTCTCCACGTGTAAATAAAGAAGAACCGTGTACAGATGGTAAATAATCAGTTTCACACCAGATTGGTCTGATTTCTGTAGTTTTTCTACCGTCCAGACGAATTCCTTTTTCAAGAATTACGTTACGAACCGCTTCTTTGTTGGTTTTGTAGAAATATTTTCCAACTAAACCGGCAAGATCTGCATTTTCAGCATATTCTTCTTCTGTAAATAAAGCTTTTGCTTCTTCTTTTACAGCAGCGAATTTCTCACCTCTTTCAGCTTTTCCTGACGCTTCCTGAGCAATGGCATAACATTTATCGTAAGCAGCAGTTTTTACTTTTGCGTAAACAGCCTCGTCTTCAACTTCACCTTCGTAAGTTCTGTATTCCTGAGAGTTTAATTTTGCTCTTAATTTTTGCTGTGCTTCAATTTGAACTTTAATTGCTTCATGTGCGAATTTAATAGCTTCGATCATTTCAGCTTCAGAGATTTCTTTCATCTCTCCTTCAACCATGGCAACAGAATCTAAAGAAGCTCCAATCATCATGTCGATGTCTGAGTTTTCTAATTCAGCTCTGCTTGGGTTGATTACTAATTTTCCGTCGATACGTGCAACACGTACTTCAGAAATTAAGTTGTAAAATGGAATGTCAGAAACGGCTAATGCAGCAGAAGCTGCTAAACCTGCTAATGCATCCGGCATAACATTCTCGTCATGAGACATCAACTGAATCATAACCTGAGTTTCTGCATGGTAATCGTCTGGGAAAAGCGGACGTAAAACACGGTCTACTAATCTCATTGTTAAGATTTCGCTGTCACTTGGTCTTGCTTCTCTTTTAAAGAAACCTCCGGGAAAGCGTCCTGCAGCTGCAAATTTTTCACGGTAATCTACTGTTAAAGGTAAAAAATCAACACCTGGGTTAGATGTTCTTGCAGATACTGCAGTTGCTAACAACATACAGTTTCCTTGTCTTACAACAACTGAACCATCAGCTTGTTTGGCTAGTTTGCCTGTTTCGATTGAGATGCTTCTTCCATCTCCCAAATCGATAATTTCTTGTGAAACTTGTGGAATCATAAATTTTTCCTTTTTGATTATACAATGGGTTTTAGTTGTGTTGTAGTTGTTGTTGTGTGTAGTTGTTGTTATCTAAAACCCAATGAAAAACCAAACTTTTTTTCTTGTAATAGTATGCGTGTAATGTAAAAACAAAAAGAGGCACTTTCGCACCTCTTTTCTATATTGATTATTTTCTGATATTCAATACTTTGATAATCTCACGATATCTGTTGATATCTTTCTTTTTCAGGTAATCCAACAAAGCTCTTCTTTTACCTACTAATAGTACAAGAGAACGCTCAGTGTTGTAATCGTGACGATTTCTTTTTAAGTGCTCAGTTAGGTGAGCGATTCTGTAAGTGAACAAAGCGATTTGTCCTTCTGCACTTCCTGTGTTTGTTGCACCACCGTGTTGTGCAAAAATTTCTTCTTTCTTTTCTTTAGTTAAATACATTCCAATATTATTTAATGATTTTTATGTATGTCATACAACTTTTGTAAGACGGGTGCAAAATTAGATTAAAAAAACAGAAAAATCAAAAAAAAATAAAAGAATCTGAAAATAAGCCCGTAAGGAATTCTTTTTTGATGATTTGAAGACTTTTTTTGACTTAAAGTGTTTAATTACAACTGTTTTTTATTTTCCTTTAAGGATCTTTTACCCGTTTGTTTTTCGGCTAAAGAAGAATAGGAGAATTTTACATTATTATCATCTATGCTGAACCCCGAAATTAAAACTCCTTTATCATAATTATCAGTAAATGAAATTTTACGGATTTTGTCATTTCCCTGCCAGACACCTTGTTTTAAGCCATTCTTGAGTTCTCCTTTTTGAGTTATAAATCCTTCCGTTTCTTCATATTCACCATTCCCATCCGTTATGGTCTGGTTTTTATTTTCATCCCAGGCATTAAGAATCAGTGTTTGAGATTTTTTAGTCTTTAAATCCCAGCTGTTTTGTTTTTCCGATTTTTTACTCTGATTTTCGTACCAGTTAATTTCTTTACCGGACTTATGGTCATCAGCATAATTTACAACCGCTTCTTTTGCTCCGTTTTTGTAATAATAAATAAACTCTCCGTCTTTCTTAAGGATATCCCGGTCTAAAGTGGCTCCAGTCATTTTCTTTCTCCCGTTCTTATAAAAATCGGTTACCACGTAACGAACGCTTTTTTGGGAATAATTGGTTATTACTCTGGTATAAGCGTAATTTTCGGGGGTTGTTTCACGGTACAATGAGTCAAGAAAAATTTTTTTCGAGACCAAATTAATTTGTGCAGAGAGACCGGTAGAAATTATAAGAAAAGATAATATGAGAATGCTGTTTTTCATTCAGGCCTTTTTTGTACTAAAAATAAGATTTTTAGAATAATCCGGCAACTTCCTGATTAACAAATTCAAGGAATCTTTCGTCAGCTTCTGTAAACGGATCAATTACGTGGCTGTCTATATCGATTTGGCCAATATTGATACCGTTAACAAATAAAGGCACTACAATTTCAGATTTTACGGTTAAACTGCAGGCGATATAGTTATCCTGAGCTTTTACGTCGGGCACTACAAAATTAGCATTACTTTCGGCAACCTGGCCGCAGATTCCTTTTCCAAACGGAATAACCGTATGATCTGTTTCAGCTCCTACATAAGGACCTAAGTGAAGGGTTTTGTTTTCGTGATTAGCAAAGTAAAAACCTACCCAGTTATAATAGTCTACGTTCTCGTGTAATAATTGGCAGACTGCCAATAGTTTTTCGTCTCTAACTTTATTGTTATCAGCTACTATAGCGCTTATTTTTGGTTCTAATTCCTGAAATGTCATGATTTGAAAATTTTATACAAAAGTATCTAAAGCTAAACTCAAAAAATACATAAATTTGAAAAAAAAATCTGTTGAGAAAATATTTAACCCAATTCAGACCGTTTTTAATTTTTATAGGGACATTTTTTGCAGTATATATTGCTTTAACGCTGTTATATAAATATTATTTGAACAGTTTTACTGCGAATGAAGTAGATGGATTAACCAATGTTGTAGGTCTGAACGTGGAGCAGTTGCTTAAAATTTTCCATTATGATATCAGCATTCAGAAGAATATTTCAAGTCCATGGCTCGATGTACGGTTTGAGGGAAAATATCCCATTCGTATTATAGAAGGCTGTAATGCGGTGAGTGTTGTTATTTTGTTTGTTTCTTTTATAGCAGCATTTTCCGGAAAAATTAAAGTTACAATTTTGTATATATTGTCCGGAATTGTCCTGATCTATATTCTGAATGTTTTGCGAATTGCTTTGTTGACGATTCTTTTGTTTCATTTCCCTGAGAACACGCACTTTTTGCATGGCGTTCTTTTTCCGTTAATAATATACGGGACTGTTTTTATTTTATGGGTGATCTGGGTCAGTAAATTTTCTAAATATGCCAAGTAGAATAAAAGAACAAAAAACAAAAATCTTTATTTCTGTATTGGTTATCATCTGCTTTGGATTGATAAGGGCATTTGAAAACAGTTTGTTTTATGATCCCTTCCTGATGTATTTTGATTCCGATTTTAATAATCTGCCGCTGCCGGAATACGATACAGTGCGGTTGTTTTTAAGTCTGCTTTTCCGGTATTTTTTAAATACGGTTTTATCGCTTATATTGATTTATAATCTTTTTAGAGATAAAGGCATGGTGGCTTTCAGTTCGTTTTTGTATCTGTTTTTTTTAGTTTTTCTTTTGGGGATGTTTTTTATAATTACAGATTATTTTTCTGAAAACAGCTGGCTTTTATTTTACGTCCGCCGATTTATTATTCAGCCTCTTTTTGTACTGCTTTTTATTCCCGCGTTTTATTATCAGCTTCAGAGTTTGAAAAAATAACATTTTATTAGATTTTTATTCAGGTCTTTTTAGATACTTTTGCAGTATGAGTTTAAAGAAATGCACCGTATTGTTTTTGGCCGTCCTGCTGTTGGTTTCCAACATTGGGTTTGCTTTTGATGTGCATTATTGCGGAGGAAAAATTGCTTCTGTTTCTTTAAATACTTCTGTTTCGGCATCAACTGAAAAAAAATGCTGCGGTGTTAAGGAAGGAAAAGACTCCTGCTGCAAGGACAAAGTGGTACATCTCGAAAAAAAATCAGATGATGCCACATTTAAGGTTTTCTTTTTTCAGCTGGCATTTCCTGCGGTAATTCAGGAATACAAACCTATGGTGTTTTTGTCTGTTCCAAATTTCAAAAACAATCAGGTTATTTCGTACTATTCAGATGCGAATGCGCCCCCCTTATTCAAATTATACAATCAATACATTTTTTATTACTGATTTTAATGTTTAGAATCAAGCCTTTTTTTATGGCTTGTAATGAACTGTTTGTATTTCCTGATCTGTTGGGAAATAATGAAACAGAAATTTCTAAATAACATTAAAGTCTTTTTTTATGCAAAAAAATATCATGCTGTTTGTGATGTTTTTGCTTTCGGTTTCTGTGTTTTCACAGGAAGATTTAGAGGAAGTGAAAATTACAAAAAAGCAAAAAGGAATTAAAAAATCCTATACCCTTACTTCAAATACATCATTAATTACCAGTAAAGAACTTTTAAAAGCGGCCTGCTGTAACCTGGCTGAAAGCTTTGAAACAAATCCGTCAATTGACGTGAATTTTTCGGATGCTTTAACCGGAACAAAACAGATTAAAATGCTCGGGCTGACCAGTCCGTATTTAATGATTACGGAAGAAAATATTCCTTCTGTACGGGGAGCTTCGCAGGCTTACGGACTATCATTTACGCCCGGAACCTGGATAGAAAGTGTTCAGATTACCAAAGGAGCGGGTAGTGTAGTGAATGGTTATGAAAGTATTTCAGGACAAATTAATACAGAGCTTTTAAAACCGCTAAACGACATTCCGTTTTTCCTCAATGCTTATGGTTCTACCGATTCAAGATTTGAACTGAATACTCATTTTAATAAGAAACTGTCCGATAAATGGGCGACAAGTTTGTTTGTTCATGGCAATGCCCGGGTAGCTAAAAACGATATGAATGATGATGGTTTTCTGGATAATCCGTTGGGAAAACAAGTTAATGTTTTAAACCGTTATCAGTATTATGATGCCGAGAGCGGTTTGGTGAGTTTTATTAATTTCAGGTATATGAATGATAAAAAACAAACGGGAGAGCTTGATTTTGATAAAGATCGTGACCGCGGTACTACAAATCACTGGGGTTCAGAAATTAATACAGAACGTTTTGATGTTTCGACTAAAATTGGGTATGTATTCCCGGATATGCCTTTTCAGAGCATTGGTTTTCAAAATGCTTTTAACAGCCATAAACAGGATTCTTATTTTGGTTTAAACCAGTACGACATTAAGCAGAATAGTTTTTATTCGAATTTAATTTTCAATTCGATTATCAATAATACCATGCATAAATTTACCACGGGACTGAATTTTGCATACGACCAGTATCAGGAGTTTGTAAATGTTACCGATTACAGCCGAATTGACAACTCGGTTGGAGCTTTCTTCGAATATACCTACGACAATACCGATAATTTTAGTCTGATTCTGGGCGGAAGGGTTGATAATCATAATCGTTTAGGTGTTTTTGTAACGCCTCGTCTGCACATGCGTTACAATCCGTGGAAAAATGGGGTAATTCGTTTTTCTGCCGGAAGAGGAAAACGTTCTGCCAATATTTTTGCCGAGAATCAGCAGCTTTTTGCCAGTTCCAGAACATTTAGTATTTTGGATAATAGCGGGAAAATTTATGGATTAAATCCGGAAATTGCCTGGAATTACGGACTTAGTTTTTCGCAAAAGTTCCGGCTTTTTAATAAAAATGCCGAGGCCGGATTTGATCTTTACCGAACCGATTTTCAAAATCAGGCGGTAGTCGATATTATGCAGAGTCCTCAGGAAGTTTTGTTTTATAATTTAAAAGGAAGTTCGTTTGCCAACAGTCTGCAGGTTGAATTTAATTATGAATTAATTCATAACCTGAATCTAAGAACTGCTTATAAGTATTATGATATCCAGACAGATTATCTGAGAGGAACTTTCCAGCGTCCGCTTCAGGCTAAACACCGTTTTCTGGGGAATTTAGAATACGAAACCAGTCTTAATGATACTAAACAATGGAAATTTGATTACACCTTTAACTGGTCGGGAAAACAGCAGCTGCCCTATACGGCTTCCAATCCTGAAGAAGATCAGTTTCCTGACTTTTCACCATCTTATGTAGTTATGAATGCACAGGTTACACGAGTTTTTTCGCCTGTTTTTGAGGTGTATATAGGGGGAGAAAACATAGGGAATTATAAACAGCAGAAAGCTATTTTAGGGGCCGATAATCCGTTTGGACCCAATTTTGATGCTTCGGTGGCCTATGCGCCTATTTTTGGACAGATGTATTATGCGGGGCTCCGGTTTAAAATAAAATAGATGTTCGATAACAATATCAATATCAATATCAATATCAATAATAAATTTATAACACTAAATAATAGACAAATGAAAAACTTGATTTTAATTGCCGTGATTTCTTTTTTCGGATTTTCGGCCCAGGCACAGACTAAGAAAAATAAAAATTTAAAATACACTACCGAAGTAAATGGTAATTGTGAGCAGTGTAAAAAACGTATTGAAAAAGCAGCTTACGGAGTGCCGGGGGTAAAAACAGCATCGTGGGATATCAGTTCCCATCAACTGGCGGTCATTTTAAACGAAGAGAAGTCTTCAACGAAAGATTTAAATGCGGCTATTGCAAAAGCAGGCCATGATACAAAAGAGATCAAAGCAACAGATGCTGATTATGAAAATCTGCATTCCTGCTGTAAGTACGAAAGAGAAAAATAATTTTACAGCCCGGTTATCCGGGCTTTTTCAATTAGTTAATTTATCTTTAAAATATTCCATTTAATTGTGGTTAAGGCAAATTATTGTTAATTTCACCAACTTATAAATATAACCAAATTCATTTATGACTAATTTTGATTGGACTCAGTTAATAAACCCTGAATTTTATATAACTTTAAGTATCGGAGGTTTTGAAATTGGGTTGTTTATTGTTCTGTTTATTGTTTTTGCAGAAACAGGACTTTTCGCAGGTTTTTTTCTGCCGGGAGACAGTTTGCTTTTTCTAGCAGGTATTTACAGCCGCGATCTGATTCAAAATGTAGTTTATATTCCGGGTGATTTTATAAATGTGTTTCTGCTTTCTACGGCCGTTGCCATTATGGGGGTTTTAGGAAATATGACCGGATATTGGTTTGGGGCAAAAAGCGGTTATTATTTGTTTAAAAAAGAAGATACTTTCTGGTTTAAGAAAAAATACCTTTTACAGTCTAAAGATTTCTTCGAAAAATATGGAGGTAAAGCTATTATCTATGCCCGTTTCCTTCCAATCTTCAGAACATTTGCTCCGATTATTGCAGGAATAGTTTCTATGGATAAAAAGAAATTTATGTTCTATAATATTTTAAGTTCTTTTTTATGGTCGTTTATTCTAATCTTTGCCGGACATTACCTTTATGGGGTTTTCTTGCAGAAAGGAATCGATTTGAAAGAACATATTGAATACATTATCATTATTATCATTATCATTTCTACATTCCCGGTTTTATTAAAGCTTTTAAAAAAGAGACCACACGAACAGATATAAAATTTAAAAGATATAAAATAAAAAAGTCCGAAGTATTTAATAAACTTCGGACTTTTTTTATAATGACAGAGGAATTAAACTGCAATGTGCTAAAGATTAACTTCTGATTATAATCGATAATAAAGTTTGAATTTGGATTTTGGAATTTCAATTTTTTTAATATTCCCTTCTTACCATTCGTTTACCTTATTGGCATCCATTTTTAAGAAGATAAACAATAAAATAGTGAATCCCCATAATCCTGAGCCTCCGTAAGAAAAGAAAGGCAGAGGAACTCCAATTGTTGGAAATATACCAATAACCATGGCGATATTTACAAAGAAGTGAATAAAGAGAATTCCTGCAACGCAATAGCCGTAAACCCTGCTGAATTTAGTCTTTTGTCTTTCGGCTAAATAAATGACTCTTAAGAACAACCCGGTAAAGAGTAGAATAACAACCAGAGAGCCTGCAAATCCCCATTCTTCACCAACGGTTGTAAAAATATAATCGGTATGCTGTTCAGGAACGAATCCTCCTTTGGTTTGTGTTCCTTCCAGAAATCCTTTTCCAACCCATCCTCCGGATCCGATAGCAATTTCAGATTGATTCGTGTTATAGCCAATACCTTTCATATCGACCGTTTTTCCTAAAAGAATATTAAAACGGTCTCTGTGGTGCTGCTTGAAAACATTGTCGAATACATAATCTACTGAAAATACAAAACCAGAAATAAGAACCAGTAAAATAGCACTTAAGATGATATTTCGGTCAACTGCTCTTCCTTTAAAATGTATGATCATCAGCACCCCTAATGAAATTAAAATAACCACATAAGGCTCTAAGACCAGTGTTAGTACAAATAATAAAATGGTGATGAAGCCGGTCCAGACATACCACGAAGGAAGTCCTTCTCTAAATAAAACGAGAATAAAAACGCTGTAAATTAAGGCGCTTCCGGGATCGGGCTGTGGTAAAATAAGCATTACCGGAAGAAATACGATGGCAAGAGCCTGTAACTGCCTGTTGGTTTCTTTTAGGTTAATTTGTGTGTCACTTAAATATTTCGCCAGTGCTAATGAGGTAGCTGCCTTTGCAAATTCCGAAGGCTGTAATGTAAAACTTCCAATGGCATACCAGCATCGCTGGCCGGCAATGGTTTTTCCAAATAAAAACAAACCTGCCAGAGACAGTAATGCGGCGACAAAAATTATACTGGCGTATTTTTCATAAAACTTTCCGTCAACAAAAAGCACAACAAAAATTAACGGAATGGTGCATCCAATAAAGATTAATTGTTTTTGATACGTTCCATCAGTGGATAATAACGATGATGAGTAAATATTCAGCCACCCTAATACTACCAGCGCAATGTAGATAAAGACACTTATCCAGTCTATATTATTTTTTACACTTTGATTTTTCATTTGAAATAATCTTTGTTAGTTTTTTTTAGTAGTGTCTACCGCTGTTTTTTTAACTTCAGTTTTTGGTGCCGCTGTAACGGGAACGGGTATTTTTGGTTTTATGATTTTTGCCTGTAAAACAGAATCTTTTGGTACTGATTCGATTTTGCTTGCTTCATTTATTCCGCCTAGTTTCGCATATTCAGCAACTAAACTCTTGTTTAGTACTCTTGTTTCTAAGTCTGTTCTTGTGATTTTGTTTCTTAGATATTTCTCGATCATTAAACTCGCAATCGGACCTGCAACTGTTGCTCCAAAACCTCCATTTTCAATCATAATTGCAATTGCAATTTTGGGATTGTCTTTTGGTGCGAAAGCGACGAAAATAGAGTGGTCTTTAAGTTGTGTTCTTTTGCCATTAATTTTGGCAAAGTTTTCGGCAGTACCTGTTTTACCGCAAATATCAATTCCGTTTACTCTAAGAGCATAAGCTGTACCTTTGTTATATACATCAAATAATCCGCTGATAACTGGTGGGAAATATTTCTGATCAATAGTAGTTACGTGTTTTGTTGTAAACTTAGCATCAATTTTTTCGTCCTCAATTTTCTTGATAATATGAGGGGTGTAATAATACCCTTGATTGGCAACAGTGGCCATCATATTGGCCAGCTGAATAGGAGTCATTAAGACTTCACCCTGTCCAATTGCGTTAGATACAATGGTCGAGCTTCTCCATCCTCCGTTAGGATAAATTCTTTTATAAGTTTTAGAAGTTGGAATGTTTCCTCTTTTTCCGGTTGGTAAATCATATCCCATAAACTGTCCTAAACCGAAACTTTTCACATGACTGCTCCAAACATCAACAGCTTGTCCAGGATCTTTATATTTGTTAATAGTTAACATATAGGCTTGTCCGAAATAAGTGTTACAGGAATTGTAAATTCCGTTATGCAGTTGATGTGGCCCAAAACCGTGACATTTCATGAAACGGCCTCCGCCATAACTAAAACCATGATGGCACATAAAAGTGGTTTGTTCGTTTACAACTCCTTCCTGAAGTGCAACCAGACCGGTTAAAATTTTAAATGGAGAACCAGGAGGATACTCTGCTAAAAGACCTCTATCATACAATGGTTTTGCGATAGAATCATTATATAACAGCGTATAGTTTTTAGATCTTTGTCTTCCTACTAAAATTCCGGGATCGTAAGATGGAGCGGTAACAAGTGCTAAAATTTCGCCTGTTTTTGGTTCAATCGCAACGATTCCACCTCTTTTGTTGATCATTAATTCCTCGCCATATTTTTGAAGTGCAGCATCAATCGTTAAAGTGATATCTTCTCCGGCAACGGCAATCGTATCATATTTCCCTTCTTTATAAGAGCCAATTTCTCTATTGTATTTGTCTTTTTGAATGTATTTAACGCCTTTAATACCTCGCAATATTTCTTCATAACTCTCTTCTACACCTTGTCTTCCAATTAAATCTCCACTGTTATAGTAAGGATTTTTTGCAATCTGGCCTTCATTTACTTGTGTAATAGAACCAAAAATATTGGCGCCATAATCTACTTCATAATCACGAAGAGATCTTTTTTGGAAATAAAAACCATCATATTTTCTGATTTTCTCCTGAAAAGCAGCAAATTCATTCTTATTCAATTGCGATAAAAACACAGATGGAAGTCTTGGACTGTATACTTTTGCTTTTTCAATACGCTTATGATAATCTTCAGGAGTAATGTTTAGAAGTGCGCAGAATTCTGCAATGTTTAAATCTTTTTTTACCTCCCTTGGAATAACCATGATATCATAAGAAGCCTGATTGGCAACGAGAAGTTTCCCGTGTCTATCATAGATGTAGCCCCTTTCAGGATAGTCATAAACTTTTTTTATCGCATTACTTTCTGATTTCAGTTTAAAGGAATCGTCAATAATCTGCAGATAAAATATCCGAATCACTAGCAAAGATGCTGCAATAATAATTAAAGAGGGCAGCAGAACTTTTCTCATCGTTTATTGGGCTTAATAATATAGATTATTATAATTGAAGTGATTATAGTAAAAATGGTACTAAAGAGTGTCCTTAGTAAAACATCTATTATGAACTTAAACTGAAAAGCTTCCAGTGTAAAGAGTACAATATGATGTAACAGAACAGATACTAATATAAATGAGAACCGCTCAGGTGTTAAAGATTCATTTAGTTTAATGGTCTGGTATTCATAACTCAATCCAAACGAAAATTTAAAAATATACGGTCGGTAGTAGGAGAGTATTACACAGGCCGTAGCATGAATTCCTCCCGAATTACAAAACATATCCATGACCAGTCCAAGTAAAAAACTCGAAATTATTAATCCGGTTCGGTTGCTGTTTACCGGATATAAAATAATAAACAAAATGTACGGAAAAGGACTTATGTAGCCTAAAAAATTCATGTTGTTAAAAATAACCACCTGAATTGCCAGCAGCATAATAAATCGAAAAATATTTACCAACAAAGCGCTACTCATCTTTTTCTTTGCTTTTGTTTTCTAAATTAATAAGTTCTTCTCTGTCTTTACTTTTGATAATGTATACATGTCCCAGATTCGTCATGTCGTTAAACAACTTAACCTTGATAACATAAAAACTGGTGTTTTCTTTTTTGTATATCACATCTACTGTTCCGATATTAATACCTTCCGGGAAAATTACCGATTGTCCTCCGGTAACAATAGTGTCGCCTTTTCGGATAGAAGCTAGTCTTGGAACATCTTCCAGCTGAACAAATCCGGTACTTTTTCCGTCCCAGGTTAAGGAACCAAAATGATTTGATTTTTTGATTTTAGCGTTAATGTGGGACTTCATATTCAAAATACTCACAACGGTAGAGTAGTTTGCAGAAGTGTTGTCTACAACTCCAATAATTCCTAAACTGTTAATAACCCCCATGTCCTGCTTAACACCTTCATTTTTTCCTGAATTAAGGGTGATGTAGTTTTCGTGAGTATTGTAAGAGTTGTGAATTACTTTTGAAACGATAATATCAGCAGGTTTAACACCTTTGATACTGTCCGGCAGTGGTGCTTTGGTAGTGTCTTGTTTATTAAATAAAAGACTTTTTAACCTTGCGTTTTCAAGTACAAGCTCGTCATTTTCTGCTCTTAAATTCAAGTACTCATTTACGTGGTTGATTCTTTCGTAAACGCCACCGCTTAAAAAATTGGCAGAGCTTATTATTCTGCTTCTGTGGTAGGAATGTGATTGAATGGTGAGCGTCAACGAAATACCTAAAAGCAGCAAAAACAGCAATCGATTACTGTTTCTTATAATGAAATTAAAAATTTGCTGCATTTCTTGTCTGGTTATTTTGTTTCAGGATATGCTTTAAGGTTTCAAATTTTATTAAGGCCAAATTACAGAATCCGGCCTTAATAAAAGTATAATGATTGTTATTTTTGATCTTACTTGATTAAGATGCTTTTAAATTTCGCGATGTTTTTAAGGGCCATTCCGGTTCCTCTAACAACTGCTCTTAACGGATCTTCGGCAATATAAACCGGTAAATCTGTTTTTTGAGAAATACGTTTGTCAAGACCTCTTAACATAGATCCTCCACCGGCTAAATAGATACCGGTATTGTAAATATCGGCAGCTAATTCAGGAGGAGTCTGCGATAATGTCTCCATAACAGCATCTTCAATACGCTGAATCGATTTGTCTAAAGCTTTTGCAATTTCACGGTAAGAAACATCTACCTGTTTTGGTTTACCGGTAAGTAAGTCTCTACCCTGAACCGACATATCTTCTGGCGGCCCGTCTAAATCTTCAATAGCCGCTCCAATTTGAATTTTAATTTTTTCAGCAGTACTTTCTCCAACAAAAAGGTTGTGCTGTGTACGCATGTAATATACAATGTCATTGGTGAAAACGTCACCTGCAATTTTTACAGATTTGTCACATACAATACCACCTAATGCAATAACGGCAATTTCTGTTGTACCCCCTCCAATATCAACAATCATATTTCCTTTTGGCTGCATGATATCGATTCCAATACCAATTGCTGCTGCCATAGGCTCGTGAATCAGGTAAACTTCTTTTCCGTTTACTCTTTCACAAGATTCTTTTACCGCTCTCATCTCCACCTCAGTAATACCGGAAGGAATACATACTACCATACGCAGGGCAGGAGTAAACATTCTTTTTTTCAATGCAGGGATACTTTTAATGAACATATTGATCATTTTTTCCGAAGCATCAAAATCGGCAATTACACCATCTTTTAACGGCCTTATGGTCTTGATGTTTTCATGCGTTTTACCTTGCATCATGTTGGCTTCTTTACCAACAGCAATGATTTTGCCTGATACTCTGTCACGTGCTACAATAGACGGACTATCAATAACAACTTTATCATTATGAATGATTAAAGTGTTTGCGGTTCCAAGGTCTATCGCAATATCCTCGGTCATGAAATCAAAAAATCCCATAAGTTTTTTAGGGGTTTAAAATGTTATAAAATTATTTATCGAACAAAGTTAAACAAATTAATGTTTAAAATGACGTGTTCCTGTAAATACCATTGCAAGATTATTTTCATTGCAATAATTTATGCTTAATTCGTCTTTTATTGAACCTCCCGGCTGAATTACAGCGGTTATTCCTGCTTTTTTAGCTAATTCTACACAGTCAGGAAACGGGAAAAACGCATCGCTTGCCATTGAAGCGCCGTTTAAATCAAATCCAAAAGCTTTTGCTTTGTCAACAGCCTGAATTAAAGCGTCGACTCTTGAAGTCTGACCTGTACCGGATGAAATCAATGTTCCGTTCTTAGCGAATACGATTGTGTTTGATTTTGTATTCTTGCAGATTTTAGAAGCAAAGATTAAATCTTCGATCTCCTGAGCAGTAGGTTCTGTAATGGTAACGGTTTTTAAATGCTCTTTATTATCCGTAATATTATTTCTGTCCTGAATTAACAAACCATTAAGACAAGTTCTTACCTGACGGGATGGTAATTCAACTTCATTCTGAACTAAAATAATTCTGTTTTTCTTCTCTTGTAAAATGGTAACAGCCTCATCATCATAAGCCGGAGCGATCACTACTTCGCAGAATAACTTATTGATTTCCTGTGCTGTTTCTACATCAATTTTAGTGTTTGAAATTAAAACACCTCCAAACGCTGAAGTAGGATCGCAGGCCAAAGCCGCTAAATAAGCCTCACTGATTGTTTTTCTGGATGCTAAACCACAGGCATTGTTGTGTTTTAGAATGGCAAATGTTGGTCCGTCAGTTTTGAACTCCGCAATTAAGTTAACTGCAGCATCAACATCTAATAAGTTGTTGTATGATAATTCTTTTCCGTGAACTTTTTTAAACATAGCGTCAAAATCTCCAAAGAAAAATCCTTTTTGGTGTGGGTTTTCTCCGTATCTTAAAACTTGTCCGTCTGCTATACTTTCTTTGTAGATCGTTTCATCTGTATTGAAATAGTTGAAAATAGCGCCATCGTAATGAGAAGAAACATGGAACGCTTTTGAAGCAAATAATCTTCTGTTTTCAAGAGTTGTACTTCCGTTTTGTTCTGTAATGATGTCTAAAAGTAAGCTGTATTCGTTAACTGAAGCCACAATTACAGTGTCTTTGAAATTTTTTGCACCAGCACGAATTAATGAAATTCCGCCAATATCAATTTTTTCAATAATATCTTGTTCGCCTGCTCCTGAAGCAACTGTTTTTTCAAAAGGATACAAATCCACAATTACTAAATCAATTTGAGGAATGTCAAATTCTTTCATTTGCTGAACATCACTCTCGTTGTCCTGACGATTTAAAATCCCGCCAAAAATTTTCGGGTGTAACGTTTTTACTCTTCCGCCAAGAATTTCAGGGAAAGAGGTGATGTCTTCAACAGGAACTACCGGAATTCCAAGGTTTTTAATGAAATCCTGAGTTCCTCCGGTTGAGTAAAGTGTTACGTTTTGCTCGTGTAATTTTCTAACGATTGGCTCCAATCCATCTTTCGAAAAAACAGATATTAACGCTGATTGTATTTTTTTAGTTGTGCTCATTGTGTAGTTATGATTTTCAGACTGCAAAAGTAGTTTTTTTATATATTATTTTAAAAGATTTTAGTGTAACATTCTCTTAAAAAAAACTACTGATGAGTAAGTTAACTTTTATTAGGTTTTTGTTTTTAAATTATTGAATTTTACTTTGTTGAAAAATACTACTTATGTTACTTTATTTACGATTATTAAAAGAAAGTCTGAGCTTTGCCATAAATGCTCTTCGAAATAATAAACTGCGTACTCTGTTGTCGCTTCTTGGCGTTACAATTGGTATTTTTTCAATTATCGCTGTTCTGGCGGCTGTTGATTCTTTAGATAAAAAAATCTCTAAAGATTTGAGCAGTTTAGATAAAAATACGATTTATTTAATGAAATATTGTTTCGGGCCTTCGGAAATTCCGCAGTGGAAAAGAGAACAGTTTCCAAATGTTAAATACGATGAGTATGTAGGTTTGAAAAATTCTATGAATGATACTGATCAGGTGGGATATCAGCTTTTTGTAAATCGTGAGACTTTAAAGTACGATTCAAAAACAGTAGCCGATGTAAATATTGTGCCTTCATCATTTGAAATGGTCGATATCGACGGATTAAGCTTTGATAAAGGAAGATTTTATAATGAATCGGAATCGAACTCCGGAACCGCTGTAATTGTTCTGGGGTATGAGGTTGCTGAAGGACTTTTTGGAGGAAGCGATCCAATTGGTAAAAATATTCGTTTGTATGGCCAGCGCTTTACCGTAATTGGTGTTATTGCCAAACAGGGAGCTGGTTTTTTTGGAGATAGTAACGATACTTCGGTGTATCTTCCGGCTAATTTTCTGCGACGAATGTATGGAGACAGTGATGCTATGACGCCAGTAATCGTTTTAAAGCCGGTAAAAGGGGTAGATATGGATGCTTATAAAGCAGAAATAGCACAAAAACTAAGAGCAATCCGCGGCATGAAAGCGGGCGAGATGGATAATTTTTTTATTAATGTACTTTCCGGGTTTACTGATTTTATAGATGGAATTTTAGGTCAGATGAATGTAGTAGGGTGGGTTATCAGTGCTTTTTCTCTCTTAGTGGGTGGTTTTGGTATTGCCAATATTATGTTCGTTTCGGTAAAAGAACGAACCAATCTGATTGGAATTCAAAAATCGCTGGGTGCCAAAAACCGGTTTATATTATTTCAGTTTTTATTTGAGGCCATAATTCTTTCTGTAATTGGCGGAATTGTAGGTTTGCTGATGGTATGGGGAATTGCGCTCATTTTAACAAAAGCGTTAGATTTTGAATTTGTTTTAAGTTTTGGAAATATAATGTTAGGAACCACTTTGGCGGCACTTATTGGATTGATTTCCGGAATCCTGCCGGCGATTTCAGCGGCAAATTTAGATCCGGTTGAAGCGATCCGGACAGGGATGTAGGTTTTTTTAGCTGCAAAGATTCAGAGGGGCAGAGGAACAAAGGTTTTTTTTGGAGATGCTAAGGCTCTGAGATCCTTAGTTTTTGTAATAAGGTGTAATATCTGTTTTTGTGAAATAAATACCGCAGGGATAAAATATGGGCAGCAGCTCAATTTATTTGTTGATTTAGACCAGATATTACCTGTCAATAAAATTCCGTAGGAATGAATTATTTTGTAGCAGCGGATTTCAATGCGTTGAAAATAATGCCACACGACGGACAAGTTCCAGAGGAACGACGTATTTTACAATTATAAAAAACCTAAAAAAAATTGCTTCTTAGGTTTTTTATAATTTCAAATGTTTTTGAAAAACTATTTGTCTTTTAATAATTTCTCTAAGTATTCGACTTTATCTTTTTCTGCCTGAACCATACGCTCATAAAGCTCAATTACTTTGTCTAATGGATTAAAGCTGCAATAATTTGCATGAAACATTCCATTTGCTCCATTACAGCTGTTGTCATAAAAATTGTTGAAATAATTGATCATATTTTCTTCGGTAAAGTTTTTTATAGCTTCAACACTTACTCCAAGAGCTTTTGCTACTTCTGCAAGTTTGGCGTCGTCTATGGTTTCGCTGTTTTCCATAGCCGAAACTGACTGTTGATTTGTTCCTAAAGCCTGAGCTAAGGCTTCCTGCTTCATATCTTTAAGTTCGCGAATACGGCTTATTTTTCGTCCAATATGGTTTTGTTTAGTTGCTGTGCTCATAGTTCAAAGATATTTATAAAACTTTAATGAAAATTAGGTTTAGTAAAATACAAATCAATTTTTGTACGATACATTTTTTAATAGTTTGTTTGGGGTAAAACTATAATTGTAAAACAAAAATACAATTTTTCAGACAAGTATTTTATTTAAAATAAACAAACGTCTTGTTCTCTTTCCTGCAAGGTTTTCAAAACCTTGTAGGTTTCAATTTTTAACGCAACACTTCTTAATCTATTGCAATCTTCAAAACACCTGCAAGGTTTTGGAAACCTTGCAGGATGATGCGTTTCTGTAACTTATATGGTATAAAATAAAAAAAATCCCAAAAAGAAATTTCTTCTTGGGATTTTATGTTTTGAAACAGTCTTAAAAACTATTTTCTAATATCATTATTCTGAATCAAATCGATATATAAGTTGATCTTATCTTTCAATTCTTTTCTAGGCGTGATAAAGTCTAAGAAACCGTGCTCTAATAAGAACTCAGCAGTTTGGAAACCTTCTGGTAAATCTTTTCCTGTAGTGTCACGAACAACACGCGGACCAGCGAAACCAATCAAAGCGCCCGGTTCAGAGATGTTGATGTCTCCTAACATAGCGTAAGATGCGGTTGTTCCACCCGTTGTTGGATCTGTACAAAGAGAGATATAAGGTAATTTAGCTTCAGCTAACTGAGCCAGTTTTACAGAAGTTTTTGCTAATTGCATTAACGAATAAGCAGCTTCCATCATACGAGCCCCGCCAGATTTAGAAATCATAACAAAAGGTAATTTGTTTTGGATAGCATGATCAATACCTCTTGCAATTTTTTCCCCTACAACAGCTCCCATAGATCCGCCAATAAAGGCGAAATCCATACAGCAGATTACAAGTTCTCTTCCTTTAGATTTTCCTACTCCCGTACGTACAGCGTCTTTAAGATGAGTTTTTTCCATTACATCTTTCAAACGGTCTGCATATTTCTTTGTATCAACAAAGTGCAGAGGATCTTTTGATGTCATGTTTTTATCTAACTCAACAAATTCGTTGTTGTCGAATAAAATTTCAAAATAGGTTGCGCTTCCAATTCGAACGTGAAAATCATCTTCAGGGCTAACGAATAAATTTCTTGCTAATTCGTCAGCATCAATAATTTTTCCAGTAGGAGATTTGTACCACAATCCTTTCGGAACGTCCATCTTGTCTTCAGTAGCGGTTGTAATCCCTTTTTCTTGTCTTTTAAACCAAGCCATTTCTTTTAGTATTCAGTGTTCAGTAATAAAAATTTCAGTGTTCAGTCATACTCAGTTTTAAGTATTCAAACTGAACACTTAAAACTGTATACTGATTACTTTTTTATAACGTGTTTACGTTATTTAAATCAGCAAAAGCTTGTTCAAGTCTTGCGTTGAATGTTACTTCGCTTTCACGAACCCATCTTCTTGGATCGTAGTATTTTTTGTTTGGAGCATCCGGACCTTCTGGATTTCCAATTTGTGATTTCAAATAGTCAAGGTTTTTAACCATATAATCACGGATTCCTTCAGTGTATGCAAATTGTAAATCGGTATCGATGTTCATTTTGATAACTCCGTAGCTGATTCCTTCTCTGATTTCTTCAAGTGTAGAACCTGAACCTCCGTGGAAAACGAAATCAACCGGGTTGTGTCCTGTGTTGAATTTGTTTTGTACGAAATCCTGAGAATTTTTTAAGATTTTTGGAGTTAATTTTACGTTTCCTGGTTTGTAAACACCGTGAACGTTTCCAAAAGCAGCAGCAATTGTAAATTTAGGGCTCACTTTAGATAATTCTTCGTAAGCGTAAGCTACTTCTTCTGGTTGAGTATATAATTTTGAGCTGTCTACATCAGAGTTGTCAACACCATCTTCTTCACCGCCTGTAATACCAAGTTCGATTTCTAATGTCATTCCCATTTTGCTCATTCTTGCTAAGTATTCTTTGCAGATCTCGATGTTTTCTTCGATTGGCTCCTCAGACAAATCGATCATGTGAGAACTGAATAATGGTTTTCCTGTTTCTGCGAAATGTTTCTCAGAAGCATCTAATAAACCATCAATCCAAGGTAAAAGTTTTTTTGCACAGTGGTCAGTGTGTAAAATTACAGTTGCACCATAGGCTTCTGCCAAAGTGTGAATGTGTTTTGCTCCCGCGATTCCTCCTGCGATTGCTGCTTTTTCACCTGCATTTGATAATCCTTTTCCAGCGTTGAATTGAGCTCCTCCGTTAGAAAATTGAATGATAACCGGCGCGTTTAATTTTGCTGCAGTTTCCAGAACTCCGTTGATTGTACTAGATCCTGTAACGTTTACTGCAGGTAAAGCAAATCCTTTTTCTTTCGCATAGTTGAAAATTTCCTGAACTTGATCTCCTGTAGCTACTCCGGGTTTAATATTGTGTGCCATTGTAATTTTTTTTATAGTTGTTTTTAGTTTTTAGGTTGCAAAAATAAGAATTAATTAGCATTAGAATGGATAATTTATACCAAAATTTAAAACCGAGTGTCCAAAATTGTACTCTTTAAACCATCGGTCTCCTTTGTCATGCGCCGGATTATAGGTCTTAAAGCCTAAATCTAAACGAATAACAAAAAAGCTTAAATCGTAACGTAAACCAAATCCGGAGCCCAGGGCAATTTCATCTAAATCGTTTAAGTTGTTGAATTTTGCTTTGTTGTCAATGACATTATCGAGCACATTCCAGATATTTCCGGCGTCTGCAAAGATAGCTCCTTTAACATCGCCAAAAACTTTAAAACGATATTCAATACTCGCCGCTATTTTCATATTGGCTTCATTAAAATCGTTTAAGGCATTTGTACTTCCCGGTCCAAGTGAATAAGGCTGCCAGGCACGGTTGTCATTTGATCCTCCTGAATAATAACTTCGTGAGAACGGAATGTAATTGGAGTTTCCAAACGGAATAGCGATTCCAAAGAAGCTTCTTACAGCGAGTACTTTTTCTTTTCCAAAATCCCAGTGTTTGATATAATCAAATTCTCCTTTAATATATTCAGCATATTCCAGATTGAAAATTTCATAATTACCATTTGCATTTTTGGTTAAATTTCCAATACTCGAAATGGCGGTTAATAAAGTCCCGGCTGATTCAATTTTTGTTTTAAACTGGTAAAAGGTATTGTCGGCCAGGTCTTTTTTGGTTGTTTTGGTAAAAGTATAACTGCTGGCCAGAATAAAATCGTTTTCGGTTAAACGAACCCTTCTTTCTTCAATACTTTCTACATCTTTATATTGAGGATCTCCCGGAGCTAAATCGGTTCTGCCGTTTAGTACATCATTCGTAAAGCCAGTAGTTCCGTCAGGTATAGTTAAGTTTTTATCGGTATCGTTATCAAAATAACTGGTGTTGGTATTGTAATCTTTACCAATACTGTTTAGTTCGTTATAGGAAGATTTATAAACGTTAAAATAGTTATTCGGATTTAGGTTTCGAACATATTGTGCGTTTAATAAATCGAATTTTACCGTATTGTGTCTTTTAGGCGACCAGTTGTACGAAAGTCCCCCTGTAAAGTTCTCCTTGTCCAAACCTATATTCTGCTGTTTTGAGAAACCAGCTGTTACAGAGGTAGAAGGGATCATTCTTTTCGGAATAATTTTTTCGGTTCCAAAAGGCATCAGGATTCTTGGAAAGTTCAGTTTTAGATCTACCCCGTATTCTGAAACATTAAAAAAGTTATTGTTTGGATTAGCCATGTCTTTAGACGAACCAATATTGGCACGTGCCGAAATTTCAAGTGTTTCGGCTCTGTTAAATACATTTCGAATCGTTTCGGAGACGCTGGCTCCTATACCAAAATCCTGAATATTGGAATGGGTAAAGTCTAATGTGTATCCAAAACTGTATTTTTTTCTGGGTGTTAAATACACTTTTGCAATTAAGGACTGTTGTGCGGGGTCACGTTTGTCTACTTCGTATTGTATGGAGGGATAATTGAAAATTTTAAGATTGTTGAGATACCGTGAAGAAAGCGTGGTTCTTGTGTCAGAAAAAGTGCTTCCTTTGGTGATGAAAATAGCGTCTGTAATAGCTCGCGGTTTATACTTTAGTTTTTTGTAGCTGTATAAATTAAAGTTGTTGTACGTTATACTGTCGTTAATCTGACTTTTGGCATTGGCAGGCGAATAATCGGTATAGATGTTAACATCACTTATGGTGTAAAGCTTAAAAGGCTCAGTTCTGCTTGAATCTCTTTCCTGTATGGTGTTGTTGTTGATTACTAAAGTAATATCGGCTTTATTTTTTTTACCAATAGTATCAATATCAAACGTTACATAAGTGGGCTGAAAAAAATAGGCACCATGATTTCTGTAATAGGTGGTGATTCTGTTTTTTTCTTCCTCCAAATCAGTGGTTTTGTATTGGTTTCCGGATTTTAAAAAGGAAGGCTCGGTATTGGTTTTATATAGCGAATCCAGGGCAGGAGTTAATATTTTAGATTTAATAGTGTCTAAAATAAAGGCTGGGCCTGTTGTGATGTTGTAATTGATTCGGGCTTTTTTTCTGGCGATGCTGTCAATGGTGTAAGCTGTAGAAACATTAAAGTAACCATTGTTGAAATAATAAAAACGTAATCGCTGTAAAGATTTTTTTGTTCTGGCAGTATCAATAATAACAGGAGGTTCTCCGGTATTTTTTAAAAATTCGTGAATTCCTTTATATAAAAAAGACTGTCCAAGGCGGTCTACTTGTTTGGCTGATAAAAATTTGGACTGACGCTCATATAAACCCGGATTATTTTTGAATTTGGCCTGATAAGTGGAGTCCGGATTTAAATTGGCCAGATTGTAAAGGTTTAAACGCAGCTTATAGCCCAATAGTTTACCATTTGGTTTTTGGTACAGCTGGTTTATCGCATTTTCGTCATTTGTTGATTTTCCGTTTACAAGAATATTATTTTTTACAAGAAGGTTTTTTCCATCAGGAACTCTTTTTACAGCATTACAAGCGCAAATAAGTATTGCCATTAGAAGAAATGCTGTTATTTTTGTGGAATTATTTTTCAAGTGTTTTTAAATATTTAATTCAAAAGTACATTATTTTATGGTTAGTAAAAACCAAATAAAGCTTATATCGGGTTTACATCAAAAAAAGAATCGTTTTGCAAATCAGTTATTTTTTGCCGAAGGTGTAAAAGTAATTCAGGAATTATTGCAATCCAATTTCGAATTAGAGCATTTATACACCACGATTAATGATTTTGAAGAAGTTCAGTCTTCAAAACGTACTCTTATTAATGAACAGGAACTTAAAAAAATAAGTGCTTTAGCGACTCCAAATACCTGTCTTGCAGTTTTTAAAATGCCAAAAGAAAGCAGGATTCTTAATTCGGGTCTGATTCTGGCTTTAGACGATATTCGTGATCCCGGAAACTTGGGGACCATAATGCGTCTGTGTGACTGGTTTGGAATCAAACAGCTGGTTTGTTCAAAAGAAACAGTCGACATTTATAATCCAAAAGTAGTACAGGCTACAATGGGGTCTATTGCCAGGGTAAACGTGAATTATGTTGATCTGAAAACTTTTATCACTCAGACAGAACTTCCTGTTTTTGGAACATTTATGGATGGGGATACTATTTATCAGTCTAATCTGCCGCAGGAAGGCATCATCGTTATGGGTAATGAAGCCAATGGTATTTCAGAAGAAATTGAAAAAATAGTAACCAGCCGACTCACAATTCCAAGATTTGGAGAGCTGCAAAAAACCGAAAGTTTAAATGTAGCTACAGCAACAGCAATTATTCTTAGTGAATTTAAACGAAATAGTTAAGATTTTGTTTTAATGAAATGTGAAATTTATTAAAATCGCTCTCGATTTCATTGAATCGATGTTGTCTGTCCATGGACTTGGCTGTCCCGGCTTGTCGCGAATTAATTCATCGGTTATACCAAACATTCCCCTAACCGAAGGAGAGAAAATAAAGTATTCTGTAAAAAAATCAATTCCAAAACCTACTTCATAAGCGGCAGTCCATTGTTTTACCCTAAACTTGTTTTCGTGGTTGTCATCCTGAGATTTTGAATTACTGGATAAATTTAGTGTTGTAGACATTCCGCCAACTAAATAAGGACGGATATTTCCGGTACGTAATGACGAAAATTTCAGCAATAACGGAAAATGAATATAGGTACTGTTTACTTCTCTTAAATAAGAACTCTCTCCAAAATCATATAATTCAGGATAATACAGGTCTCTTTTTGTATAATATAAGCCAGGTTCAAAACGCAGGTTGATATATTCCTGAAGTCTTAAATCGGCAACAACACCCACATTAAAACCGGTTGTTTTTTTTACCTGAATATCCTGCTGAACAGGAGCTTTGTAATCAAATTTAAAGTCGAAACTGTTAAAACCTAAATAATAACCAAAATAAACGCGCTGTTTCTGCCAGTTTTCAAGGTTAATAATAGGGTCTTTGCTAAACATACTTTTAGCAAATTGCGAATATCCTTTTGTGGTTAAGACCAGTAAAATTAAGATTACAGTTTTTTTCATACTATTTTTTAGATGCTGAATAAATGGTTGCAACACCAAAAGTCTGCGGCATGGCTACAACATCTATAAACCCGGTTTTTCTTAAAATATTGTTTAAGGCTTCTCCATAAGGAAATGCAGCGGCCGATTCAGACAGATATCCGTAAGCTGAATTGTCTTTAGAAAACAACTTTCCAATAACCGGAAGTATATTTTTGGTGTAAAATTTATATCCTTGTTTATAAGGTGTTTTATCCGGAACAGAAGTTTCCAGAATCACAAACACGCCATTTGGTTTTAAAACACGTAAAATTTCGCCGAAACCTTTTTCAAGATTTTCAAAATTGCGAACTCCAAAACCTACTGTTATGGCATCAAAATAATTATCCTCAAAAGGAATGTTCTCAGAATCGCCCAGAACTAAATCAATGACAGAAGACAGTTTTTTTTCTTCTATTTTTCTTTTTCCAACTTCCAGCATTCCGGCAGAGATATCAAGACCAATAATTTTTTCTGCTTTCGTCTGAGCCATTAAAATAGCTAAATCACCTGTTCCGGTAGCAATATCAAGAATGATTTTGGGCTTAGAGTCTGAAACTATTTTTAATACTTTTTTTCTCCATTTCGTATCAATACCAAATGAAATTACACGATTTAAGTTATCGTAGTTCCCGGAAATGTTATCAAACATTTGGGTAACCTGTTCTTTTTTACCTAAAGAAGAATCTTTATATGGGGTTATTTTTTCAGACATTATTATAATTTACGCAAATATAAACAATCTAGGTTAACTGTAATTGAGTTTTTTAAAATGTGAAATAAATGTTTTACAACAAGGAGTAAAACTGATTCACTGAAACTTTTTCCGGCATCACCAAAAGTGGGTATTGCGTAATGAGGGTTTTATGCACAACTTTGTTGAAGTAAAAATGATGAAAATTTAAATGATTGATAAATCATTTTGACTTAATCAGATGGGTATTTTTTTTGCGCTGGTACGCATCTGTTCAAGTTAGTAGTTTTAAAAGTGTTGTTCTTGGGGGAATACTATTTTTAAAAGTGCGAAATACGTTCTTAGGATTAAATTTGTTTTTGGAAATTTTAATTTTCTTGCCTTTAATATCTTAGTGGTATTTGTTATTAAAGGCTCTTTGAGATTCGTCTCAATTAACATTAAATGTTATTCAGTTATTTCAAATGTTCTCAACATTTGTGATTTTTTTTTACAAAAACTATTTTCTTGAAAGAGTCAATTTAATCAATCGTTTTTTAAAAAGCATCCTCCCTTAAAAGAGGATGTTTTTTTATTTACGGATGTAAGTTTCGTAAGTGTAATCGTAAAGATGTTTGTCGTCTTTAAGATTTTCTTCTGTTTCTACCAGCTGCCATTCACTTTTATTTATTTTTGGAAAGAAAGCATCAGCCTCAAAAGTATGATGCACTTTGGTGATTTCGATTATATCAGCATAAGACATGCCCAGGGTATAGATTTCTCCTCCGCCAATTATATACACATCTTCATTTTCCGGGCATAAAGCAATGGCTTTTTCCATACTGTCAGTCACAATACAGCCTTCCGGACTATAATCTGTCTGACGGGTTATGACGATATGGGTTCTGTTTGGCAGGGGTTTTGGGAAACTTTCAAAAGTTTTTCTCCCCATAATAATATGATGATTAGTCGTAAGTGATTTAAATCTTTTGAAATCATTTGGAAGGTGCCAGACTAATTCATTGTTTTTGCCAAGGGCATTGTTTTCGGCAACAGCCGCAATCATTATAATCATGTTATGCGTACTAAATTTTATTCTCGGAGTCTTCGTTGATTTTTGATTCTAATTGACTGATCCTTTTTTGCTGTAAAGCAACCAGACGGTCAATTTGTTCTCTTTCCCATTTTTTATTCATAAAACGGTCTGTTATGTATACTTTTATGAAATGTAAAATAAAAATAAAAAGCCAGATGGTAATACCCCAGATACACCAGTTTTGATTTGTTCCTTTGCCAAAACCGAAAAACGTATTGGCAATAAATAAAAATAAACTCCCTAAGAGGAAAAGAACAAAATGAAAATATAAGACATTTTTTTGTCTTAATCGTCTTCGGGCATACTCGTATTGTTCGTGTACTTCTTTTTCCATAAGATAAAAATGAGATTATAAAGTTAAAATTTATTTTTGAAAGACAATATTCCGGCTGTAGAATATTTGTTTTAAAATGGTTTATGAGTTTGAAAAACAAAATTTTAGTGACTTTAAATTATGGATACAATTAAAAAAGTATATCGTTTTTGGTATTATCGTAAATCGGTTAGGGGTGTAGCTAATGTTTGACGGAATTTACTTAATTTAGAAGATATAAATCTAAAAACTAAATAGTTATGTCTTTGAAAAAACAATTTGTCAAAACGAAGCCGGTTTGTAAAGTTACCTTTTCTATAGATGCCAAAGATGCTGATTCGGCAGCAGTCGTTGGTGATTTTAACAACTGGGACCCGGCAGAAGGAGTTTTAAGTAAGTTGAAAAACGGTACTTTTAAGGCTACTTACGATTTGGTAAAAGATGCCATTTACGAATTCAAGTATGTAATCGACGGTACTTATGTAAATGATCCTGAAGCGGATTTTTACAAATGGAATGATTACGCCGGAAGTGAAAATGGTGTTTTAGTTGTATAAAAAAATCCGCTGGAAATTCCCAACGGATTTTTTTATAATTATACGGCAACACTTCCTTTTATAGCAGGATGCGGATCGTAGTCTGTTAAAGTGAAATCGTCATAATCAAAATCAAAAATGTTTTTAATCTCCGGATTTAAAATCATTTTTGGTAATGGTTTTGGCTCACGTGTTAATTGCAGTTCCAATTGTTCAAAATGGTTGTTGTAAATATGGGCATCACCAAAAGTGTGTATAAACTCACCTGGCTCCAAATCGCAAACCTGAGCAATCATCATGGTTAATAAGGCATAAGAGGCAATATTGAAAGGAACTCCTAAAAAGATGTCAGCACTTCTCTGATATAACTGGCAGGATAGTTTTCCTTTTGTTTCTCCTTTTTCAGTATCAGGTGCTGCAACATAGAACTGGAAAAACGCATGGCATGGAGGTAGTGCCGCTTTATTATTGGCTACATTTTCTTCAAATGATTTTTTGGTATCCGGTAAAACAGAAGGATTCCAGGCAGAAACCAGCATTCTGCGGCTGTTTGGATTTGTTTTTAGTTCTGTTATTAATTCCGAAATCTGATCAATTTCTTCACTGTTCCAGTTACGCCACTGATGTCCGTAAACAGGACCAAGGTCACCATTAGAATCAGCCCATTCATCCCAGATTTTTACACCGTTTTCCTGAAGGTATTTTATGTTTGTATCGCCTTTTAAAAACCAGAGCAATTCGTAAATAATCGATTTTAAGTGCAGTTTTTTGGTGGTAACCATCGGGAAACCTTCACTCAAATCAAAACGCATTTGGTAGCCAAAAACGCTTTTGGTTCCGGTTCCGGTACGGTCTCCTTTTTGATTGCCGTTTTCTAAAACGTGTTTTACTAAATCTAAGTATTGTTTCATGTTTTGTTTATTCGGTTAATTGTTTAACCGTTTAATCGACTTAACAAATAAACGGTTCAACGATTAAACATGTATTTATCTTCTGGAGATTTCGTCTCTGATTTTAGCTGCTTTTTCATAGTCTTCCTGTGAAACAGCCTGATCTAAAAGTTCGTTTAGTTCCTGAAGACTGTGTTTGGCGTATACTTCGCCGGATTGGTTGGTTTCCTCTTCATGTCCAAAAGTTTCAGGATTAGAAAGCACATCGTCAATTTCCTGAGATCCCTGATCAGAATCGGCTGTATTTGATTTTAAGTAGATACCTGCTTTGTCAAGGATGTTTTTATAAGTAAAAATTGGTGCATTGAAACGAAGTGCCAGTGCAATAGCATCAGAAGTCCTGGCGTCGATAATTTCCTCGATTTTATCTCTTTCGCAGATTAAACTGGAATAAAAAACACCATCCACAAGTTTATGTATAATAACTTGTTTGACAACAATGTCAAACCTTTCGGCAAAGTTTTTGAATAAATCGTGTGTTAACGGACGAGGTGGTTTTATTTCTTTTTCTAAGGCAATAGCGATCGACTGGGCTTCAAAAGCTCCAATAACGATAGGTAGTTTTCTTTCGCCGTCAACCTCGTTCAAAATCAGGGCATAAGCGCCATTTTGAGTTTGACTGTATGAAATTCCTTTTATGGATAATTTTACTAGACTCATATATGTTTGTAAAAAAGGCACTTAGTGCCTCATTTTGTTGCTTTTTTTGATTAGAAAATAAAGCTGCAATTTTAATCAAAAAATATCGAACAAAAAAGCTGCCTATAAACAAAGATACAACATCTTGTTTTTAGGCAGCAATATTTTTTTAAGAGAATTCCTGAATTAAGAATGCTGAGCTTTAAAAGCTTTTAATTTCTCTGTAAGTTTAGGTACAATTTCGAAGGCATCTCCAACAATTCCGTAGTCAGCCACTTTAAAGAAAGGAGCTTCCGGATCGTTATTGATTACTACTTTTACTTTAGATGAGTTAATACCCGCAATATGCTGGATCGCTCCGGAAATACCTACTGCAATGTATAAGTTTGTTGCAACGGGTTTTCCTGTTTGTCCAACGTGTTCACTGTGAGGTCTCCATCCTAAATCCGAAACGGGTTTAGAGCAGGCAGTTGCAGCACCTAAAACGGCGGCAAGATCTTCAATTAATCCCCAATTTTCAGGACCTTTAAGGCCGCGTCCTCCAGAAACTACAATATCTGCATCTGCGATAGAAACTTTTCCGCTTACTTTTTCAACAGATTCTACTTTAACCCCAAAATCATCTTCTCCAATCGATGGACTGAAATCTTCGGCAGCAGCAGCTCCGTTACTTTCAAAAAGACCATAAGAGTTTTTTGCTAATCCTAAAACTTTTACATCAGTGCTGATTTCTGTAATATTGAAAGCTTTGTTTGAAAAAGCATTTCTTTTTACCTGAAATGGAGAAGTGCTTACCGGCAGTCCCACTACGTTTGAAGCGAAACCGGCTTCTAAGGCTACTGCAACAAGTGGTGAGAGATAAATACTATCTGTAGTAGAAGAAAGTAAAACTACTTTTGTGCCTTCTTTTTCAGCTGCTTGTTTGATTACATCGGCGTAAGCTTTAGCTGTAAAACCGGCCAGTTTATCATTGCTTACTTTTAGGACCTTATCAACTCCGTATTTTCCTAATTCGCTTACATCGTTGATGTTTACAGTCAAAGCTGTAACAGTTGTTCCTAATGATTCTGCGACTTTCTTAGCGTAAGAAGCTAATTCGAAAGCAACTTTTTTAAATTTTCCTTCTGCAGATTCTGCATATATTAATATAGACATAACAATTTTAGATTTTAGATTTTAGATTTCAGATTAAACTGAAAACTAAAAAATGGATTATTAAAATATTTAGATTCAGATAGTACTGAACACTAAAAACTGATAACTGAATACTAGATTACCTTCGCTTCGTTGTGTAATAAATTGATTAACTCATCTAAATTATCAGCAGAAACCAATTTTACAGCTGATTTTGGAGCTGGTTTTTCAAATTTCACCGCTTTTGTGTTTACTGGAGCATCGACTGGCTCAAGAATAGTTAAAGCCTTAGTTCTTGCAGTCATGATTCCTCTCATGTTTGGAATACGAAGGTCTTTTTCTTCAACAAGACCTTTTTGAGCACCAATAATTAAAGGCAGAGTAGTATTTACAGTTTCTTTTCCACCGTCGATTTCGCGAACTGCTTTTACGTTGTTCCCGTCAACAGTTAAACTTGTACAGGAGTTTAAAAAGTTAGAGCCTAAGATTCCGGCAATCATTCCAGGAACCATTCCTCCGTTATAATCCAGAGATTCTTTTCCGGCGATTACTAAATCGTAACCTCCGTTTTTAATTACTTCTGCTAATTGTTTTGCTACAAAAAATCCGTCGGTTGGATTGGCATTTATACGAATTGCTTCGTTGGCACCAATTGCCAGGGCTTTACGCAAAGTTGGTTCAGTATCCGGGCCTCCAACGTTTACCACTGTTACATTTGCACCTTGCTGCTCCTGGAACCAGATGGCACGTGTAAGTCCGAATTCGTCGTTAGGGTTAATTACATATTGTACTCCGTTAGTGTCAAATTCTGAGTCACTATTGGTAAAGTTAATTTTTGAAGTAGTATCAGGCACATGGCTGATGCAAACTAGTATTTTCATAAGTATATATTTTGAATTTATAATATGCTTTTACAAATTTAGAATTTAATTTGGAATAATTATACTATGCATGCATAATATTTTTTAAAAACTATTACGTTTTCGAAGATTGTTCGGTTTACTGTAGTTTTCATTGGTTTGTAAAAATAAAAATGTATCGTTTTACGCTGATTGTTAGGGATTTTTCAGCGTTTTAGGAAAAGCATACGATCGAATTTTGTGAAGTGATATACTAATTTTTACCTTTTATCGTTTTGATCAAAGAATTTTGGAAGAAAACAGGAATTAAACAAATAAACTGCAGTTTGTCTAAAAAAGCTGTTTTGGGCGATTAAGTGTAAGGAATACATCTGTTATATCGATTTCGTAAATGTCACAATAAACCTAAAAAAGTTAAAACCTGAAAACGAAAGGAGGTTGGTGAGATTTTAAATTCAAATTATGCCTTTAAGTTATTTAAAATATTTATTTTTGCTCTTCAGAAAATTCAACATACAATAAAAAATATGAGAACAATACAATTTAGAGAGGCCATTTGTGAAGCAATGAGCGAAGAAATGCGCCGCGATGAATCCATATATTTAATGGGAGAAGAAGTTGCAGAATACAACGGAGCATACAAAGCTTCAAAGGGAATGCTGGCTGAGTTTGGTGAGAAAAGAGTAATCGATACTCCAATTGCTGAGCTTGGTTTTTCGGGAATTGCAGTAGGTTCTGCAATGAACGGAAACCGTCCTATTGTAGAATATATGACATTCAACTTCTGTTTAGTAGGTATTGATCAGATTATAAATAACGCAGCTAAAATGCGTCAGATGACGGGCGGACAATTTAATGTGCCTATCGTTTTCCGCGGACCAACAGCTTCTGCTGGTCAGTTAGGAGCAACTCACTCTCAGGCTTTAGAAAACTGGTTTGCTAATACTCCTGGTCTTAAAGTTGTAGTTCCTTCAACTCCTTACGATGCAAAAGGATTATTAAAATCAGCTATCCGTGATAACGATCCGGTTATTTTTATGGAATCTGAGCAGATGTACGGAGACAAAGGTGAAGTGCCGGACGGAGAATATACAATTCCGTTAGGTGTTGCTGATGTTAAACGCGAAGGAACAGATGTAACTATCGTTTCTTTCGGTAAAATTATCAAAGAAGCTTTTATCGCTGCTGATGAATTAGCAAAAGAAGGGATTTCTTGCGAGATTATCGATTTAAGAACAGTTCGTCCAATGGACAAAGAGGCAATCCTTAAATCGGTTAAAAAAACAAACCGTTTAGTAATTCTTGAAGAAGCCTGGCCGGTTGCCAGCCTTTCTTCTGAAATCTCTTATATCGTTCAGGAACAGGCATTCGATTTCCTTGATGCGCCAATTCAGCGTATTACAACTGCAGATACTCCTGCACCTTATTCTCCAGTATTATTGAAAGACTGGCTGCCAAATGCAGGTGATGTAGTAAAAGCAGTTAAGAAAGTATTATACAAGTAATACCTATATAAAATACTCACAAAACTTCATCATTCATAGTTAATTGATGAAGTTTTTTTTTGCCCGGACAATGAAAAGAATAATTTTACTCAGCCTATTTTTTGTATTCGCATTTGCGACAATTGCTACTGCACAAACGAAAGTGAGCGGAATTGTTTTGGACAAGTCAAATCAGCCGATACCTTTTGCCAATATTGTATTTAAAGGTTCAAATACCGGGATTGTTTCTAATGAAGACGGACGTTTTTATTTAGAATCTCCAACTACTTACACCGCTTTACTGGTTTCATCAGCAGGATTTTCAGATAAGGAAGTTCCTTTGGAGAAAGCAGTGAATTACAATTTTAAAATTGTTTTAAGTGAGCCTGAAGCTCTAAGTGAAGTCGTTATTTATACCGGAAAAACATCAAAGAAAAATAATCCCGCACTTGATATTCTGCGAAAAATATGGGAAAGAAAACGTAAAAACGGACTTTACCAGTTTAGCCAGTATCAGATGCAGAAGTATGAAAAAGTCGAGTTTGACATGAACACGATTGACAGTGCTTTTATGAAAAGTAAACTCTTTAAGGGAATGGAGTTTGTTTTTAACCATGTGGATACCTCTGATGTTACGGGAAAAACCTATCTGCCTATTTTTATAAACGAATCGGTTTATGATGTTTACGGGGACAATAAAATAAAGAAGGTAAAAGAAAACCTGACTGGAAATAAAATGTCTGGTTTCAACGGAAATCAGCAGATTTTGTCTTTCGTAAAAGACCTTTATTCAGATTATAATATCTACGATAACCATCTTAAATTTTTTGATAAAAGTTTTACAAGTCCGCTTTCAAGAACCGGAATCGACGTGTATAATTATGTTCTGAAAGACAGTGCTTATATTGATAAAAAATGGTGTTTTAATATTGTTTTTTACCCAAGACGTAAAAACGAACTGACGTTTAAAGGGGATTTCTGGGTAAATGATACCACTTTTGCCATCAAAAAAATTAATATGGGTGTAACTAAAAGCGCCAATATTAACTGGGTAAAAGATATTTATATTGAACAGGAGTTTGAGGTAGAAAATGATTCTGTTTTTCTTTTGACCCGTGATTATATGATGTCTGATTTTGCTTTGAATAAAAAAGAAAAATCAAAGGGGATTTACGGAAAACGAACCACTTTGTATCGTAATCATAAATTCAACATTCAAAAACCCGAAAAATTCTATAAAGAAGAAGTCAATTTTATAGACAATGCGGTTTATGACCGTCCGCCTGAATTCTGGGAAGAAAATCGTTTTGAAAAATTAAATAAAGACGAAGCAGGTATTTATAAGATGCTTGATACACTTCAGACCGTCAAGCGATTTAAGCAGCTGTATAATCTCGTCT
Source organism: Flavobacterium sp. FG19 (assembly GCF_057809475.1). Taxonomy (NCBI): domain Bacteria; kingdom Pseudomonadati; phylum Bacteroidota; class Flavobacteriia; order Flavobacteriales; family Flavobacteriaceae; genus Flavobacterium; species Flavobacterium sp. FG19. The sequence goes on along the minus strand of NZ_JBMDKA010000001.1, from coordinate 192,728 downwards.
CGATTTTAGGAAGCGGTTATATTGAGTTTAAGAATTTTGATTACGGACCCATTTATTCCACTTTTGGTTATAACGAAGTTGAAGGTCTGCGTTTGAGAGTAGGAGGAAGAACTTATTTCGGTCCAAACGATCCGTGGCGATTACAAGTGTATACAGCATACGGATTTGACGATAATAAATTCAAATACGGGGTTTCGGGAAAATGGATGCTGGACAAGAAAAACCGTCTTATTATTTCCGGAGGAAACAGGCGGGATATCGAACAGATTGGAGCCAGTTTAACCACCACAAATGATATTTTAGGACGAAGTTTTGCTTCTTCTGCTTTATTTACAACCGGAAGCAACGGAAAGCTGACGAATATTAATCTGAGCAATGTTTCGCTGGAAATGGAGCCTAAAAAGAATTTTATCGTTTCGGCAGGATTCTCCTATCGAACATTAGAATCGGCTTCTAAAACTTTTAGTTTAGATTATTATACCACTCTGCCAAGTGCCGCAAACCCAATGGGAGTTGTAAAAAGCGATGTAAAACAGTCAGAAGCCAATATTCAGTTTGAGTATATGCCAAACCGTAAAACGATCGGTTATGGTGTAGAAAGAGATTTAGTGGACAGTCCTTTCAGTCATTTCTTTGTAAATTTCAGTTATGGTCTTAAAGGAGTTCTGGATAGCGATTTTGCTTACGAAAAAATTCAGGTGTTTTACAAACAGCCTATTATTATAGGGCCTTTGGGACGTACAAATATTATTTTGGAAACCGGAAAAACATTCGGGACTATTCCGTTAGGCTTAATGAGCGTTATTCCGGGGAACCAGACGTATTTTACCATTGAAAATACCTTCAGTAACCTGAATTTCTATGAATTTGTAACGGATCAATACACAACGCTGCAGTGGAATCATGATTTTGGAGGAAGGTTGTTTGCCCGAATTCCGTTTATGCGAAAACTAAACTGGAGAGAGTTTATTGGTGTAAGGGCGGTACACGGAACTATTTCGGATGCCAATCGTGCTATCAATGCTTCAGGGCTTCCGTATAATGCTCCTGAAAAAGTATATTGGGAATATAATGCAGGAATTGGGAATATCTTTAAAGTTTTCCGACTTGATTTCTCCTGGAGAGGAAATTATCTGGATATGCCGGATGCTAATAAGTTTGCTATAAAAGGATCATTTGGTTTTTATTTCTAAAAGCAGTAAAGGTTCAAAGTTATAAAGTCGCAGAGGTTTTAAATCTTTGTGGCTTTTTTATTTTCTTTCAGTCAGATTTTACAGATCTAAACGGATGTATTAAAGATTAAAAAAATCTGCGTGAAAGAAAAACTCAGCGTCTTTAGGGGATAATTTTTTATTTATTTTTGGGATTAGACTTAAAATCATCATCATGCAGGAAGCCATTGATTTTCTTTCATCCAAAAGTCCGGTATTTCAGGAAATAATAGAAAAATACGGGCTGCCGCCAATTCCGAGACGTCCGCAGGGGTTTGCGACATTAGTTTTGTTAATTCTGGAACAACAGGTTTCTATAGATTCGGCGAAAGCCACATTTTTAAAAATAAAAAGTTATACTACCTGTGACCCTCAAAGCATGGCAGTTTTATCAGAAGAAGAGTTTAGAAATCTGGGGGTAAGCCGTCAGAAAACAAAGTACATTAAAATTTTGGCAGAAGCCGTCCTGAGCAGGGAACTGGATATAGAAGGTCTGGCTTTTAAAACAGCAAAAGAAGTAAGAGAAGAACTTATTAAACTAAAAGGTATCGGCAACTGGACTATTGATATTTATTTAATGTTTTGTCTTGAGGAGCCTGATTTGATTCCGCTTGGTGATATTGCGGTAATCAATACTATTAAAGAACTGTTTGATATTCACGACAAACAAGAGATGGAAATCCATGCTGAACAATGGAGTCCATACCGGTCATATGCCACTTATTTACTCTGGCATCACTACTTAACGAAGCGAAACAGAAAAATTACATATTAACTGTCTGTTATATAAAAAGAAAAGTATATTAATTAATGTATAAATACATAGATTAATATACTTTTTTTATTGTAAAAAGGTATTCTTTAGTTACTTTTGCAGTCGAAATTTAGAAATTATAAAAAACGAAAATGACCGCAGACAAACTAACGACTTTCGATGTATTAATCGAAATACCAAGAGGAAGCAGAAATAAATACGAGTACGATTTTGAAATCAAAAGAATGCGTTTCGACAGAATGTTATTCTCTTCAATGATGTACCCTGCAGATTACGGATTTATTCCGGAAACTTTAGCCCTTGACGGTGATCCTCTTGACGTATTGGTTTTAGTAAACGAACCAACTTTTCCAGGATGTGTTATGGAAGTAAAACCAATTGGGGTTTTCCACATGGCAGATGACAAAGGACCAGATGAAAAAATTATTTGTGTACCTGTTTCAGATCCAATCTGGAATTCACTAACAGATCTTTCTGATATCAACCCTCACTTAGTAAAAGAAATTGAGCATTTCTTTCAGGTTTACAAAGACCTTGAGCACAAAAAAGTAGATGTGGAAGGTTGGGGAGATGTAAACGAAGCTTATGCAATTATTGCTGAGTGCACCAAACGTTTTGATGATATTGAAAATAAACCGGCAGGATTATTTAGCATTAAATAATTTTAGCACTTCTATTTTATAAAAAAAGCAATACTCCGTCAGGAGTATTGCTTTTTTGTTTAAATTCGTTTTAGTTAGTTTGTTCACTATTAACCAAAACCATTACAATATTATGAATGCATTTATGATTTACCTGCCAATTGTCATGGCAGTTTTAGGATTACTTTTCATGGGAATAAAAAGGACTTGGGTATTAAAACAAGATGCCGGAGACGGTAAGATGAAAGAGATTTCAGATTATATCTATGAGGGAGCCCTGGCCTTCTTAAAAGCCGAATATAAATTATTAACCATTTTTGTAATTATTGCCAGTTTAGCTTTGGCGGGAATTACTTTTATTCCGGGTGTAAAAACACATTTATTAATCGTAATTGCATTTATTTTCGGGGCCTTATTTTCTGCTTATGCAGGTAATATAGGAATGAAAATCGCAACCAAAACAAACGTTAGAACTACTCAGGCTGCCCGTACCAGTCTGCCTCAGGCTTTAAAAGTTTCTTTTGGAGGCGGAACCGTAATGGGTTTAGGAGTTGCCGGTTTAGCCGTTTTAGGTTTAACGGCCTTTTTTATAATTTTCTTTAATCTGTTTTCAGATGGTGTATGGAAAGATACTGATACCATGACTGTTGTTTTAGAAACGTTAGCAGGATTTTCACTTGGAGCAGAATCAATCGCTTTATTTGCCAGAGTTGGAGGCGGAATCTATACGAAAGCAGCCGATGTTGGTGCTGATTTGGTAGGAAAAGTTGAAGCCGGAATCCCGGAAGATGACCCTCGAAATCCTGCGACAATAGCAGATAACGTTGGTGATAATGTTGGAGATGTTGCCGGTATGGGAGCCGATTTGTTCGGATCTTACGTAGCGACTGTTCTGGCCGCCATGGTTCTTGGAAACTATTTGATAAAAGATATGGGAGGCAGTATCAATGATGCTTTTGGCGGCATTGGTCCTATTTTACTGCCTATGGCTATTGCCGGTTTCGGAATTTTGTTTTCGATTATCGGAACTACTTTAGTGAAAATTTCAGATGATAATGCCAAAGAAGCGCAGGTACAGAAAGCGTTAAACATAGGGAACTGGGTTTCGATTGTTTTAACGGCTGTGGCTTGTTTCTTTTTGGTACAGCACATGCTTCCTGAAACCATGCAGATGACTTTCTTTGGAGAAGGATCAAAAGCTATTTCATCTATGCGTGTTTTTTATGCGACCCTAGTTGGATTAGTGGTAGGAGGAGCTATTTCATCTGTAACTGAATATTATACAGGATTAGGGACAAAACCAGTATTAGCTATTGTTCAAAAATCATCTACAGGAGCTGGGACAAATGTAATTGCTGGTTTAGCAACCGGAATGATTTCGACTTTCCCAACCGTATTGTTATTTGCTGTGGCTATTTGGGTTTCTTATGCTTTAGCGGGATTTTATGGTGTTGCTCTGGCTGCTTCTGCTATGATGGCCACCACAGCCATGCAGTTAGCTATTGATGCTTTTGGACCCATTTCTGATAATGCGGGAGGAATTGCTGAGATGAGTGAATTACCAAAAGAGGTTCGTACCAGAACCGATATTTTGGATTCAGTAGGAAATACAACTGCAGCAACCGGAAAAGGATTTGCAATTGCTTCAGCGGCCTTAACTTCACTGGCTTTATTTGCGGCTTATGTAACCTTTACTGGAATTGACGGAATTAATATTTTCAAAGCACCGGTTCTGGCCATGTTATTTGTGGGAGGAATGATTCCGGTAGTTTTCTCTGCTTTGGCTATGAATTCTGTTGGAAAAGCAGCTATGGATATGGTGTATGAAGTGCGTCGCCAGTTCAAGGAAATTGCGGGTATTATGGAAGGAACCGGAAAACCGGAATACGGAAAATGTGTTGAAATTTCAACCAAGGCTGCTTTGCGTGAAATGATGCTTCCAGGAATCTTAACCATAGGTTTTCCAATCGCAATCGTTTTAATAGGGAAATTAGTTTATGCTGACAACAACCAGTTAATTGCCGAAATGTTAGGAGGTTATATGGCAGGGGTTACTGTGTCCGGAGTACTTTGGGCTGTGTTTCAAAACAATGCAGGAGGTGCCTGGGACAATGCTAAAAAGTCTTTTGAAGCCGGAGTTATGATCAATGGAGAAATGACCTATAAAGGTTCTGATGCTCATAAAGCCGCTGTGACCGGAGATACCGTAGGAGATCCGTTTAAAGATACTTCAGGGCCATCAATGAATATTTTAATTAAACTGACTTGTTTGATTGGGTTAGTAATTGCGCCAATTTTAGGTGAAGGGCACGCATCTTCAGATATTGCAGGTAAAGCTTCGTGCTGTGCTAAAACCGAAATGCATTCAGGATTGTCCAAATGTGGTGATATGTCAGGTATGACAAAAGAAGAATGTATTAAAATGTGTAAAGAAAAAGGCTGTTCTGCAGAAGAAACGGCAAAATGTTTAGCTCATTTTGATACAAATGGAAAACAAGCTCATACCGAAACAGCATCAGTTCGTGTTGAAGTTAAAAATATAAACGGAAAAACCACGGGAACAGTTACCAAAACTGAAAACGGTAAAACAACTACCGAAGTGTTTGAAGGTACTGAAGAAGAAGTTTTGGCAAAAGTAGAAGCCGCTAAATAAAGATTAGATTATAATCCTAACAGGTTTCCAAAACCTGTTAGGATCTCAAAAATAAAAAAGCCTCTAAAATTAAAATAACTTTAGAGGCTTTTTTTATGAAACTAAAGCATATTCTTTTATTAAAACTGAAGCGGGAATATGAAGTTTTTCAGTTAATATTCTAATCTGTTTTATAGTAAGAGCCCGTTTTCTGTTAAACAATTCAGATACTCTTGACCGGCTATTTAAAAGTACTCCCAGATCAGCGTCGGTCAATCCATTCTGTTCCATCATAAATTTAATGGCTTCAATAGGGTCGGGTTCCGGAATAGGATAATGTATTTCTTCATACTTTTCAATAAGTGTTACCAAAATATCCAGTTCATCTCCTTCAGTTGTGTCAGGTTTAGCATCAAAAAGAAAATTTACTCTTTCTAAAGCTAAAGTATAGTCTTGTTCCGTTTTTATGGGGTTTATATTCATCTTATAAATATTTAATGTCTTTTAAATCATCGTATTCACTGTGCGTACCAATAAAAAGAACATACACAATTTGGGTTTCATAATTAATTTTTACAATTAGCCGATAATGATTTCCACAGATATTGAAGATTACCTTATTACTGCCAACAAAATCTGCAGTACCAAAAAAAGATTTAATAACATTAGAATTGGCAAAATTGTTTTTATCAAAAACCTGATACCAGGCTAAAAGCTGCTGTTTTGAGTTCGGGTATCGTTCCCAAAAATGCTGCAATGTTCTTTTTGCTATTATTCTCATATTTAGTCTGGCAAATATAAATTATTTTTCCCAAAACGGGAAATTTATACAAATGTAAGAAAAATATTTAATAAAAAAGCCTCTAAAGTTATTTTAGAGGCTTTTTCATATCGTATAAATTCGTTTAATCTGTGTTTAAAACAACCCGTTCAATTCGGCATCAATCCGGTTGATGATATCTCCCAGATCTTCAGGATTATCTACAAAATTGATATTGTCTACATCAATAATTAATAATTTTCCTTTGGTGTAAGTCTGAATCCAGGCTTCGTATCTTTCATTCAGACGGCTTAAATAGTCTATAGAAATCGAGTTTTCATATTCACGTCCGCGTTTGTGGATCTGTCCTACCAGATTAGGAATAGAACTTCTTAAATAAATTAGTAAGTCAGGTGCTTTTACCAAAGATTCCATTAATTCAAACAAAGACGTATAATTCTCAAAATCACGGCTTGTCATTAATCCCATGGCATATAAATTGGGAGCAAAGATATGGGCATCTTCATAGATAGTTCTGTCCTGAATGATTTTCTTACCGCTTTCACGAATCTGCTGAATCTGACGAAAACGGCTATTAAGGAAATAAATCTGTAAATTAAATGACCATCTTTCCATCTGGTGGTAAAAATCGTCCAGATAAGGATTATCAACCACATCTTCATAATGCGGTTCCCATTTAAAGTGTTTGGCGAGTAATTTGGTTAATGTGGTTTTTCCTGCGCCTATATTTCCTGCTACTGCTATGTGCATTACGGTGTTACGATTTTATAATTTACAATTTGTTTGTTTGTAAAAATAGATAAAATTTGGTCTTTGTAATAGTATTTGTCAAACGTTTTTTCTAAAATTTCGATTTCTGAAACTATGTTGGTATTTTCTCTCAAATACAATGAGTTAGCCTTGTTGAAAATGTATTTTTGAGAAGAAATTATTTCTATTTTATCAAAATCAGGAACACTTCCCAAATGGGTTATTTTTCCAAAAATAGTACAGGAAAACCAATTGTTTTTTTTATCAATCCAATAAAAAGTATTAAAGTCGGTCTGGTAATATTTTATACCTTCCGTTAAAGGAACAGAAATGGTTTTATATTCATTTTTAAGATAATCAAAAAGTCCGATCTGCTGATTTAAAGTATTAAAAATCCAAAGCTGGTTTTGTCCCGACATTCCGATGGCGCTCACTACAATAGGAACCGTATTTTGTGAAAAGTTGATTTCGGTAATTTTATTAAGTTGATTGTCTAAAAGCACAACACTGTTAAAGTCTTCGTAGAACAATACAATTTTAAGCGGATTCTGAATGTCGGCTTTGGTAATATTTCCTAAAGAAACGTTTTTATATTCAAAAATTTCACTGCCTTTTATTTTGCTGAAAACATTATTTTTTATCTGATACGAATACCCAAACGAATCATACCCAATAAATTCATCTGCATCCATATTGAGCTTTGAAATTACGGAGGTTTTTATCTTTTGGCTTTGCCCGAAACAAACAGAGAAAGAGCCTGTAATAAACAATACTAATAAAAATTGACGGATGGCCGGACTCATAATGATCTAATTTGGAAGACCAAATTACAAAAACGACAGCAAAGAATCTTCAAAAAACAACGATTTGACCGTTTTTGGAAGTTAAACCTTTTCCGGACTTAATAGTCTTAGAAAGAGCCGATTTTGTCGATACCATTTTGGAATTGATATATTTAACTTTTAATATCTTCAAATTAATAATACATTTGAATGTAAGTTTTACTTTACTACCTTTTAAAAACAAAAAAATGAAAAAACTATCATATTTATTTTTACTATTTGCCTTTGCTCAGGTACAGGCTCAAAAAGATTTTCAGGGAATGGCGGTTTATGAGTCTAAAACGCAGGCACCTAAATTTGAAGGAATGAGAGGAAACAGGGATATTACACCTGAAATGCAGAAAAATATGGAAGAGCGTATGAAACAAATGCTCGAAAAAACTTTTATTTTAAACTTTGACAAAGCCGCTTCTATTTATAAAGAAGAAGAAAAACTGGATACTCCGGGACAGCAGAACGCGGGCATGCGGATTATGATGAATTCGATGATGGGAGGCGGCGGCACTTTTTATAAAGATGTAAAAAGTAAAACCTATACTGTAGATAAAGAATTTATGGGAAAAGAATTCCTGGTTGTCGATTCACTGCCAAAATTAAACTGGAAGTTAGAACAGGAGACCAAGCAGATCGGAGGTTACAACTGTTTTAAGGCTACCGCTGTAAAACAGGCAAGCAAAACCGATTTCAGGAATTTCAGACCAAGAAATAATGACGACAAAAAAGAAGAGGCTAAAAAGACTTCCGGAGAAACTAAAACGAACTTTGAAGATAATTTTGAAATGCCAAAAGAAATTGTAGTTACCGCCTGGTACACTCCGGAAATTCCGGTAAATCAGGGACCGGAAAACTACTGGGGACTTCCTGGACTGATTTTAGAAGTTAACGATGGAAAAACTACGATTTTATGTTCTAAAATTGTTTTGAATGCCAAAGACAAAGTCGAAATAAAACCATCAAAAAAAGGGAAAGTAATTTCGCAGAAAGATTATGACGAGACGGTAATTAAAAAAATGGAAGAATTTAGAGAGATGAACAGAGGACGTGCGGGAGGTCCGCCGCCAATGGGAAGATAAAAACTCCTTAATCCTATTTTTTACTATAAGCATTTTTTAATGAACAAAGCATTTCTTTTCTTCGCCTTTTTACTTACTTCTGTTTCTTTTTCGCAAAGTGTTCGTTTTGACGGTTTCATTCAGGACGAACAGAAAAACCCGTTGGAAATGGCCAATATTATGGCTGTAAACAATGCCACAAAAGCAATGGATTCATATGGAATTACCAACGACAAGGGAAAATTTCAGCTCACCTTAAAACCCAATACCGCATATACCGTTAAGGTAAGTTATCTTGGAATGAAATCTAAAGAAATAGCGGTTACCACGAAAGCTGAAAACATGAGTCAGAACATTGTTATGGATGGTGTAGGGATAGAACTTGAAGGCGTAGAAATTGTACGCGAAATGCCGGTTTCTATCAAAGGAGATACGATCGTTTACAATGCTGATTCTTTTAAATCCGGTACCGAAAAAAAGCTTGAAGATGTATTGAAAAAACTCCCGGGTGTTGAGGTGAATGCCGATGGAGAAATTGAAGTAGAAGGAAAAAAAGTAAGCAAACTAATGGTGGAAGGAAAAGATTTCTTTGACGGAGATACCAAACTGGGCGTTAAAAATATCCCGGCCGATGCTATTGATAAAGTTCAGGTGCTAAGAAACTTTAACGAAGTAAGTCAGTTAAAAGGTCTGGAAAATGATCAGGAAAATGTCGCGATGAATATTAAACTGAAAGAAGGTAAAAAGAACTTCTGGTTTGGAGACGTTACGGCAGGAATTGGAGTGGCAGAATTAGACAGCCGCTATATCATAAACCCGAAACTATTTTACTACAGTCCAAAATACAGTATCAATTTAATTACCAATTTCAATAATATTGGAGAACTGCCTCTGACTGCACAGGATTATTTTAAATTCACAGGTGGATTTAAAAACCTTATGAAAAAAGGAGGAAGCAGTTTTAATGTTTCTTCTAATGATTTAGGGATTTCACTTCTGAGGAATAACCGTGCCAAAGAAATTGAAACCAAATTTGGGGCGACCAACTTTGCTTATTCCGTTAATAAGGCGTGGAATTTAAGCGGTTTCGGAATTCTTTCAACCTCAAAAACTCAATTAGAAACCAAATCTCAGACCACGATTTTAGATTCTGGAGATCAGCAGAAACGGGATGAAAATACCAGTCAGAAAAATAACTTAGGACTTTTTAAATTAAGTTCAACCTATAAGCCAAGCGACAAATTTCAGTTTGATTATGATGTCTTAACCAAATTGACCAAACAGGAAGAATACTCCGATTTGTTTAGAGAACAAATTGTGCAGAATGTTGTTACGCCTGAAACTATTTATACAACCAAAAAACAAGATCCGACTTCTGTCAATCAAAATTTGAGCTTGTATTATACACAGAGTGCTAAAAATATATTTGCTTTTGAAATGCAGCATTTATATCAGGACGAAAATCCATTTTATAATGCCAGCCTGCAGACACTTCCTTTTGCTTTGTCAGGATATATTACAGATCCTGCGCAGTCAAGAAACGATTATAACCAGAATCGTTTTGTAAAAACCAATAAACTCGATGCCAAACTGGATTACTATTATATGGTAACGCCAAAAAGTAATTTCAATATTACCTTAGGGAATACCTATTCTTATCAGAACTTCAACACTCATATTTTTCAAATGTTAGATAACGGAGACCGAAATGACCTGAATAATCCGGAGAATAATAATGATGTTGATTACAGGTTTAATGACGCTTTCGTTGGCTTTCATTATAAAATCCTGACCGGTAAATTTACATTTACGCCGGGAGTAAGTCTGCATACTTATCAAATGACAAACGGACAGCTGGGGACTGATTATTCGCAAAGTTTTACCAAAGTACTGCCCGATTTCTTCGCCTTATATCAAATCAAAAAATCAGAGACACTAACGTATAATTTTTCTTTAACTAATGATTTTACCGATATCAATCAATTGGCAGCAGGTTATGTTTTGTCTGATTACAGTAGTTTATTTCATGGGAATCGTTATTTAGAGAATGCCACTTCGCAAGTACATTCACTACGTTATTTTAAATACAATATGTTCAATTTTGAGAACATTTTTGCGAATGCGACTTATACCAGAAAAGTGGATGCGATTAAAACAAGAGCCGATTTTGATGGAATTAATCAGTCTTCGGTTCCGTATAATTCCAATTTAGCAGATGAAACGTTCTCCGGAATGGGAGCGTACGGCCGATCATTTTTAAAAAATTACAAAGCCTCAGTTAATGCTAGTCTGAACTGGTCAAAATTCAACAATATCCAAAATGATGAATTGAGAACAACAGAAAGTTTTGTGCAGAGTTATACTATCAGAGCTTCAACTAATTATAAAAAACTGCCTAATATAGAGTTTGGTTATAACCTTTTGGTGAACAAATACAGCGGTTCTACTTTTTATACCGATAAACCTTTTGCCAGACTCGATTATTATTTTCTGGACAGTTTCTCTTTTGTGTCAGAATATGAATTCTATCATTATTATAACGGAAACAAATCAGTCGATAACGAATATGATTTCTTAAGCGCCAGTTTGATTTATCAGAAGAAAAACAGCAAATGGGAATACAAAGTTTCGGCTACCAATCTGCTGAATACAAGGTATCTGAACGACGATAATTTTACACAATTCTCAACAAGAGTGTCCCAGTATACTGTACAGCCACGTTATATTATATTTTCGATGAAATATAACATATAAAGTTTTGTCTTTTAGCGGGTTAAAATATTTCTGTTTCATCTTGTAAGAAATCAGGTATCTTTGCGTTTCCTATTAACAACCAAAAAATACATTATGCGCAATTTTATTTGGAGTTTTTTACTAGTTACTTCCGGAACCTTACTATCTTTTTCTCAGACCCAAAACATTGAAAAAGGAACCTATTTGTCTGTCAGCAAAGGACAGAAAATCAAACTGCATTTGTCAGATGATAATAAATATGAATTGGTTTTTTATTCAGGCGGTTATGAAATAAAAGGAGATTCACTGATTTTTAAAAATGCAAAATCAGAAAACCGGTTTGATCTTTCATTTGTTCAGGATAAGAAAGCAAAAAATATAAAAGTTAAGTTTCTGGATCCTTCTTATTACTCTTTTTATATAGGAACACAAACGGGTTCAGAAACGATCCGATATCAGAAACTGACAGATATCAGAAGTAAAAACGATCCGGAATGGACTAACACCGATCTGGATTTTGAAATCGAAAAAGCCGATTATTTATATCTGGTTTACGAAGAATACGATGGCAGCAGCAGTGTTTATAAATATGCTTTGCCAAAAGAGGTATCGGAGATTACGATCAATTATCAGCTGGCTGTTTTAGGAGATTTAAAAATCGCAGGATTTTTTGATAAAAAAAGCAATGAGTTGAGAATTTCAGAACAGTCGGGGAAAAATCCGCTGATATTTGTAAATGAAAAAGAAGCAAAAACCGAAGTGCCTTCTAAGGTTATTCCTGTAGAAAGCCAAACAGTAAAAAAATGGACTTATGCAGGAAAAGACGGTACACTGCTTAGTGATGATTTTGGAACTGAGACAGCTCTTGATACTACAATGGTTGTAGAAGCTCCGCCGGTATATTCACAATACACTTTTAAATTAAAAATAGAGAACAGTTTGAGTAAAGCGATTACCGTAACCAAAGAAGGCGGTACTAAGTTTTTAGTGGTTTTAACAGATACCAAAAACAAGTCGGCAAAGCAGGACTTTGACAATTTTGTAAAAGATCAGGAAACACAAACCGGATACAATATGTATGATAAATATTATCCGCAGTACGATGTTTACAATTATTATCTAACAGGTACCGATGATAAAAAATGGCTGAAAAATAATAAAATAACAAATGATCCGGGAGTACTGATTTTAAACGGTAACGGAGAGGTATTGGCCGCCGCAAAATCGAATTTATCAGACAAACAATACCTTTTTAGTTATTATGGCGATTTGTACTATAAACTGTTAAAGGCGGATGCTTTTGTTTCTATTGATAAAACCCTGAAAAATAAAAAAGCAGCAGACAGCGATCTGATTAGAGCTTTTAATAAAGCAGCTTTATTACAACCTTATTACGACTATGAGTCAGAAGCAGCGGTAAGCGATCCAAATTCGACGGAATTTGTAATTTCAAAAGCAGTATTAGATAAAAAAGAAGTTACCCAGACCTGGAAAAAACTGCTGGAAGCCCATCAAAAAGATAAAAAGCCGGATATGTATCTGGCCGAAACCATTGTAAAAGAGATCAAGAATCAGGGATTTACCAAACAGCTTTTTAATGAAGACAGAATCCTTAACGATACCGACTTTCTGGCAATAGAGTATCTGCTGAAACACTCTGAAGAAATCGAAAATAACCGTGCAGCCTTTAATAGCAATGAAAAAGAAGTTCATAATATAGGAAATGTTGTTTCGGAGATTTCGGAAGCTTTACAGCAAAACCTGTATGCTTCTCAGGATGGTGTCAGCGGTGAAATGAATAAAGAGAGAATCAATTCTGTTTATAAAAAGATTATCACGTCCGGCAAAGGAAATTTTGATGCCTATAGAAACTATTTCTATTATTTAAGCCAGATTGAGGAACCAGATGGTTCAAACACTACTTATTTAAGAGAACTTAATACCTATTTTGATACAACACTGGCGGGGACAAGTCCAATCGAAAAATTAGATGCTATTTTTACAGGATTAGATTCCAGTTCAAGTTATTCATATGACGGATGGAGCTCGTTCAAAACGTATTATTCAGATCTTTGTAACAATGCCGCCTGGACTGTTGTAGAAAAACCTCAAAATTCTAATTTTATTAAAGACGCCATTAAATGGTCAGAATACAGTCTGCAGATTTCCAAAAATAGTCCGTATTATTTAGATACTCTCGCACAGTTGTATTATAAAGACGGCCAAAAAGAGAAAGCAATTGCGACTCAGACTCTGGCAGTGAAATATCTAAACCCGAATATAGAAGAAGAAACGGCAGAAAATATCAAAGAAGTTTTAGCAAAAATGCAGAACGGAACGTATTAAGTTTCGCTATTTGGTATTTAAAAATCCCGGTAGTTTAGATTCTGCCGGGATTTTTTTTTGAAGTAATTTTCATAGATTGTCTGGTACAGAAAGAAATTAGTACTGTTTAAATCCTTAAGTTTGGAATACCAAATTTAATCGTATGAAAAACAAAATGATAGTGTTTTTAATGGTTTGCGGAGGAGCGGTCTTTTCGCAGGCAATTAAAAAGCCTTTAGTGTCGGCCATTACAACAGCCGATTTAAAAACCGATATGTACCAAATGGCCGGAGATCATTTTAATGGTCGTGAAGCCGGAACCTTAGACGAAATCAAAGTATCGATGTGGCTTGCCGAAAAAGCAAAACAAGCCGGAATGTCACCAGCTGGTGATGATGGTACGTTTTTCCAGTTTTTTGATTTGTACCGACATCAGGTTACCGCAAATACTACTTTTAAAATTGGACTGAAATCCTATAAATTATGGAAGGAAGTCTTAGTAGCAGAAACAGCCAATATTAAGGTTAATGCACCGATACTCTATTTAGGGGCGGTAACGCCAAAAGAAGCTTTACAAGCTGATGTAAAAGGAAAAGCAGTAGTAATACTGGCATCGAAAGAAGGGATTCCAGATGATATCTCACTTTTTGAAAGACGTTATCCTGGTTTTGTAAAACAGAAATATTATGAAGATCTGGCGCAGAAAGGCGCTGCAGCCCTTATTATTGTTGCCGACGAATTAGGAGAACAAAGCTGGTCTCAGGTAGAGCCGCAGCTGACAAGAGGAGTTTACGGAATTGAAGGTTATCGCGACAGAATACCTGTTCCGTCCAGAATGCCTGCTTTCTGGCTTCATAATGATCAGTTGGAATTTTTGAAAACGACTAAAGAAAACCTGCTGGCTGAGGTAATTTCCGAAACTTATAAATACCCTTCTGTAAATGTGGTGGGTAAAGTAGAAGGAACAGCTGCTAAATTAAAAAAAGAATATGTTTTGTTCAGCGGTCACCAGGATCATGACGGAGTGAGGCAAAAATACGGACAGGATTCTATTTATAATGGTGCCGATGATAACGCAAGTACCTGTGTAGCCATGCTGGCCATTGCCAGAGCGTTTAAAAAACAGCCCGGAAAACGAACGGCTTTATTTGTTTTTCACGGAGCCGAAGAAAGAGGACTGCTCGGATCCAGCTGGTATGCAGAGCACCCGACAGTTCCTGAAAAAGATATTATAGCGGTACTAAACGGCGATATGATTGGAAGAAATGATGTAAACCAGGCCGCTTTATTAGGGGGAGCACCGCCGCATGAAAATTCATCTGATTTGGTTAATGCCGCTAAACAAGCAAATGATGAAGGCCCTAAATTTGAATTGGATAAACTTTGGGACAGACCGGAACATCCGGAGTATTTTTACTTTCGTTCGGATCATCTGCCGTATGCCCGAAAAGGAATCCCGGCCGTATTTTTCACCAGCGTGCTGCACAGCCAGTATCACACCCCTATGGATGAAGCAGAAAACATTGATTACGTAAAACTCCACAAAATGACCGAGTGGATGTACCGTACCGGATGGATTTTATCAAATGATGCCAATCGCCCTAAAATTTTGCCTGCTAAACAATTGGAACGATAGGAGATATTTCTAGCGTTAATGTACACAGAATAAAAAAGGCTGTCTAAAATTTTAGACAGCCTTTCTTGTATGTAGATGTTTCAGATTGAATTATAATCCAAAAGCAGTTTTTACCTGATCAACAAAATCAAGTTTTTCCCATGTAAACAACTCTACAGTAACGGTTTTTTCATTTCCGCCCGGAGCAGAGAAAGTTTTAGTAACTGTTTCAGGTTTACGTCCCATATGTCCGTAAGCAGCTGTTTCACTGTAAATAGGGTTTCTTAATTTTAATCTCTGTTCGATAAAGTAAGGACGCATATCGAAGATAGCTTCTACTTTTTTAGCAATTTCACCGTTAGTTAGGTTAACTTTAGAAGTTCCGTAAGTTTCGATGAAAATCCCCATTGGCTCAGCAACTCCAATAGCATAAGAAACCTGAACTAAGATTTCGTCAGCAACACCGGCAGCCACTAAGTTTTTAGCGATATGACGGGTTGCATAGGCAGCACTTCTGTCTACTTTACTTGGATCTTTTCCAGAGAATGCGCCACCACCGTGAGCACCTTTTCCACCGTAAGTATCCACGATAATTTTTCTTCCTGTTAAACCAGTATCTCCGTGAGGTCCTCCAATAACGAATTTTCCTGTTGGGTTAATATGGTAGTTGATTTTATCGTTGAATAAGTGAGCGTGTTTTGGGTTTTTAGCAATGATTCTTGGAATCAAAATTTCAACAATATCTTTTTTGATTTTAGCTAACATCGCAGCTTCTTCATCAAAATCATCGTGTTGTGTCGAGATTACAATCGCATCAATACGGGTTGGTTTGTTATCGTCGCTGTATTCTAAAGTTACCTGAGATTTAGCATCCGGACGTAAATAGGTGATTTCCTTGTTTTCACGTCTTAAAATAGCTAGTTCCTGTAATAATTTATGAGATAAATCTAATGCCAGCGGCATGTAGTTTTCAGTTTCGTTGGTAGCATAGCCAAACATCATTCCCTGGTCACCAGCACCTTGCTCTTCCGGCTTAGCTCTGTCAACACCCTGATTAATATCAGCAGACTGCTCGTGAATAGCAGAAAGAATTCCACAAGAATTCGCTTCAAACATATATTCACTTTTAGTATATCCAATTTTACGGATTACTTCACGTGCAATTTGTTGTACATCAAGATAAGTATTAGATTTTACCTCACCTGCTAAAATAACCTGACCTGTAGTAACCAAAGTTTCACATGCTACTTTTGAGTCAGCGTCAAATGCCAGAAAGTTGTCAATTAAAGCATCCGAAATTTGATCTGCAACTTTGTCTGGATGCCCTTCACTAACAGATTCTGACGTAAATAAATAAGCCATAATAATTTATTAAATTAACATTAATCGAGGAAAAGTAATTGCTGAAAGTGCTAAAGGAGAGTATCTGCTTTAGCATTTTTTACTGCCGAAATCTATCTTTCAGCACCCATAACGAACCATTTCATTATGAAGAGGTTGCAATCAGTTCAAATTTTTCCTCTGTATTCGGGTGCAAAGGTATAAAACCATTTTGATTTGCAAATTAAAGTACAACTTTTTTTATTTTTTCAGATAGAAATTTAACAGTAATATACTAATTTGATAGGGTAATGGAAAATATTTTGGTTTTTGTTTGGCTGATTGAAAAATAGTTCGCAAATTTGCCTCGTTAAAAGAACAGAACAAAAATGAAATTTACAGTTTGCAATATGATGTCTTGTAAGATGCCGGAATTATCCGCAGAGACTCTGTTGTAGTTTGATTTCAACCACATATATAGAACCTCTGCCAGCCGCAGAGGTTTTTTTTGTTTGAAAACTAAAGCTGTAAGATTTTTTTTAAGCCAAAAACATTTAATTAATCAGTAAAAAAGAAATGAAGAAAAATGTACTAATCGTTTTAGGTCTTGTGACATTTTCAGGCCTTTATGCTCAGGATGCTAAAACTGAGCAGGATACTTTAAAAAATAATGAACTGTCAGAAGTTACCATAATCGGATCAAGAAGTAAAAATAGAGTGAAGACAGATGTGCCGGTTCCGGTTGATGTTTTTAATATTGCCGATATTACAAAAGGAGCGCCGCAGACCAGTGTAACGCAGATTTTAAATTATGTGGCTCCATCGTTTACCAGTAATGCAACCTCTACTGCCGATGCCACAGATCACGTCGACCCGGCACAATTAAGAGGATTAGGTCCCGATCAGGTTTTAATTCTGGTAAATGGAAAAAGAAGACATACCAGCGCTTTGGTAAATATAAACGGATCGCCGGGAAGAGGATCTGTAGGAACCGATTTAAATGCGATTCCGTCTTTTGCCATCGAAAGAATTGAAGTTTTAAGAGACGGGGCGGCTGCGCAATATGGTTCAGATGCTATTGCGGGAGTTATTAATATTGTACTTAAGAAGAATGCCAATTATCTGACAGGGGGAATTCAGTACGGAGCTAATTTGTCTTCAGGTTCCAATAATTTTAAAGGAGGATCAGACGGACAAACCGCTCAGGTCGATCTGAACTACGGAACCTCATTAGGTAAACCGGGAAGTTTTCTGAATGTTACCGGAACTGCCGTAACCAGACAGGCAACCAGTCGTGCAGGAATCAGAAGTAATGGTATTTTTAATGCTTATAATGCTGTTGAGAACAGAGCAGCTCAAAACGGGGTTCAGATCAATTCACTTTTCAGTAACATTAATACGACCTCTAATTCGGCACAGATTATCAGCTCACTGCAGCAGTATGCGCCGCAGGTTACTTATTTTACAACAGCTCAGCAAAATGCCATTGCATCAGCCACTACTATTGCACAAATGCAGACCGCTTTGAATTTTGATGTTACCAATAACGAGCTTTCTTACAGAGGTCAGGAAAGAGCCGATTATAATATGAGCGTAGGGCAGTCAGAATTAGCTTCAGGACAGGCTTATTACAATGCTAAATATCCTTTAACAGAAACGACTTCTTTGTATTCATTTGGAGGAGTTTCGTACCGAAACGGTAAATCGTATGCTTTCAACAGGCTGCCAAACGGTTCAGGAACTTTTACACAGGTATATGAAAACGGTTTTTTACCTGAAATAGAATCTAAAATTCTGGATGCTTCTGCAGCAGTAGGTGTAAACACACAGTTATTTGGTTTTGATACTGATTTGAGTACCAATCTTGGGACGAACTCTTTTCAGTATGATGTAAACAATACGATCAATGCTACTTTGGGAGTAAACTCGCCTTCTAGTTTTGATGCCGGAAAAGTTTCGTTTTTACAAAGTACAACTAATTTAGATTTCAGCAGAAAATACGATGTTTTATCCGGTTTAAACGTTGCTTTTGGTGGAGAGTTTAGATATGAGAATTACCAGATTCAGCAGGGAGAAGAAGCTTCTTATGGTTTGTATGATGTAAACGGAAATCTGGTTTCGGGAATTCTGCCAAGCAGTTCACCATTAATTGTTACTGATTTTTTTGGTAACAAACGAGGAGCAGGAGCACAAGGATTCTCAGGATTTCAGCCTTCAGATGCCAAAGAAAGAGATCGAAAAAGCGGTGCCGGATACCTTGATTTAGAGTTAAATGTGACTGACAAATGGCTCGTAAACGGAGCTGCGCGTTATGAAAACTATTCCGATTTTGGAAATACAGTAACCTTTAAACTGGCTTCTCTCTTAAAATTAAATGACAATATCAACTGGAGAATTTCAGGACAAACCGGTTTTAGAGCGCCATCTTTACAGCAGAAGTATTTTGAAAGCAGTTCAACACAGTTTATTAACGGGTCTCCTTATCAGGTTGGATATTTTACAAACGATTCGCAGGCAGCCAAAAGTATAGGGGTTGAAAACCTGAAGCCCGAAAAATCAAAAAGCATCAGTACCGGATTTACCTTTAAAATTCCGGAGGCTAATGTTACTATTGCAACCGATGCTTATTTTACCAGAATCAATGACAGGGTAGTTTTATCCGGTCAGTATTCAAGACCAACTGATGCACAGATCGATGCAGCGACATCACAGTCACAAAAAGAGGCTTTGACATTGTTTCAGCAGGCGTTTGATTTAAAAGGAGTAGAAAGAGCTTCGTTCTGGACTAACGGAATTGATTCAGAAACCAAAGGAGTTGATCTGGTGATTTCTCAGAAATATGATGTGATTCAGGATTTTGTTATCAGAAACGATTTGGCGCTGAGTTTTAATGAAACAAAAAGAGTAGGAGATCTGCATGTGCCGCAGTCTATCATCGATGCTGGTGGAGATCCTTATAAATATTCCTTTTTCCCGGAATCCAGCCGTGTATATTTAGAAGAAGCCATTCCAAAATTAAAGGCTAACTTAATGACTACTTTCAGTATCAAAAAACTGGATATTTATTTAAGAAACAGCTATTTTGGAAAAGTTACAGACCCGGGAGCTACAGATGTTAACTTAGATGGATACGCTTCTGTGTATGAACATCCTGAATACAGTGCAAAACTGGTAACCGATTTATCTTTTGGATATCAGATTAATGAACATTTCAGAGCAACAGTTGGTTTTAACAATATAGGAGATGTTTATCCGGACAGAAATAATCCTGCAACTCCTGCTTTTACCAATGCAACTCCAACGTTGTCTCCGGCACCAAGTACGGATTTGAGTAATGCTAATCAGTTTGCTTATTCCAGAGCGGTATCACAATTTGGATTAAACGGAAGATTTGGATTTGCCCGTTTAAGCTTTAAATTCTAAAAAAGCTCGGCTGCTCCCGATAGTTATTGGGAATGGCTGACCTTTAATTGAAAAAAATAATAAAATATCAAACTTTTATTTGGCAGTTCAAAAAATAGTTATTACATTTACTCTATCGAATTAGTCGAGTTTAAAAAAGAAAATTAGTTTTAATAGAAATGAAAACAATAGCAGGAAAAAATATGATGTGTTGTAGTATGATGCAGATGTGCATCCAACCTTGCTGTTGCCAAAAGTAAAAGATACAATCTTTGTTATAGTTAAACTATAAGCCCTTTTGGCCGCCATCCGAAAGGGCTTTTTTCATTTCCACAATTTAAAAATTAAACATCATGAAAACATTAAATTCAATAGCAGTAGAATATTTATTGAGAAACGATTCTCAAAAAGACAATAACAAATCAGAAGGAATTACAAAAGAAGTTAGAAGAATACATGTAGAGCAGAATTTAAAAAATGAGAAATCATTATTATTTTATATGTATGATCTTGAGGAAGCAGCAGATGACTTTTTTGCTTAAATCAATTCACATTTCACAATATATAGTATTAACAATATCTAAAAAACTAAGAAATCATGAGCACACAAAAATTTGCAACAAACGCATTACACGCAGGACACGATGTTACTAAAAATTCAGGAACCAGAGCAGTACCTATTTACCAAACGTCCTCTTATGTATTTAATAACGCCGATCATGCGGCCAATTTGTTTGGTCTTGCCGAAGCCGGATTTATATATACCCGTTTAAATAATCCGACCAATGATGTGCTGGAGCAGCGTCTGGCAGCCCTTGAAGGCGGAATCGGAGCCGTGGTAACAGCATCGGGAGCGTCGGCCATTTCAACCACTTTATTAACTTTACTAAGAGCGGGCGATCATATTGTTGCGTCAAATAGTTTGTATGGCGGTACGTATAACTTATTGAGTGTAACACTGCCGCGTTTAGGAATCACCACTACTTTTGTTGATCCGTCCAAAGCAGAAAATTTCACCAAAGCGGCGAAAGAAAATACCAGAGCTTTTTTTGTAGAATCTCTGGGGAATCCAAAATTAGACGTATTAGATCTAAAAGCAATTTCGGCAGAAGCCAAAGCATTCAAAGTGCCTTTTATAGTAGACAATACAGTTGCGACACCGTATTTATTAAACCCGATTAAATATGGTGCCGATATTGTAATTCATTCTTTAACCAAATATATAGCCGGTAACGGAACTTCACTTGGGGGTGTTATTATCGATGCCGGAAATTTTGATTGGGCTAACGGAAAATTCCCTGAATTTACAGAACCTTCAGCAGGATATCACGGATTAATTTATCATGAAGCCCTCGGAAATGCAGCTTTTATTGCTAAAGCCAGAATCGAAGGACTGCGTGATTTTGGAGCCGCTTTGAGTCCGTTTAATGCTTTCCAGATTATTCAGGGTTTGGAAACACTGCCAATCCGAATTAAAAAACACAGTGAAAATGCTTTGATTCTGGCCGAATGGTTAGAAAAACAAGACGAGGTGGTCTGGGTAAATTATCCGGGACTGAAATCAAATAAATATTATGATCTGGCTCAGGAATACCTTCCGGAGGGACAAAGCGGTATCATTACTTTTGGATTGAAAGGAGGCTTTGACGCCGCTAAAAAAGTAGTTGATGAAACCAGATTGTTCTCTCTTCTTGCGAATATTGGAGATACTAAATCGCTGATTATCCATCCGGCGAGCACAACACACCAGCAATTGTCAGAAGAAGATCAATTATCTACAGGAGTTTCAAAAGATTTAATCCGACTTTCAGTTGGAATAGAAGATGTTGAAGATTTAATTGCCGATTTACAAGCAGTTTTCGAAAGTGTTACACAATCGCAGTACAGCATCAATAAGAATTAGGTTTTTTTGTTTTTTGTTTGAAAAATTGCCTTTAGCAGCGTGAGTTCTGCTAGAGGTGATTTTTTATGAAAAAGAAATCCGGATAAAAATTCATTATATCAGTAATATAAGTTCATTTTAGTAGAGACGGACTGTAGTGGCTGGAATAAATGAAATGAATTTAAATAACTTATATCGTTTATGAAATACAGATATGTTTTAAAAAATTAAAATTATGTCAAAGCTTAAAATAAATATTATTCTATTTGGGATAGGAAATATAGGAAGCACTTTAATCAATCAGATTATTGAAAGTCAGGCGTTTTTTCTGGAGAGTAAAAATGTTGATTTTCATTTTCCTATTATTACCAATTCTACGGTAGCCTTTTTTGAGAAAGAAGGCGTTGGATATGCCTGGGAAACCAATTTCAGAGAACTGGCGGTACCATTTAGGGTAGAAGATATCATTGAATTTGCCAAAGAAAATGAATTCGAAAATCTGATTGCCGTTGATGCTACAGCCAGCGATGAACTGATTGGGCATTACAACACACTGATTGAAAACGGATTTAATATTGTAGCAGTGAATAAAAAAGCCAATACACTTCCGATAGATCTCTACAAGCAGCTCAGAGAAAACCTGAAGAAATACGATAAAGAGTTTTTGTATGAAACTTCGGTTGATACGGGATTCCCGGTATTGCAGACCCTTAGAGATTTGTATTATTCAGGAGAAAAGATCACCAAAATCAGGGGTGTTTTCTCGGACAATCTGAGTTATGTTTTTAACCGCTTTTCTGCTGAAGAAAACACTTTTTCCTCTATTTTGAAAGATGCCAGTCTGCTTGGCCTGATGAGGTCTACTTTTAAAGAAGACCTGTCCGGAAATGATACGGCAGGGAAACTTTTGATTCTGACCCGTGAAATAGGAAAAGAATTTAATTTCTCTGATATCAAAATCAATTCCCTGATAAAAGAAGAACATCTGGAGAAAAACGGTATACTGAATAAAGAAGCTGTCGATAAATCGTTTAAAATTGCCAAGATAACCCAGGCAGATCATCATGTGTTAAGGTATATAGGAGAGTATGATGTCGAAAAAAATACCTTAGAGGTTAAACTGGTTTCAGAGTCTGTTACATCGGCTATAGGGCAGTTAAAAGGCTCCGATTCTGTTTTTGAAATTTATACACAGTCTTATGCCAATACACCAATTGTAATTCAAAGTGCTGCTGCCTGCAGACAGGCCATTGCAAGAGGAGTTATAACTGATATTTTAAAAGTGGCCGAAAAAATAAAAAATAAAGAAGCTGTCTGGCTGTAAGTACGTGTTTTCAATATTAGTGAGTGGTTCTTTGACAGATTGAAACAGAAAAGCCAGTTATTTTTTTGTAAGATTAAACTTCTTTTGTTTTGAATTGTAATTTTGTAAGATGTTTTTTAACGATAAAAAGCTGTTTTTTAACGTTTTTTAAGAAAAAATAAGCTTTTGTAACTTGGAATATTGAAAAAATATTCGCACATTTGTAAGGCAAACTAAAATTTGTTAAAAAGCAAAATAAATTGTTAAAATAAATAAGCACTTTTGAGGTCTTAATCACATCTTAAAAGTTTATAAAAAATACTAAATGCAAGATTTTTTTAAAATAACAGTCAAATCACAAATGAATAAGTCCCTACAGATGAACAAGATGTTCAATGTCGCACGTATTTGTGTATGCGTCTGTTGATACTAAAAGAATTATAAGTTATATAAAACTTAAACCCTTTTGGTATTAAAAATCCAAAAGGGTTTTTTTATTCCTTTTAACAGCATAACAAAGAATTAAAGATAAGATAAATAAAAAATAACTGACTTAAACTTAATATCATGAGCGCAATTAACTACTTAAGAAAAAAACTTTTCAAAAACAAAGAGGAAAGAAACAACCCGCCGCCGGTAAACGAATTAATTCACCCAAGTTTCGGCGTAGCTGAAACAGATAAAAAAGCGGAAAGAAAAGCACCAAATTCATTATTGTTTTTGATGTATTCTAAAGAAAATGAAACCCTTTTCATTTAAGTTGAAAAGTATTATAATAACAGGTTAAAACCTGCATGAGATTACTGGGCATAACGTTCGGTAATTTTGTGCGTACAATAATTTCGGGCTGAATAATGTTTAAGAAATTAAACAATCAGTTTCGATAAAATTTGTTAGTTTAAGAAATTAGTAGTTAATTTGCACCGTTAAGTTCAAAAACGTATTGAAAATGTTATAAAGAAAGGAGGAGGGATTAGACCCGATGAATCCTTAGCAACCCTTCGTTAATTCGAAGAAGGTGCTGCATTCTACCACGCCTAACGTGGAAAGATAACAACAAGAATTTTTCTAGTTTCACTCTAGACTTTCTTTCTAATATTTCCACATACAAATCAAAAAGTAAAAAGATTTGAAATTGGAAAATATACCAAGTCCCATTATAATTCAGGATTTCATCACCGAAAGTGGTGCATTGTATTCATCGTTACCGCTAAGTTTTACACTTTCCGGCAAACCGCTGTATACTGCTCCTATTGTTCTGGTTAACCATGCCCTTACCGGAAATGCACAGGTTACCGGCGAAAATGGCTGGTGGAGTGATTTAATCGGCGAAGCCAAAACTATCGATACCAATCAATACACCGTTTTAGCATTTAATGTTCCCGGAAACGGAAACGATTCGTTTATAATCGAAAACTATCAGGATTTTACAGCCCGTGATATTGCCAGAATTTTTATTAAAGGACTTCAGGCATTGCATATTGAGCAGCTATTTGCCATAATAGGCGGTTCGGTAGGCGGCGGAATTGCCTGGGAAATTCTGGCTTTGGAACCTAACATAACCCAGCACCTGATTCCTATTGCAACCGACTGGAAATCGACTGACTGGATGATTGCCAACTGTTACCTGCAGGAACAGATTTTAAACAATTCGTCAAAACCGGTTGAAGATGCCAGAATCCATGCTATGTTGTGTTACCGTTCGCCGGAATCATTCAAAGAAAAATTTCAGAGAACTATCAATCAGGATCTTTTGATTTTTAATATCGAAAGCTGGCTGGCACATCACGGAAAAAAACTCCAGAAACGCTATCAGTTATCATCCTACAAATTGATGAATCAGCTGCTTAAAACCATAGATATTACCAGGAATAGTGAGGATTTCGAAACCTTACTCTCTAAAACGCCCGCTTCAATTCATATCGTGGCGATTAATTCAGATTTGTTTTTTACACCCAAAGAAAATCTGGAGACTTACAATGAATTGCGGCAATTTAAAAAGAATGTTTTTTACAGCGAAATAGATTCCGTTCACGGACATGACGCTTTTTTAATCGAGTACAAACAATTAGATCATTTACTTGCCGGTATTTTTAAGGCAGAAACAATAGCAAAATAAAATGAAAGTATTAAAATTTGGAGGTAAATCATTATCAAACGGAGAAGGACTTAACAAAGTAGTTTCAATCATTTCAGATAAAGTAAATCAGGGCGAACAGATTGCTGTGGTCGTTTCTGCCAGAGGAAATGCAACAGATGAATTAGAAGATATCTTAAGAATTGCCGCTAAAAATGGTAATTACAAACCGCTGTTAGAAAGTTTTAAAGCTTACCAGACATCAGATTATCCGCAGGTTGACTTGTCTGAAGAATTCAATATTTTAGATAAATTATTCGAAGGAGTAAGTCTTATAGGCGATTACAGCAGTAAAATTAAAGACCAGATTTTGTCTAAAGGAGAATTGCTTTCGGCTAAATTACTGACTTCTATTCTGGTTGAAAAAGGTATTCCTGCTAATTTTGTGGATACAAGAGAATTGCTTAAAACCGATTCTAAATTTGGAGATGCACAGCCTTTAGAACAGCTTTCCAAGAAAAATGTTATCAATTATTTTAAACTTCATAATGGTGAAACGGTAAACATTGTTACCGGTTTTATTGGTTCAAACAACAACAACGACACTACAACTTTAGGAAGAAACGGAAGTAATTATACTGCTTCGTTAATTGCTAACTATCTGGATGCCGAGGAGCTTCAGAACTTTACGCATGTTGATGGAATCTATACCGCAAATCCGGATTTAGTAGCCGACGCTAAAAAAATCGAATTTTTGTCGTTTAATGAAGCAAACGAATTAGCTAATTTTGGTGCAACAATTTTGCACGCCAAAACGATAATTCCGTTATTAGAAAAGAATATTCCACTTCGTATTTTAAATACATTCAATCACGAAAATCACGGAACTTTAATTACTTCAAATTCTCAAAAAGAAGGAATTAAAACGCTTTCTGTTTTAGAAAATGTTTCGCTTGTAAATCTTGAAGGACGCGGATTATTAGGAAAAGCCGGAGTCGATGCCCGTATTTTCAAGGTAATGGGCGATCATAATATCAGCGTAAGCATTATTTCACAAGGTTCTTCAGAAAGAGGAATCGGACTGGTTGTGGCTAAAGACAAAGCGACTTTGGCAATGGTTGAATTAGAAAAAGAGTTCGAAAATGACTTTTATTCTAAAGACGTAAACCAGATTACAGTTACTGATAATGTTTCGGTAATTTCGATTATCGGGCAGGATCTAAGTACTTTTCATAAACCGTATACAGCATTAATTAAAAATAAAATTGTTCCAATTTTATTCAACAACACAGTTACGGGTAAAAACGTGAGTTTGGTTGTTAAAAAAGAAGAACTGAACAAAGCCTTAAATGTAATTCACGGAGAGATTTTTGGAGTTTCCAAAAAAATCAACATTGCGATTTTTGGTCACGGATTAGTAGGAGGAACTTTGATTAATCAAATTTTAGAATCGGCTTCAGCTATTGAAAAACGTAAAGACATTAAGCTGAATGTTTTTGCTATTGCCAATTCTAAAAAGCTGCTTTTAAATAAAAATGGTGTAACTTCAGGCTGGAAAAACGACATTGAGACCAAAGGTGAACCTTATACTATTCAGGATATTATTGCTTATGCCAATGAGTATCATTTAGAAAATTTAATTGCTGTAGACAATACAGCCAGTGCTTCCTTTGTAGAAAACTATGTAACGCTGGTAGAAAGCAGTTTCGATTTGATTTCTTCTAATAAGGTGGCTAACACATTAAGCTATGGGTTTTATAAGGAATTGAGAAAAGCTTTGGCCGAAAACCAGAAGAATTATTTATACGAAACCAATGTTGGTGCAGGATTGCCGTTAATTGATACGATTAAATTATTGCACCTTTCAGGAGAAAATATTACAAAAATCAAAGGAGTTTTCTCTGGAACATTGAGTTATTTATTCAATAATTTCTCTGCAAAAGAGGCGCCTTTTAGCGAAATCCTGCAGGAAGCAATTGATAATGGATATACAGAACCAGATCCGCGTGAGGATTTATGCGGAAATGACGTGGGAAGAAAATTATTGATTTTGGCAAGAGAATTGGATTTACAAAATGAATTTGAAGAAATCTCTATTCAGAATCTTATTCCGGAGCACTTACGTGAAGGAAGCGCTGCTGATTTCCTGACGAAATTAAAAGAATTCGACCCAATTTATGCTAAAATAAAAGCCGATCAACAATCAAATCACGTGTTGAGATACATTGGTGAATTGTCTGGAGATTTGCAGAATGATAAAGGAAATCTTGAAGTAAAATTAGTTTCAGTACCAAAAGACACGGCATTAGGCGGATTAAAAGGTTCTGATTCTTTCTTCGAAATTTACACAGAATCTTATGGAGACCGTCCAATCGTTATTCAGGGAGCCGGTGCAGGTTCTGCGGTAACAGCAAGAGGAGTTTTTGGAGATATTTTAAGATTGTCTGATAAAGGATAATTGATTTTAGATTGCAGATTTTAGAGTTTAGATTATAAGATTTGTATCTAGTTTGAATTCAGTTTGTCATTTCGACGAAGGAGAAATCTCCGCAAGTAGCTCGACAAAGATTGACGAAATTCATTATGGAATTTCTAGTGTGATTTCTCGTTCCTCGAAATGACAAGATTGAGAAGAATAAAAAACAAAAAAAATAACAACACAATGAAAGTAACTTTAAACAGAGTAAATGACGCATTTCATTTCAAAGTAAAAAATGAACGCGGCCACATAGTTGACGTTGACAGCAGAGCCGAATTTGGCGGAAGCGATTTAGGGGCAAGCCCGATGGAATTGGTATTAATGGGTGTTGCAGGATGTAGTGCTATTGATATGATTTCGATCTTAAAAAAACAGCGTCAGGAAATTACTTCTTTTAACGCTGAGGTTGAAGGAACGCGAGTTCAGATTGAAGAAGCAAAACCTTTTAAAGAAATCGATGTGGTTTTCTATTTAGAAGGAGAAATCAATCCGGAAAAAGCAAAAAAAGCAGCACAGCTTTCTTTCGAGAAATATTGTTCAGTTGCTAAAACAGTGGAGCCAACAGCCACCATTAGCTACAAAGTTGTTTTGAACAACGAAGCTTTGTAAATTAGATAATTAGTCAATTAGGGAAATTAGAAAATTTCTTTAGGCAGTTTGAATTTTAAGTTTAGTAATAACTTGAAACATTAAACCTGAAACTTCAAACAAAAAAACAAAAAACAACACAATGAATACAGAAGAATTTGGTTTTGAAACACAAGCCATCAGAACACAATTAGAAAGATCACAATATTTAGAGCATTCGGTGCCTTTATACTTATCGTCAAGTTTTGTATTTGAAGATGCCGAAGACATGCGTGCTTCTTTTACAGAAGAAAAAGAAAGAAATATTTACAGCCGTTTCAGCAACCCAAACACTACAGAATTTGTAGATAAGATCTGTAAAATGGAAGGGGCTGAGTCTGGTTATGCATTTGCTACAGGAATGGCAGCAGTATATTCTACTTTCGCGGCATTATTAAACTCTGGAGATCATATTGTTTCTGCAAGCAGTGTTTTTGGTTCTACTCACGCCTTGTTTATGACTTATTTTCCGAAATGGAATATCGAAACTTCGTATTTCGAAATTAATAAGCCGGAAACAATTGAGAGTTTCATTAAACCAAACACCAAAATATTATACGCTGAATCGCCTACTAATCCGGGAGTAGATGTAATTGACTTGCAGTTACTGGGTGATATTGCTAAAAAACACAACCTGATTTTAATTATTGACAACTGTTTTGCAACGCCATATTTGCAACAGCCAATTAAATTTGGAGCGCATTTGGTAATTCATTCAGCAACAAAATTAATCGACGGACAGGGACGTGTTTTAGGAGGAATAACCGTTGGAAATGCCGATTTAATCAGACAGATTTATTTGTTTTCAAGAAATACGGGACCTGCTTTAGCGCCATTTAATGCGTGGGTTTTGTCAAAAAGTTTAGAGACTTTGGCAATTCGCGTTGAAAGACACTGCGAAAATGCGCTAAAAGTAGCTGAGTTTTTAGAAAGCCACCCAAATGTAAACAGCGTAAAATATCCGTTCCTAAAATCGCATCCGCAATACGAAATTGCCAAAAAGCAAATGAAACATGGCGGAAACATTATCGCTTTTGAAATTAAAGGCGGTATCGAAGCAGGAAGAAAATTCCTAAACTCAATAAAACTTTGTTCTCTTTCTGCAAATATTGGCGATACAAGATCAATTGTTACGCACCCGGCTTCTACAACACACAGCAAATTATCTGAAGAAGATCAATTGGCAGTGGGAATCACACAAGGTTTGGTTCGTGTTTCTGTTGGTTTGGAAACAGTAGAAGATGTAATTGCAGATTTGAAGCAGGCGCTTGGATAAACCATTTTAGACTTTAGATATTAAGTCGTAGATTTTAAATTATAGAACGACGGTTTTAACTGTAAATGAATTACTGTTAAAAACCGTCGTTTTTTTGTTGGTAGTTTGTGTAAAAGGTCTATTTTTGTTTTTCATTTTTAATTTGTAAACCTATTATAGTCAATTTAATAAACTAACCAGCCATGAGTAACTCTACTTACATTCTTGATGATAAATTATTAGCTTCCGGCGGCAGCCGTTTCGTAAATTATATTATTGATATTATTGCGATACTTGTTCTTATTTTTGTTATTTCATTAATATTTGCTTTCATAGCAAGTTTTCTGGGAATGAATGAATTTTTGTACTGGCTGGGAAATTTAAGTGATTTAGAAGGGCAGCTGGTCTTTTTGGTTATTTCTATTTTTTATTATTCCTTTATGGAAGGTCTTTTTGGAAGATCATTTGGAAAATTTGTAACCGGAACTATTGTAGTGGATGAGAATGGTGAAAAACCTGCTTTTGGTACTATTTTTAAGAGAACTTTATGCCGCTTAATTCCTTTTGACGGTTTTTCTTTTTTAGGGAGCAGAGGCTGGCATGACTCTATTTCTGATACCTATGTAGTTAATAAAAAGGATTTGGAGAAAGAAGTAAAATTGTTTTATGAATTCAATTTAATCGGAAATAGTGAAATAGTTTGATAGGATTAGTAGAATTTAACTAATCAACTGTTAGTATTCTCATTTAAAAAGCCTATTTTTGTTGCAGAAAAACAGGGAGTGTGTTTATTTTGGAAAAAATCTAAAATTTGCAGTCTTATCTAAAATATAAAAATGCTTTCAAAGAAGACAAAATACGGAATTAAAGCCCTTACATATTTAGCCAGGAGAGAAAATAACGAACCTGTTCAAATTGCCGAAATTGCGAAAAGCGAACATATTTCGATAAAGTTTCTGGAAAGTATCTTATTGCTGCTGCGTAATTCAGGTTTTCTGGGCGCTAAAAAAGGCAAAGGAGGCGGGTATTATTTAATAAAAGATCCAAAAGACATCAGTATGGCAAAAGTCTATCGTATTCTGGAAGGACCAATTGCATTACTTCCCTGTGCCAGTCATAATTTCTATGAAAAATGTGATGATTGTGATGATGAAGCTACTTGTGCAGCACGACGATTAATGACCGAAGTCAGAGATAATACACTTAAAATATTAGAAAGTAATTCTTTAGCAGATATTGCTTTTTAAGATTATATTTTTGGAAATAAAAAAGACCATTTCAATAAACAGAAATGGTCTTTTATGTTGTAAAAGTATTTTGATCTAAAAAATCAATTTATATCCCGCCATAAATAGCATTACAGCAATCGCATTCCTAAGAAATTGATCCGGTACTTTTCCGCTCAGCATACTTCCCATGTAAATTCCGGGAAGAGATCCCATTAATAATTGCCCCAATAAACCAATATCTAAATTTCCCATAGAAGCATGCCCAATTCCGGCAACTAATGTCAAAGGAACAGCATGAGCAATTTCAGTTCCGACTAATCTTGGTGTTGGTAATAATGGATAAAGGAAAAATAAAGTGACAGTTCCTAAAGCTCCGGCTCCAATAGAAGTTAAGGTTACAGTTGCACCAAGTAATATTCCAATTCCGATAGTCAGTGCATTTTGCGTAGTGCTTTCACTGTGAAATTTATCTCCTGCGTGTTTTTGAGAGAACTTCAAAATTTTATTTTTGAATATAATGGCTACAGAAGTAAATAATAATGCCCATCCTAAACTGTACTTTATAACACTATTTATAGTTTCAATGTCAGTTTTGATGCTGTTTAAAATCCATAAAGTTACTAATGCGGCGGGAACACTGCCAAGAGTCAGCCAGCCAGTGATTTTCCAGTTGATGTTTCCTTTTTTGTTGTGTACAAATACACCTCCTGCTTTGGTAAATGCGGCGTATAATAAATCGGTTCCTACTGCGGTTGTTGGCGGAATATTAAAGTATAATAAAATGGGAGTCATTAAAGAACCGCCGCCCACTCCAGTCAGTCCAACAATAAAACCAACGACTAATCCTGCAATTACAAGACCTATTTGAAAATCCATAAATAAAAGTTTGGGGGCTAAAATACAACAATTTTACAATAATCCTATCGATTTTATAGAGATTGAAAAATGTATTTAATAACCAAATTTTTTTGAGGTATAAATTGTTGAAATATCTTGTAAAAGTGCATTATTTGTGAAATTATACGGTATAATTCTTAAAACTCTCTTTTAGAATGTGATAAAAGGTTAATTGAGGGCTTAAAAAAATAAAAATATTGCTTTGTAATTTAGAAATAAGTAGTATTTTTGCAAAGTAATCTACTAACCCGATAGGGTAATGGGTTTTCAAGACAAATTTAAACTTGTTAACATGGAGAAAGAACTGAAAATAAATAATACTGCTTCTTTTAAAGAGAAGCTTTGGATTGGCATTCCTGTTGTTTTACTAGTAGGTTTATTATTCACTTTGATATACAATCATCACGCTGAATTTTCCTGGGACGGATTTGTAGCAGGATTCAATCAGGAATTTTTAGTGTTTTTTGCCATTGGAGTTTTTGCACAGTTGGTTGATGGTGCTTTAGGAATGGGATACGGAGCAACTTCAACGTCATTTTTATTGGCTTATGGAGTTCCGCCGGTTGTGAGCAGTACGGCAGTTCACGTTTCAGAAATGTTTACAACGGGAGCGTCGGCATTGTCTCATCATCGTTTTGGAAACATCAATAAAAAACTGGTAAAACATTTATTGATTCCGGGAGTTTTGGGTTCTATAACGGGAGCTTATTTATTGTCTGATGTAATTGACGGTGATGTTATCAAGCCTTTTATTGCGGTTTACATGATTGTTTTGGCTTCGATTATTATCAAAAAAGCGTTGAAGAAAAATGTTGAAAAAAAGAAAACTAAAAAATTAGGCGTTTTAGCTGTTTTTGGAGGTTTTATGGATTCAGTTGGCGGCGGCGGCTGGGGACCAATTGTAACTTCAACATTATTAGGAAGAGGAAGAAACCCTAAATATACAATTGGTTCTGTTAATGCTGCTGAATTTGCAATTTCATTTGCAAGCGGTATCACATTTATGCTTTTTGGAGGAATTCACGGCTGGCAGGTTATTATTGGATTAATTGCCGGAGGAGTTATTGCAGCGCCAATTGCGGCATTTTTAGTAACAAGAATTAAAAGAAAACCAATGATGATTGCCGTTGGGATTCTAATTATAGTATTGAGTTTGAAAACATTATCTAAATTATTGTAAAAGATAATTTTAGAAAGGAGAGATTTATGAGTGCGAGTATTGTACAAGAATTATTAGAGAAAACTGCAGCTCTTTCGCTTGACGAAACCTTAGTTTTTTTAGCAAAAGAATTTCCGGGAAAAGTCATTTTTTCGACTTCTTTCGGGCAGGAAGATCAGGTAATTACCGATTTTATTGCAAAAAGTGATACAGATATTACCATTTTTACCTTAGATACAGGAAGATTATTTCAGGAAACGTATGATGTTTTTCATAAAACATTAAAAAAATACAAAAGACCAATCGAGGTTTATTTTCCCGAAGCAGCATCAGTAGAAAAACTGTTGCAGGAAAAAGGACCAAACAGCTTTTACGATTCAGTTGAAAACAGAAAAGAATGCTGTTTTATTCGAAAAGTGGTTCCGTTACGAAAAGCTTTGGCAGGAAATTCAGTCTGGATTACGGGATTAAGAGCAGAACAATCAGAAAACAGACAAGATTTAAGTCTGTTTGAATACGACGGAGGTTTCGAAATCATCAAATTCAATCCGTTACTAAAATGGACTTTAGAAGAAGTTGAAACGTATTTGTCTGAAAACAATGTTCCTCAAAATGCTTTGCACAAACAAGGTTTCGTAAGTATTGGATGCGCGCCTTGTACGAGAGCAATTTTTCCAGGAGAAGATATCAGAGCAGGAAGATGGTGGTGGGAGTCAAGCCATAAAGAGTGTGGGCTTCATAGTGCGAAAAAAGAGTAAAGAGAATAGAATATAGATTATAGAATAAAGAGTGGAGATTTTAGATTAGGTGAAAAACTTGAAACTTTAAACCTGAAACAAAACTTTTCACAAACAAAATATCAAACAAAAAAACAATGAGTTCAGTATTAAAAACAAACGCTTTAGAGAGTGAAGCGATATACATTTTCAGAGAAGTAATTTCACAGTTTGACAAACCGGTTTTACTTTTCTCAGGAGGAAAAGATTCTATTACGTTGGTGCGTTTAGCGCAAAAAGCATTTTTCCCTGCTAAGATTCCGTTTCCTCTTTTGCACGTTGATACGGGACACAATTTCCCTGAAACGATTGCTTTCAGAGATAAATTGGTAGAAGAATTAGGTTTAGAGTTGATCGTTCGTAATGTTCAGGATGCTATTGATGAAGGAAAAGTGGTGGAAGAAACTGGAAAATATTCTAGTAGAAACAGCTTGCAGACAACAACACTTTTAGATGCAATTGAAGAATTTAAGTTTGATGCTTGTATTGGTGGCGCACGTCGTGATGAGGAAAAGGCAAGAGCTAAAGAACGTATTTTCTCTGTTCGTGATGATTTCGGACAATGGGACGAAAAAAATCAGAGACCTGAGTTGTTTGATATATTAAATGGAAAAATTGAAAATGGACAAAACGTTCGTGTTTTCCCAATTTCAAACTGGACAGAATTAGATGTCTGGAGTTATATCGAGAAAGAAAAAATCGAGATTCCTTCAATCTATTTCTCACATAAAAGAAAAGTTTTTTTGAGAGACGGTTTAATCTGGTCGCATTCTCCTTTTGTGTACCAAGAAGAAGACGAACAAATCGAAGAAAGAATTGTTCGCTTCAGAACCGTTGGAGATATGAGTTGTACCGCAGCTGTTGAATCTTACGCAGCAACAATCGAAGAAGTAGTTGGAGAAATCAGGTCATCAACCATTTCTGAAAGAGGAGCCAGAATCGATGACAAACGTTCTGAAGCGGCGATGGAAAAAAGAAAACAACAGGGATACTTTTAATTCAATTAAAAATCTAGAATTAAAAATTAAAAGTTAGAATCAAGAAAACAAAAACATACAGATTTAAAAGTTTCGAGAGAACATGAAACTTTAAACCTGAAACAATATATTAAGATGGACGTTTTAAAAATAGCAACAGCAGGAAGTGTAGATGACGGAAAAAGTACTTTGATCGGGAGATTATTGTATGATACAAAATCATTGACGACTGATAAAATAGAAGCAATCGAAAAAAGCAGTAAACAAAAAGGATACGATTACCTTGATTTTTCTTTGGCAACTGACGGATTGGTAGCAGAAAGAGAACAAGGAATTACGATTGACGTTGCGCATATCTATTTTTCGACTGCAAAGAAAAGTTACATTATCGCCGATACTCCAGGTCACGTAGAATATACTAGAAACATGGTTACAGGAGCTTCGACTTCTCAGGTTTCTATCATTTTGATTGATGCTAGAAAAGGTGTAATTGAGCAAACTTACCGTCACTTTTTCATCAATAATTTATTGAGAGTAAAAGAAGTAATCGTTGCCATCAACAAAATGGACTTAGTAGATTACTCAGAAGAAGTTTTCAATAAAATCAAAGCTGATTTTGAGGCTTTAAATGCAAAAAGTACTTTCAAAGAGCAAAACGTAAGTTATATTCCGTTAAGTGCAATCAACGGTGGAAACGTGGTTGATAAATCAGAGAATATGCCTTGGTACGAAGGACAAACTGTTTTAGAACATTTAGAAGGATTACATTCTCATGATGTTTACGAAGCAGGAAAAGCACGTTTCCCAGTTCAGACAGTTATTCGTCCGAAAACAGACGAATACCATGATTTTAGAGGATACGCAGGAAAATTATACGGAAACTCCATTAAAGTTGGAGATGCTGTAACGGTTCTTCCTTCTTTAACAGAATCAACAGTTACTAAAATTCACTTTTTCGATAAAACATTTGATGAGGCTACTGCAGGTTCTTCAATCACAATCGAATTAGAAAATGATATCAATGTAACGAGAGGTGATATGATTGTAAAATCAAGCGAACTTCCAAAAATTGAGAAAGACATCACAACCACAGTTTGCTGGATGGACAGTAAAAAACTGGTTGCAGGAACTAAATATTTGGTACAACACAATACCAACAGAGTTTTAGCAAAAGTAGAAAGCATCAAAAATACAATTGCTACAGATTACTCTGGAACGACAGAAGCTTCACAATTAGCCATCAACGAAATTGGAGAAGTAACAATCAAATTAAGCAAACCGTTATATTTTGATTCATACAACGAAAACAAATCAAACGGAGCTTTCATCTTAATTGATACAGCAACTAACACAACAGCAGGAGTAGGTTTCATTAGATAGTTTGTAGTTTTTAGTTGATAGTTCTGCTGTCAACAACCAACTATAAACAATCAACAACTAACTACAAACTAAGAGAAATGGAAAGTTTTAGAACAGAAATAGAAAATCCGGTAGTTCAGAAGGAGATTATCGAATTAGAAAAAAAGATTCACTTATTCCGCGGAGGAAAAATTGATGATGAGCGTTTTCGTAGCCTTCGTTTAGCGCGTGGAATCTACGGTCAGCGTCAGGAAGGCGTTCAGATGATTCGTATCAAATTGCCTTATGGAAAAGTAACCAGTGAGCAATTAGTGCGTATTACACAAGTTTCAGACAAATATTCCACAGGACGTTTGCACATTACAACACGTCAGGATATTCAGATTCACTACGTAAGTTTAGACAGAACTCCTGAGCTTTGGGCAGATTTGGCTAAAGACGATATCACACTTCGTGAAGCTTGTGGAAATACAGTTAGAAATATCACAGGAAGCGAATTGGCTGGAGTTGACGTAAACGAACCATTTGATGTTTCGCCTTATGCACACGGACTTTTCCAATATTTGTTAAGAAACCCAATCTGTCAGGAAATGGGACGTAAATTCAAAATTTCGTTCTCATCTTCAGATGAAGATACGGCTTTGAGTTATTTGCATGATTTAGGATTTATTCCGAAAATTAAAGACGGACAAAAAGGTTTCAAAATCATGTTTGGTGGAGGTTTAGGATCTCAGCCTGCACATGCTGAATTACTTTCAGAGTTTGTTCCCGTAAACGAAATCATTCCAACAGCAGAAGGAATCATTCGTATTTTCGACAGATACGGAGAACGTGCCAAAAGAATGAAAGCGCGTATGAAATTCTTAATCAAAGAAATGGGAAGAGATGTTTTCCTTGATTTGGTTGAAAAAGAGAAAAAAGCCATCGCTTTCGAAACTTACGAAATAGATACAACCGCTTTCGACGGACCAATTACAGAACCGTTATTAGAAGTTCCGCAAGTTACAATTGAAGATACAGAAGCGTATGAAGCGTGGAGAAAATCGAATGTAATCAAACAGAAACAAGACGGTTATTATGCTATCGGAATCAAAGTTTTATTAGGGGATTTTTATACTGATAAAGCGAGATTATTAGCCGATTTAATCAAGAATTACGGAGCAAATGAATTGCGTTTTTCATTGCGTCAAAATATTGTAATACGTCACATAAAAGAGGAGAATCTTCCTTTCTTTTATCAAGAATTAGCCAAACTTGACTTTGTTCAATTAGGATATAATTCAGTTGGAGATATTACGGCATGTCCGGGTACTGATACTTGCAACTTGGGGATTGCAAGTAGTACCGGTATTGCAGAAGAATTAGAAAGAGTTTTAACGGCAGAATATCCTCAGTATTTAAACAACCGAGAAATCGAAATTAAGATTTCGGGCTGTATGAATGCCTGCGGACAACACAATATGTCTGCAATTGGATTTCAGGGAATGTCTATCAACTCAGGAAAACTAGTAGCTCCGGCTTTGCAAGTTTTATTGGGTGGAGGAAGATTAGGAAACGGAGCAGGACGTTTTGCTGATAAAGTAATTAAAATTCCAAGCCGCAGAGGTCCAGATGCATTGCGTACAATCTTAAATGATTTTGATGCAAATGCAAACGGAGAGAAATTCCTAAACTATTACGACTTAAAAGGAGAGAAATATTTCTACGAAATCTTAAAACCTTTCGCAGATGTAACCAATTTAACAGAAGCGGATTTTGTGGATTGGGGTAACGCAGACAACTACGTAAAAGCAGTTGGAGTTGGAGAATGTGCTGGAGTAGTGATTGATTTAGTAGCGACATTGTTGTTTGAAGCTAAAGAGAAATTAATCCTAGCTCAGGAATCTTTCGACGAGAAAAAATGGTCAGATGCCATTTATCATGCTTACGCAGGATTTGTAAACGGTGCAAAAGCATTGTTATTAGCAGAAAACCAAAAAACAAACCACCACGCAGGAATCGTGGATTTGT
This sequence comes from Flavobacterium sp. FG19, assembly GCF_057809475.1. NCBI lineage: Bacteria > Pseudomonadati > Bacteroidota > Flavobacteriia > Flavobacteriales > Flavobacteriaceae > Flavobacterium > Flavobacterium sp. FG19. The sequence continues at coordinate 154,619 of NZ_JBMDKA010000001.1, read as the reverse complement.
TTGACACTGTTTTTATCGAAACTAGTAAAATTGAATTGAATTCAACTTTTAAAGATTTGGTTTACCAAATCAATCAAAAAGAACCATCTGAAGCTTTCGCTAAAGATTACATTGCTCAGGCAGTAGTTTTCTTTGATAAAATCGAAACATTTAGAGCACAGGAATTAGCAAATGCATAATATAAAACCCAAAATAACTTTAGTCGGTGCAGGTCCGGGCGATCCCGATTTACTGACGCTGAAAGCTGTAAAAGCATTGGCTGAAGCAAATGTGGTTTTGTACGACGCTTTAGCCAACGAAGAAATTCTGGATTATGGGCCTAAAAATGCCATTAGAATTTTTGTTGGAAAAAGAATCGGAAATCATGCTTACACGCAGGATCAAATCAATCAGCTGATTGTAGATAATGCACTGACCTACGGAAACGTGGTGAGATTAAAAGGCGGAGATCCTTTTATTTTTGGAAGAGGCGGAGAAGAAGTTGATTTTGCAGAAAGTTTCGGAATAGAAACAATCGTAGTTCCGGGAATTTCATCAGTAGTTGCAGTTCCGGCAAGTCAGGGAATTTCGATCACAAAAAGAGGAGTTTCAGAAAGCTTTTGGGTAATTACAGGAACAACGTCTGACAGAAAATTATCTTCGGATATTGCTTTATCAGCCAAATCTTCTGCAACAGTTGTAATTTTAATGGGAATGCACAAATTGCCTCAAATCATCGATTTGTTTCAAAAAGAAGATAAAGGAAATTTGCCCGTTGCAATTATTCAAAATGGAACAACAGCAGAAGAAAAAGTTGGAGTTGGAACGGTTGATTCGATTTTAAATATTGTAAAAGAAAAAGAATTAGGTTCGCCGGCAATTATTGTTTTAGGCGAAGTTGTCCGCGAAAGCAACAAACTAAAAGGATTTTATGAAGAATTTCTATCAAAAGAAGTTTCAAGATAATAAAACATAGCCCGAGGTTTCAACCTCGGGAACGCATGGATATTTAATTCAAAAATGCATCAAAAAATCATCTAATTTTGTTTAGATGAAATTAAATTAAAATGGAACAAAACGAATTATATCCAATATTTCTAAAGCTTCACAATTTAAATGTCTTGATTGTAGGCGGAGGAAATGTAGGTCTGGAAAAGCTTTCTTTCTTGCTAAAGTCAAGTCCGAATGCAAATGTAGAGGTAGTGGCAAAAGAATTTCATTTAGAAATAAAAGTTCTTGCAGAAAAGCATCCTTCGATAACATTGACGAGGTCGAAGTTTAAAAAGAAAATGCTCAAAAAGCGCCACATGGTAATTGCGTGTACAGACGATTTGAAAGTCAATAAAAAGGTTTACGATTTAGCCAGAAAACGTTATCTGATTTGCAATATCGCCGATACACCAGATTTATGCGATTATTATCTGGGCGGAATTGTAACAAAAGGAAATGTAAAAATTGCCATTTCAACAAACGGTAAATCGCCAACAACAGCCAAAAGGCTTCGAGAGTTTTTCGAAGAAGTAATTCCCGAAGATATCAATCAAATGGTTGAGAATCTGAATGAATACCGAAAAACTCTAAAAGGCAATTTTGAAGAAAAGGTTAAAAGAATGAACGAGATTACCTCGTCATTAAAAAATAAAGAATCGTAAAAGTTCCGAAGGAACGTTTCATTTTGTAGCGTCGGGTTTTAACCCGATGAACGATGAGATTAAAAAATAAAGAGTAAAAAGGTTTCGGAAAGAAATTAATGATAAAAATCATTGAAAGTACAAGGATTTATTCGTTTCTTTGCGTTATTAAGAATGATTATAAACAACAACATAATGATTAAAACAGATATACTTATAATTGGAGCAGGCCCAACAGGTTTATTTGCCGTATTCGAGGCAGGATTGTTAAAATTAAAATGCCACATTTTAGATGCGCTTCCACAACCAGGAGGACAACTATCAGAGTTATATCCAAAAAAACCAATCTATGATATTCCTGGATTCCCAGAAGTATTAGCCGGAGACTTAGTTGACGGATTAATGGAGCAAATCAAACAATTTGAGCCAGGATTTACTTTAGGAGAACGTGCTGAAACAGTTGAAAAGCAAGAAGACGGAACATTCATTGTAACATCAAACAAAGGAACTAAATTCCACGCGCCAGTTATCGCAATCGCTGGAGGTTTAGGAAGTTTCGAGCCTCGTAAACCACTTATCGAAGATATCGAGTTTTATGAAGATAAAGGAGTAAAATACTTCATCAAAAATCCTGAGAAATTCAGAGACAAAAGAGTTGTAATTGCAGGAGGAGGAGATTCAGCATTAGACTGGTCGATTTTCTTAGCAAACGTAGCTTCAGAAGTAACTTTAATTCACAGAAGAAACGAATTCAGAGGAGCTCTTGATTCAGTAGAAAAAGTACAGGAATTAAAATCAGCAGGGAAAATCAAATTGATCACGCCAGCTGAGGTTATTGGAATCAACGGAGCAGAGCACGTAGAGTCATTAGACATCGAAGAAAACGGAGCACACCGTAAAATCGATTGCGACTATTTCATCCCGCTTTTCGGATTAACACCAAAATTAGGCCCAATTGGCGACTGGGGATTAGAAATCGAGAAAAATGCTATTAAAGTAAACAATGCATTAGATTACCAAACTAACATTCCGGGAATCTTCGCCATTGGAGACGTAAACACATACCCAGGAAAATTAAAGTTAATCCTTTGCGGATTCCACGAAGCAACTTTAATGTGTCAGGCTGCTTATTCAATCATCAACCCAGGTAAAAAATATGTATTGAAATATACAACAGTATCTGGAGTAGACGGTTTCGACGGAACTCGTAAAGAAGCACCAAAAGCGGTTGTGAAGGCGATTGTTTAAGTTGCTGAGATTCTAAGTTTCTAAGATACTAAGATTTTTATATAGAAAGCTCAAACTTTTAGTTTGGGCTTTATTTTTTAGCAAAGTATATAAAACATAGCCAGTGGTTTCAACCACTGGAACACAACGAATAGACGTAACGCATAATCACAATACGTTCCCCGTGGTTAAAACCACGGGCTATGTTCGAAAAAAGGAGCCAATTTTAAAACTTAGAATCTTAGCAACTTAGAACCTTAGAAGCTTGAAGAAAAAACATTTGCAAATCGAAACCCTATTTCATACCTTTGCACTGTTCTTAAAATTATTGTTCGTTATCACGAAAGGCGGAGGGATAGACCCGATGAAACCTTAGCAACCCTTTACCATAAAGAAGGTGCTAAATTCTACTTTTATACGACATTTTCCAGTATTCAAGATAGATAACACAAATACATTACAAGTATTTCTCAAAACTTTTCCAGACAACATACAATATTTACCGAAGCAATTCAGTAAGGAGCGAATCATTGGCGCATTTTTGCAGTCAATAGTTCCCGCTTTCGCCTATATCTCTCCATTTCATTGCGAGGATGCCGGCTCAATCGGGGCTAATGAGCCAGCAATAGTGAGTTTTTGGAATCAAAGTGAAAAAATATAGAAGGCTAAATCCGACAGGTTTTCAATCCAGAGGTTTCGGGACTGTTAGGTTTAAATAGAGCCTTAAAAATTAAAAATAAAAAAACTTGGCGCCTTAGCGTCTTAGTGGCAAAACAACATGGCAATTACGATAAAAGAAGCAATAAAAAAAAATATCCTAATCCTTGACGGCGCAATGGGAACAATGTTGCAACGCTATAATTTCTCAGAAGAAGATTTCAGAGGAGAGCGTTTCAAAGATTTCCCGCATCCGTTAAAAGGAAACAACGATTTACTATCCCTAACACAACCCGGCGCCATCCGCGATGTACATGCCGCTTATTTTGAGGCAGGCGCTGACATCGTAGAAACCAACACTTTCTCCGGAACGACAATCGGTATGGCCGATTATCACATGGAAGATTTGGTTTACGAGTTAAACTACGAATCGGCAAAACTTGCACGCGAGGTTGCTGATGAGTTTACCGCAAAAAATCCCGAAAAACCACGTTTTGTTGCCGGTTCAATCGGACCAACAAACCGTACAGCAAGTATGTCGCCAGACGTAAACGATCCGGGTTACAGAGCTGTAACGTTCGACGATTTAAGAATTGCGTACAAAGAACAAGTAGAAGCGTTAATGGATGGAGGTTGTGATTTACTTTTGGTAGAAACGATTTTCGATACCTTAAATGCAAAAGCAGCGCTTTTTGCAATTGAAGAAGTAAAAGAAGAGCGTAATCTGGATATTCCAATCATGGTTTCAGGAACGATTACAGATGCTTCAGGAAGAACACTTTCTGGGCAGACAGTTGAAGCTTTCTTGATTTCAGTTTCACATATTCCTTTGTTAAGCGTAGGATTCAATTGTGCCCTTGGAGCCGATTTGCTAAAACCATATTTAAAAACATTAGCACATAACACAAGCTTCAATGTTTCGGCGCATCCAAACGCAGGATTGCCAAACGCTTTCGGACAATATGATGAAACACCAGAGCAGACACAAGCATTCATTAAAGAATATTTAGAAGATAATTTAATCAATATCATCGGTGGTTGTTGCGGAACAACTCCAGATCATATTCGATTAATGGCTGAGGTTGCGAAGGATTATAAACCGAGAGTGGCGCCGGTATTTGCATAAATGTTTCCTGCAAGGTTTTTAAAACCTTGTAGATTTAAATAGATACAGATGTTTAAAGATTAGCAATTTCAAAAGTGGCTGTAGAACATATTGTTTATTCAGAAAACGGAGAAGTTTTTAAAGCTTTTTTAAATTCACACTGGTATGATACAGTGAGTCCATATTTATTTTGTGTGTCCGAATTAAAAAGTATTAAAAGGAAGATTGACAATAACGAAAAATTCAACATAGAAAGTAATGGCAAAATTTACCCTATTACGACAAATTTAGAATTTAAGACATGGATAGAGAAGGTGTTTTATGGAGGATTCGAGAAACATGTTTTTATGGATTAAAGTAAATTGACAAACTAGAATGTTTTGCAGAGAATAGTGTTCCGTAGGAACAATATATTGGTAGCAACGAAAAAATTGATTTCGAAATGATAATTGAAATCATTAATAATAAAAATGTTGTTTTGGAACCGAGTCTGCGTGAGGGATAGAAGTGAAAAGCCCGCAGTCTCGTCTTTTGACGAGACGAGGACTTGTAACGGATAGCCCGGTTCGCCGCGGCGAAACACGCCCAAATTAAAATTGAAATCATAAATACCTACAAGGTTGTAAAAACCTTGCAGGATAGAAATAAGAATAAAAAAACTCAGAATCTAAGCATCTTAGGATCTCAGTAACTTTAAAAAAAATGGCAGAAAAAAGAAGAGACCTTGTATTATCAGGATTAGAACCGTTGATTATTACGCCGGAAAGTGTTTTCGTAAATGTTGGAGAGCGTACAAACGTAACAGGTTCAAGAAAATTCTTGAGACTAATCAAGGAAGAGAAATATGACGAGGCACTTGATATTGCAAGACAACAGGTAGAAGGAGGAGCACAGATCATCGATATTAATATGGATGAAGGAATGCTTGACGGTGTTACGGCAATGACTAAATTTTTGAATTTAATTGCCGCAGAACCAGACATTTCGAGAGTGCCGATTATGATCGACAGTTCGAAATGGGAAATCATTGAAGCGGGTCTAAAAGTAGTACAAGGAAAAAGCGTTGTAAACTCGATTTCGTTAAAAGAAGGAGAAGAAGCCTTTATTCACCATGCTAAATTAATCAAACGTTACGGCGCGGCGGCGATTGTAATGGCTTTCGACGAAGTAGGTCAGGCTGATAATTACGATCGTAGAGTGGAAATTTGTGCGCGTTCGTATGATATTTTGGTGAACAAAGTTGGGTTTCCTCCGCAGGATATCATTTTCGATTTAAATATTTTCCCAGTTGCAACGGGAATGGAAGAGCATAGATTGAACGCATTGGATTTCTTTAGAGGAACAAAATGGGTTCGTGAAAATTTGCCACATGCACATATAAGCGGTGGTGTAAGTAACGTTTCGTTCTCTTTTAGAGGAAATGATACCGTTCGTGAAGCGATGCACTCTGTGTTTTTATATCACGCAATTAAAGAAGGAATGACAATGGGAATCGTAAACCCAGAAATGTTGACGATTTACGATGATATTCCGAAAGACTTATTAGAATACGTTGAAGACGTAATTTTAGATAGACGTGATGATGCAACCGAAAGACTTTTGGATTTTGCCGAAAGCATAAAAGGCGAAGCAAAAAGCGACGAAAAAGCTGTTCAGGAATGGCGTTTAGGAACTGTTCAGGAGCGTATTACGCATTCGTTGGTAAAAGGTGTTGATACTTTTATTGAAGATGATGTTGAAGAAGCGCGTTTGGCAGCAACAAAACCAATCGAAGTTATCGAAATCAACTTAATGGCGGGAATGAATGTGGTTGGAGATTTGTTCGGAAGCGGAAAAATGTTCTTGCCTCAGGTAGTAAAATCGGCTCGTGTAATGAAAAAAGCCGTGGCTTATTTATTGCCTTTTATTGAAGCCAGCAAACAAGCCGGAGACAAACAAGGAAACGGAAAAATCCTGATGGCAACTGTAAAAGGTGACGTTCACGATATTGGTAAAAACATCGTTTCGGTAGTTTTGGCTTGTAACAATTACGAGATTGTAGATCTTGGTGTAATGGTTGCTCCTGAGAAAATTATTGCAGCGGCGATTGAACATGAAGTTGACATCATCGGCTTAAGCGGACTGATTACGCCTTCGCTTGACGAAATGGTGTATCTGGCCAAAGAATTAGACAAACAAGATATTAAAATTCCAATTATGATTGGTGGAGCAACAACTTCACGTGCACATACAGCCGTGAAAATTGCGCCTCAGTACAGAGAAACCGTAATTCACGTAAACGATGCTTCGAGAGCCGTTACCGTTGCTGGAAATCTGTTGGATCATAATAGAAAAATATATGCTGCCGATATTCGTGCAGAATACGATTCGTTTAGAGAAACCTTCTTAAATCGTTCGAGAGATAAAAACTTCTTGACGATTGAAGACGCGCGTAAAAACAAATTACCATTGGATTGGAGCGAATATACTCCAGTTAAACCAAAAGTAATCGGCGCACAAACCATCGAAGTAGAATTGGACGTTTTAGTTCCGTATATCGACTGGACACCATTTTTCCAGACTTGGGAATTGTACGGAAAATATCCGGCAATTTTAACGGATGAGGTTGTAGGTAAAGAAGCGACTTCTGTTTTTAATGATGCTCAGGCAATGCTGAAAGTAATTTTAGCAGAGAAAAAACTAAAAGCAAAAGGTATTTACGGAATTTTCCCTGCAAATCAGGTGAATGATGACGATATCGAATTGCGTGATGAAAATGGAAAAGTATTAGAGAAATTCTTAACGCTTCGTCAACAATCTCAAAAAACAAAAGGCGCTCCAAACATCGCTTTGGCTGATTTTATTTTGCCAAAAGATAACGGTGTAACCGATTATATGGGAGCTTTCTGCGTAACAACTGGTTTTGGTGTTGACGAATGGGCTGCAGAATACGAAAAGAATCTAGATGATTATAATTCGATTATGGTTAAAGCCCTTGCGGATCGTTTTGCTGAGGCTTTCGCCGAATATCTTCACGAGCGAGTGCGTAAAGATTTCTGGGGTTATGACAGCGAAGAATCTTTAACCAACGAAGAATTGATTAAAGAAAATTATAAAGGAATTCGTCCAGCTCCGGGTTATCCGGCTTGTCCAGATCACTTGGAAAAACCTACAATCTGGAAGCTTTTAGATGTTGAAAAACAAATAGGAGTAAAGCTGACAGAAAGCATGGCGATGTGGCCAGCTTCATCGGTTTCAGGATATTATTTTGGAAATCCAAAAAGCCGCTATTTCGGACTCGGAAAAATAAAAGAAGATCAGGTAACAGATTACGCCAAACGCCGAAATGTACCACTTGATTACGCAATGAAATGGTTAAACCCTAATATAGCAGATTAATAAAAGTTATTTTGGTTTCAGGTTTCAGGTTTCAAGTTCTCTACGGCAGCTTGAAACCTGAAACCTGAAACTTGAAACAAAAAATAAATAATGAAAGTAACAGAACATATAGAAAACGCCAAAGGAAAAACATTATTCTCATTTGAAATTATTCCGCCTCAAAAGGGGAAAAGTATTCAGGAATTATACGATAATATTGATCCGTTAATGGAGTTTAATCCGCCGTTTATTGATGTAACGACTTCTCGTGAGGAGTATATTTACATTGATAAAGGCAACGGACTTTTAGACAAAAAACTGACTCGTATGCGTCCGGGAACGCTCGGAATTTGCGCTTCTATAAAACATAAATATAATGTAGATACGGTGCCGCACTTGCTTTGCGGCGGTTTTACCAAAGAAGAAACCGAATACATGCTGGTTGACTGTCATTATTTAGGAATTAACAACGTAATGGCGCTTCGAGGTGATGCTATGAAAGACGAGCAATCCTTTGTGCCAAAAGCAGGAGGAAATCATTACGCAGTTGATTTGGTAAAACAAATTAAAGATTTAAACTGCGGGCAATACCTTCACGAAGTAATCGATACCGATAACAAAGCAGATTTCTGTATTGGAGTTGCGGGTTATCCGGAAAAACACTTAGAATCACCTTCTTTACAATCAGATTTAAAAAGATTAAAAGAAAAGGTAGACGCAGGAGCTGATTACGTAGTTACTCAAATGTTTTTTGACAATTCAAAATATTTTGCTTTCGTAGAAAAAGCAAGAGAAATGGGGATTACAATTCCGATTATTCCTGGAATTAAGCCAATCGCTGTTCAAAGACATTTACAAGTTTTGCCACAAATTTTCAGAATTGATTTACCAGAAGATTTAATCGATGCTGTAGATAAATGCAAAAACAACGCTGAAATCAAACAAGTCGGAATCGAATGGGCAGTTCAGCAGTCATTAGAATTAAAAGCCGCTGGAGTTCCGTTTTTACACTATTATTCAATGGGTAAATCTGAGAATATTCGTCAGATTGCTAGTCAGGTTTTTTAGTCTTCTGACTGATATAACATACGGTTTGTCATTTCGACGAAGGAGAAATCTTCGCAAGTAGCTCCGTAACGGGAGTCTAATCTTTGTAGAGTTTCTCGCGAAGATTTCTCCTTCGTCGAAATGACAAGAATGTGGAAGATGATGTTTGGAATTTGGAATTTTTTAATTGGAATTTAATTTTAAAAATCATGAAACAAGAAGAACTACAAGCCATAGCCTCTCAATTAAAACATCCATCGGGAGAAAAAGGAATCGAAATGGGAAATATGATGAACGAAACGAACATCAATATGACCAAACATTCGATTCTGAATCTAAATATTTCAAATGAAAACAGAATTCTGGAACTAGGCCACGGAAACGCAGGCCACGTAGAATTTTTGTTTGAACAAGCCGAAAAACTCAAATATTACGGACTGGAAATGTCGGAACTGATGTTTCAGGAGGCACGACAGATTAACCGAAATTTTGTTTCTCAAAAACAGGCTTTCTTTTCACTTTATGATGGAAACGCAGTTCCGTTTGAAGATGAATTATTCGATAAGATTTTCACTGTAAATACCATTTATTTTTGGCAGAAACCCGAAGAATTGCTTTCGGAAATCTACAGAGTTTTAAAACCAAACGGAAATTTCTGTCTGACATTTGCTGAAGAAGATTTTATGAAAAAACTGCCTTTTACGCAATTTGAATTTGAATTGTACAGTACCGAAAAAGCGCAGGAATTAATCAAAAAATCAGATTTTAAAATCGTTTATACTGAAACACAGACAGAAGAAGTAAAAAGCAAAACCGGCGAATTGGTCGAGAGAGCATTTACAACTATTGTTCTGGAGAAATAATTTTTTTTGCCACAGATTACACGAATTAACACAGATTAAAAAATCCTTTCTAATCTTTTTAATCTGTGGCAAAAAAAATCTTCGCAAATTTTTCAGTACTTTCATTCTTTATTATTAACCTTTCTGAATTATAATTCTCTTCAATATGGAAGTTAAGAAAATCAATTTTTTGCAGAATTACAGCAGTATTTTATGGCTTCTTGGCGGTATTATAATTGGGAGTGTTTTCGGGTTAGTATTTGGAGAAGATGTTCTGATTATAAAACCGTTGGGCGATATTTTCCTGAATTTACTTTTCACAGCCATTATTCCGTTGATTTTTTTCACGATTGGTTCTTCGATTGCTAATTTGGAACGGACAGAAAAATTAGGAAAATTGTTTGTTATCATGATTCTGGTTTTTCTGGCTACAATCTTGATTTCAGCCATTGTAATGATTTGCGCCGTTTATCTTTTTCCGATACATGAAGATATAGCAATTGCCAAAGTTCCGTTTGAAGAAGTAGCTTCAGGATCAGCAGGAGATCAAATTGCAAAACTGCTTACAGCCAATGATTTCTTCGAATTATTGTCCAGAAAAAGCATGCTGGCATTGATTATTTTCTCTTTTTTAGTTGGTTTTGCTACACTACAATCCGGTGAAAAAGGAAAAGCTTTTAAGAGTTTTTTGGACTCAGGAAATGAGGTAATGAAACAGCTTTTGAACATCATCATGAAATCGGCACCAATAGGTTTAGGAGCTTATTTTGCTTATCAGGTTGGTATTTTTGGCCCGCAGTTATTTGGCGTTTATGCAAAACCAATGGCAGTTTATTATGGTGCCTGCATTTTTTATTTCTTCGTTTTTTTTAGTTTATATGCACTTGTCGCTGGCGGAAAAAGAGCTTTTAAAGTCTTTTGGAGCAATAATATTACACCATCTTTAACCGCGGTAGGAACCTGTAGTAGTATTGCTACTATTCCTGCGAATTTGGACGCAGCAGAAAAAATGGGAATTCCATCACATGTCAGGAATTTAGTAATTCCGCTTGGAGCGCCTTTGCATAAAGACGGTTCCAGTATGTCGTCTATCTTAAAAATAACCTTTTTGTTTGCCATGTTTGGTAAAGATTTTTCAGATCCAATGACGATTCTTCTCGCTTTAGGAATTACAGTTGTCGTTTCTATCGTCGAAGGCGGAATTCCAAACGGAGGTTATATTGGAGAAATTCTAGCTATAACAGTTTACGGCTTCCCAATGGAACAAGCGCTTCCGGTTGCTATGATTTTGGGAACTTTGGTTGACCCAATAGCTACTTTATTAAATGCCAACGGCGACGTAATCTGTTCTATGATGGTTTCAAGATTCTCCGAAAAAACAAAATGGTAGCTAGATTTTAAAAATTCCAAGTCTTAAACTCCAAATTCCAAAATCTGCCGAAGATCAAATCAGCAGTTCTTCAAATAAAAATGATATTAAATTTATTTTCATCTGAATCAACCAGCATGAAATCTAATACTCTATACTATGAATTCAATATTACAACACGATCTCGATAACTTCGAAAATATTTTAGAAAAGGCAAAACAACAGGGGATGGATTTCCTGAATAATCTGGATGCTATTCCAACTTCAAACAAAAACACAATTGATCCAAAACGCGGTTTGAACGAATTAGGTTTAGGTTCTGATGAAGCTTTAAAAGAGTTTAAAGAACGATTAGCGCCTTTATTAGTTTCTTCTCCAGGACCTCGTTATTGGGGATTTGTAACGGGAGGTTCTACACCAGCTTCTATTGTTGGTGACTGGCTGGCATCAGTTTATGATCAAAATACACAATCGGTAACTTCGCAAGGTGGAAATTCGGCTTTAATTGAATTTGAAACGATTAATTTGCTGCTTCAGTTATTAGAACTTCCAGACTCCTTTTTGGGCGGATTTGTGACAGGAGCTACAATGTCCAATTTTACGAGTTTAGCCGTTGCCAGACAATGGTTTGGGAAACAGTTTGGAAAAGACTTTGCTAAAAACGGAATCTCTGAAACCATCAATATTTTAACAGCAACACCGCATTCTTCTTCTGTGAAATCATTATCAATGTTAGGAATCGGAAGCCAGAATTATACGGTTGTAAAAACAATCGAAGGCAATCGTGAAGCTTTGGATATTGCAGATTTAGAAGAAAAAATAAAAGCCTTAAATGGAAAACCTTTCATTTTAATTTCAAGTGCCGGAACCGTAAATACTGCTGATTTTGATGATTTTGAAGCAATTGCAGCACTAAAAGAAAAATACAATTTCTGGTGGCATATTGACGGTGCTTTTGGTGGATTTGCTGTGGTTTCAGAAAAATACAAACATTATGTAAAAGGCTGGGAAGAAGCAGACAGTATCACGATTGACTGTCATAAATGGCTGAATGTGCCTTACGAAAGTGCTTTTTATTTGATTCAAAAAGAGCATATTAATTTACAGATTGAAACCTTCCAAAATTCAAATGCTCCCTATTTAGGCAATGCTCGGGAAAATTTTAATTACCTGAATGTAGTTCCTGAAAATTCACGCCGTTTAAGAGCGCTTCCGGTTTGGTTTTCTCTGGTGGCTTATGGAAAAGAAGGTTTTCAGGATTTAATTGAAAAAAGTACATTATTGGCGCTTCATTTTGGAAATGCGTTAGTTGATGATGGTAGATTTGAACTTTTAGCACCAATCCGATTAAACAATGTTTGTTTTACTTTAAAAGGAAATGAAAATCAGGACAAAGTGGCTGCATTTTTAACGGAGCTGAATGATACCGGAAAAGTATTTATGACACCGACTTTCTATCAGAATAAAAAAGGTATTCGTGCTTCATTTGTAAACTGGAGAACAACCGAGGAAGATATTAAAATTGTGATAGAGGAGATGAAATCACTATTAGAATAATTTAATTTCAGAATAAAACGGTCTTTATTAGAAAATCCTGCTTATAAGGCAGGATTTTTTGTTTTTTGTAAGTTTTTTTATAAAACTTAATTCTGAAATCGCAATAAAGTGATTTTATATTTTAATGTTATTTTAATCTAACATTAAGAAAATCTTAAGATTTTTTCTTTTTTTTATTGGAAAACCATTTTTTATATGGATTGATAAAATTATTTAGAATAATTAAAAATAATTTGTTAAACCTGATTAGTGATGTTAATTTTGCGACAAATTTAATTTAAACTAATTCTAAATAATAATGCAGGTCAATAGAATAGTAGTACTGTTATTCATTTTCTTTACTTCACTACAGCAGGGATTTTCGCAAAATAACAAAGTTGTTTTAAATGGTGTCGTATTAGGAAACAACGGACAGCCTCTTGAAGGAGTTTCGGTAGCTTTAAAAGGAACAGCATATTCGACATTAACGAATGCCGAAGGAAAATATGAAATTAGTGCTGCTCCGGGTACGTATACTTTATCAGTAAGTTATGTTGGTTTCAAACCTAAACAAACCAGGATAAACTTAGATCAGTCTAAAACAATTACAAGCATTACTATTGAAGAAGATATGGCTTCTTTAGACGAGGTACAGGTAAAAGGAAAATCAAAAGTACAGCGTGTCCGTGAAGAAGCATTTAATATTACAGCTGTTGATTTGAAACAGCTTTACAACACTTCTGCCGACCTGAATCAGGTTTTAAACCGAACTACTGGTGTTCGTGTAAGGGAAAGCGGAGGAATGGGATCAGAATTTAAATTTACATTAAATGGTTTTTCCGGGGATCAGGTTAAGTTTTTTCTGGATGGAATTCCAATGGATAATTACGGATCTTCTTTTACACTGAATAATATTCCGGTAACTATGGCAGAACGTATTGAAGTTTACAAAGGGGTTGTTCCTATTGAACTTGGGGGAGATGCTATTGGAGGAGCCGTTAATATTATAACCAATAAAGCAGCTAAAAAATTTGTTGATGCTTCTTATAGTTTTGGTTCATTTAATACCCATAAAGCAGCGGTAAATACCCGTTTTACTACTCAAAATGGTATCGTTGCCAACATCAATGCTTTTCTGAATTATTCGGATAACAGTTATACGATTAATGCAAAAATTCCGGATTCTTTTTCTGGAGTATTTGGACCTGAGCAGGAGCTCAAACATTTTCACGATGGTTATAAGCAGGGAACTGTTATGGCCGAAGCAGGTGTGAAAGATAAAAGTTATGCCGACTATTTGCTCGTGGGAGTTGCTGGAAGTGCCAATAAAAAAGAAATTCAGCAGGGGGCTACTATGTATGCCGTTATTGGGGATGCCTTTACAGAAAGTAAAAATATAGTAACCTCTTTAAAATACAAAAAGACCAATTTGTTTGTAAAGAATCTGAGTGCAAATTTAGCCATGTCTTATAATATTGCTGAAGAAAGAAAGATAGATACGTCATCTGCTAGATATGACTGGTCCGGAATTCCAAAAGTTAAAAACTACGCAAGCGGGGGAGAAGTGAACCCGGATAAAAAGTCTATAATGGTGTTTGATGTTAAGTCATTGCAGAGTAATGCCAATTTTAAATATGATGTAAATGAGAATAACTCTTTTTCACTTAATTATACTTATCTGGGATACAAAAGAGAACAGGATGATGAATACCGTACAGATGATGTACAGGTAAAACCGTATTTAATTAAAAACTTTCTTGGTGTGGCTTATAATTTAAGCGCTCTGGAAAAGCGTCTGACCGTAAATACATTTGGTAAAATGTATGATTTAAAATCAAAAGTTTCTAAAACAGAAGGTACAGAGACTAGTTCTTTTAATGATATTGGTTACGGTATTGCCACAGCTTATTTTATAATTCCTGAAGAACTGCAGTTAAAAGCGTCTTATGAGCATGCTTACAGACTTCAGTCTCCAATTGAATTGTTAGGAGACGGATTATTAGTTGATCCAAATCCAAGTCTGAAACCGGAAAGCAGTGATAATTTTAATGTCGGTTTTGGTTATAAAAAAGGTTACAATGCTCACTCTTTCGAATTGCAGGGAAGTTTTATTTACAGGGAAGCCAAAGACTTTATTCAGCCTACAGCGGTAGGAACACACAGTATGTCCGTAAATAAAACCAATGTACGTGTTACAGGGTTAGACGGAGTTTTTAATTACGGATACAAAGACTGGCTGACTTTTCAGGTAAATGCAACTTACCAAAAAACAGTAGACATGAATCCAAACGGAGAGTATGGGACTAATCAGATTAACTATCTGTATAAAAAACAACTGCCTAATGTTCCTATTTTGTATGGTAATGCTGACTTAGGACTCTATTTCAGAAATTTAAAATATACACAGGATCTGTTCTCTGTAAATGTGTTCGCCAATTATTCAGACGGATATTATCTAAATTATCCTTCATTAGGAGCGCCAGAATACAAAAAGGAAATTCCGGAACAGCTTTTTTACTCTGCTTCGCTGGCTTATTCGCTTAAAAATGGCCGATACAATGTGGCTTTTGAATGCCGTAACATTACGAACGAAAGATTATACGATTACTTTATGGTGCAAAAACCGGGACGTTCTTTCACAGTTAAACTGAGATACTTCTTAATGTAATCGAATTATAAATAACTCAATTCAAATCTGCTTTTTTCAGCAGATGTTAATTAATTAAATACACAATTATGAAAACATTTAAAATTAAAAACCTGTTAGCTATAATGCTGTTTTCAGTTACGCTATTTTCATGCAGCAGTGACGACGCTCCAAAAGAGGAAGAACCAGAAGTAGAGACTCCGGAACCAATCGTAGTGAGTAAATATGTACTGGGATACTGGACAGAAACCTGGAACGCTAACTATTTATGGGCATTTGATTCATTAGAGCAATTAATGTCAGGAACAATTGATATGACAGGTAAAGGTATTGAACAGGGAGGATCTTATGTACCGGTTGCCAATACCTTGTTTGCTCTTGATACCGAGGCAACAGGTGCAGCGCCTTTTTACTTAAATGCCGCCAGCCAGTTAGTAGCAGGAAACCGTATTTTTATTGAGTCCTCTTTTGCTTATGGTGTTACTGATGATGATAAGCTATTAATTATTGGAGCATCCTGGGACGGAACATCAACAGATAATGAGTTAATCGTTTACGACCCGGAAAAACAAGCTATTACAGCCCGTAAATTCAATGATTTTCAAACTGAAACAGGACGTTTTGATTTCCCTACAGCTGTAACGGTAAGCGATGGTAAAATTTATGTTTCTGTTTTCAACAGAGATAAAGACTGGAATATGGTTCAGGATAAAGCATATATCAGAGTATATGATTACCCGTCATTAACTTTTGTAAAAAGAATTGAAGATACCCGTACTACAGCTGCCGGTATGTATTATACAGGTACAGGGGTGATCCGTACCGACTCAGGAAATGTGTATACTTTTTCTTCTAATGCTCTTTCTGCAGGTTACAAAACTCCTGAAGCAGATAAAAAATCAGGAATTCTTCGTATAAACAAAGGAGCATCAGAATTTGATGCAAACTATTTCTTTGAAACAGAATCAAGTTCATTGGGCGGAAAAGTAATCGCAGCTTATCCTATTGGAGGAGAAAAAGCATATGTTGTTTATATTCCAACTGCTGAAGATACAGCGCTTTGGGGATTCTTAAACCATGTTTCTTACAAGTTTAAATCTGCTATTATAGACTTACCTACAAAAACCATAACAAAAGTAACTGGACTGCCAGACCACGCGGGAGATAATTATTTTGGAATTGGAAGTTTATATGTAGAAGACGGAAAAGCTTATAAAGCATTTAAAACAAATGATGAGGTTCGTGTATATAAAATTGACCTGACTACCGGTGTCGCAACAAAAGGAGCATTGGTAACAGGGGGAGGAGTAGATATATCTGCTATCACTAAATTAACACATACAACACCTGCGACAACAGCAAAATAATTTTTTTTTAAAATTTCTTAAACCATATAATCACTGCCCTGGGGTATTGATTGTATGGTTTTTTTACTAACAGACATTTTTATCGGATGTAAATATTGTAAATCATGACTTTTACCAAAAAACAGATCCCAAATAAAAGCAATAAATCAAAATCAGCTTTTCGTAAAGTCAATGACTGGCTGCATTTATGGCTGGGCCTTATTTCGGGAACCATTGTATTTGTAGTTTGTGTAACGGCCTGTATTTGGGTTTTTAACGAGGAAATAACAGCATTAACCGATCCGGAAGGCAATACCAAAACAGAAAACAAAGCTCTTTTGACTCCATCGGAAATAATGGATATTGCGGTCAAAAAATATCCCCATAAAAAAGTAGAATCGGCTATTTTTAAGCAGGGAAGAACTATCGATGTTGGAATAGGCCAATGGGAAGACAAAGAGCGTTATACTTTAAAATTAAATCCCTACAGCGGTAAGATTGTAAAGGCAGAGACCCATCAGAAAGACGAATTTGTATTTTTTAACTGGATCTTAAAAGGACACCGTTTTTTATGGCTGCCATGGGAAATTGGAAGACCGATTGTCAATTATGCGACCCTGGTTTTCGTAATTCTGCTAATCACAGGACTAATCTGGTGGTATCCTAAAAAATGGAATAAAACCACAAGAGAAAAAAGTTTTAAAATTAAATGGAGTGCCAGCTGGAAACGTGTAAACATTGATCTTCATAACGTTTTAGGTTTTTATTCCTTATTGTTTTTACTTGCCATAGCACTAACAGGAATGGTTTGGGGTATTGAATGGTACAGCAGAGGATTGTACTGGACTACTTCGGGAGGCGAAAAACTGGTTGAATGGAAAGAACGACAGTCTGATTCTTTACAAAAAGGAAAATACGGCACTGTAAAGGAAATAATGGACGCTTCCTGGAAAAAAGTAATCGCCGATAATCCGGGAGCTCAGGGATTCTATTATCGCTTTCCGGATACTACAAAAGCCAAAGAAGCGATTTATATGATGGCCTATCCAACAAGAGGACAATTTTATAATGCCAATTTTTATTATTTCGATCAGCATACGGCAAAACGTATCACAGATGACGGACTCGATGCCAAAAGTTATGAGGAAGCAGGTTTTGGAGGAAAACTGAGAAAACTGAATTACGATATTCATATAGGATCTATCTTAGGTTTTCCCGGAAAAGTACTTGCTTTTTGTGCGGCCCTCATTGGAGCCAGTCTGCCCATTACCGGATTTATAATTTGGTACAACCGAAAGTGGGGGAAGAAAAAAAGCATTAAAAAATAAACAGAATGATGAATAATAAAGAAAAATCTAAGTCTAAAAGCAAATCCCGATTTAGTAAAATAAACGCCTGGCTGCATTTATGGCTGGGACTGGCCTCCGGAATTGTTGTTTTTATAATGGGAATTACCGGATGTATTCTGGTTTTTGAACAGGAAATAAGAGAACTCACATCGCCCTGGCTGAAGGTTGAAGCACAAAGTCCGGAAAAAGTTTTACCGCCTTCTGTAATTTATGCTTCCGTAAAAAAAGCACTGCCCGAAAAAGACATTCATGGTTTATGGTACAACGGTCTGGATAAAACCATAAAAGTAGATATTGATTCTGATACTTTGGTGTATGTAAATCCGTACAATGGCAAAATTACCGGAATGGTAGACCATGAAGATTTTTTTCATGAAATTGATGAAGGGCATCGTTATGTATGGCTGGGCCGCGAAACAGGCACCATCATAACTTCCTGGGCTACTTTGATTTTCTTTTTTCTTTTAATCAGCGGTCTGATTTTATGGTTTCCTAAAAAGTGGAATAAAACAACTTTTAACAGCAGTTTTAAAATCAAATGGAAGGCTAAATTCAAACGTATTAATTATGATCTGCATAATGTTTTGGGTTTTTATTCACTTGTTTTGGCTGCTTTAATTGCACTGACTGGTTTAATCATGAGTTTTCATTGGGTTCGTGAAAGCACCTACTGGATTACAGGAGGTTTTAGTAATGAAAAAGAAAAGAAAGAGATCGCTGCAGCGCCTCTAAAAGATACACTTTTAAAGCCTAAATACGATATACTTACCTCGTCGGACCTGATCTTTAATAAGGTCCGAAAAGAAATTGCGAAACAGAATAAAGAAGCTGTAATTATTCATTTTCCGGATGAACCTAAAGATAATTTTTACGCCTGTACCGATATGTATAACGGAAACTGGAGAGATTTGTATTTTGACCGGAAAACCTTAGAAATGCTTCCTGATTCCAGAAAATATATTGGCGATGAAAAGTTTCATGACTGGATGAGGCGTTCCAATTATAGTCTGCATGTTGGCGCAATAGGAGGTATTTACACTAAAATAATTTATTTTATAGCCAGTTTAATTTGTGCCAGTTTACCTATTACCGGATTTTACATCTGGTGGGGACGAAAGAAAAGCAAAAAATAAGTCATAAAACCAAAGAGCCTGCTGAAATCAGCAGGCTCTTTTTTCAAAAAAAAATAAAAAACAAAAAAACAAGTTTCAAGGGATGATTAAATTCTATAAGTAAACGCCAGCGTGGCAATACGATTATCCAGGTCGTATCGTTTGTTTATTGCAGTTTGCCCCACTACTGAGTTTATGTAAAAGTTATTCGTATTCAGTACATCGGTAAAGTTCAGTTTAAAATTTCCTTTTCCGGCCAGTACCTGTTTCGAAACCCCGATGCTCAAATCAAAAAAGCCATCTCTTTGATAAACGCCCAGATTCGATTTAGACTGGTATCTTGCATTGGCCTCTGCTTTTAGGTTTTCGTTTATGGTAAACGAATTCTGTACATTCAGATTAACCGTTGTAACAGGGGTAATGGTAGAAGAGTTCAGCACATTTCCCATAAAGCGGTTTTCGAAAACATTAAAAAGAGTGTTTACAGACCAGTATTTAGTAGGGTCGGCAGTATGTGTAATGTTAAGCCCGTAATTATACGATTTTGAAATATTGACCTGCGTGGTTACCGTAATATTAGTGTCCGGATCATAATTGTAAACTTCTGTAAAAACATCTTTGGTTGTATTGAAATACAGCGAAGCCATAAAGGCATTTTTCCAGGCATATCCAATTTCTGCTGTATGTGTAATTTCAGGAACCAGATTTGGATTTCCCTGAGAATAATTAAAAGCATCATCATAAAAACGGAACGGGTTCAGGTCAAACTGACTTGGTCTGTTGATTCGTTTACTGTATGAAATATGTGCAGCATGACTGCTGGTGAAATCATACTTTAATGAAAGACTTGGGAACCATTTTAAATAATCGTCCTTATGTTCTTCATTCAGTGTTTTCTGCAGGATGTTAATGGCTGTATATTCTGTTCGTAATCCTCCCTGAAGATTAAAATCACCAATTCGGTATTTGTAATTCGCATAGGCGGCATAGATCTGTTCTTTATATTCAAAATGATTCGTCGAATTGGCATCGATTACCCACGAATTATTGTCGAAATATTCATAAACTGATGGATTATCATTGTTTTTAATACTGCCTTTAAATCCCCACTCCAGAGTTTGTTTTTCTTTTAACGGATTGGTAAAATCTACTTTTCCTGTAAATACCCTTAACTGAGAAGGAATATATCCTCTGCGGTCGTTAATATTGGTTGTATTAGAAAAATCATCGGCGCTCTGAAACTGATTGGATCTGAATTTTGAGGTTTCATACTCAAAATCAAAAGCCATATTTTTTCCTTCGTTATTAAACTTATGAATTCCCGAAAAAGCATAGGTGTAATCAAACCATTTTTCTCTGCTGTCATTATACGTCAGGGCATCAAACTGCGGCTGGTTCATGGCATTTAATACCGTATTGGTTCCGTCGGCCCTGTTTTCGTAACGTCCTATTTTAGCATCTGCATAAGCTTCGATATTTGTTTTTGAGGAGATTTCATACTGTGTACCAATTTTAAAATTGTTAGACGTGAGCGGCTCATCAGTAACAGAAGTCTGATGGTTTGTTGTTGCAATCTGCTGGCGGGTCTGATCAGTATACTGAATCTGGTTAAACTCTTTGCGTTCCTCTTCGCCTCTGAAAGTATAGCTGTAATTTCCGTAAAAGCCCAGTTTGTTTTTGTTGTAACTCAGGTTTAGTCCGGAATTGGTTCTGTTCTTACGGCCTCTTGCATAACTGGTAAAAGCAGTTCCTTTTAGACCTGAATTGCTTGGTTTTTTCAGGATGATATTAATGATTCCGGCTTTTCCGGCAGCATCATATTTAGAAGAAGGATTGGTAATTACTTCAATTTGTTTGATATTGGATGAAGTTGTCGATTTTAAGTAATTGGCCAGTTCTTTCTGCGAAAGCTGTGTCAGTTTTCCATTTATCATGACCGCAACACCCTGCTGCCCGCGAATCGATAAATCGCCGTCCTGCGAAACCACGACGCCGGGAGCACGGGACAAAACATCGAGTGCCGTTCCTCCTTCGGAAACAATACTGTTTTCGACATTAAAAACAAGACGATCTGATTTTTGAGTATACAAGACTTTCTTTTTTGTAATTACAATTTCATCTAAAACATTAATAGAGGTCTCAACTATACTGTCATTTTCCTGCTCTGTTTGGGAATAGGAATAGACGGAAAATGCCAGCATAATTGAGGTTAAAATATTCTTCATGTCGTTTTTGGGCTTTTAATTTTGTAAACAGGCGTATTTTTTTAAGGTAAAACGATTTGTTCAATTTTATCCGATAGTTTTTTGCGAAAACTCACGGTACGGTTTAAAATGGATAAGAAGAAGTTTTTTATATGGGCGAATAAAGATGACATTATGTGGTATTATTAAGTTTGTGTTGGCAAATATAACACTATTTATAACAAGTCTAAATAAAAATAGTTAAAATTTACCCAAAAAAAATCTAATCGTTTGATAAAGAGAAGGTAACAGCTTTTTTTTATAAAACGAAGATTAGCGAAGAAATAAGAAATTTTCTAAAAAAGAAAACCAGTTTATTCCCGTAAAAAGAATAAACTGGTTTTAAAACGGTAACACATTCCCAATAGGTATCAGGAAAAAATGGAAAAACTTATTTTGTAATTTCCCTGAAGACTGCTTCCAGATTTTTATTTTTCTGATTTAACTGTAAAGTTTTTAATCCGTTTTCATTGGCAAAGTCAAAAATTGCCGGACGCATGTCTTTGTCAGTTACAAAAGTCAGCTCCCAGGTCATGTCATGTGTGTTGATGTAGGAAGAAATGTTTTCCAGTTTAGCTAAAAGCTGTTCTTCGACTTTATAATCAAACTCAACTTCAATGATTTGCTCTTTATTGTCGGCAACCAGATGGTCCAGTTTATTGTCGGCAACTATTTGTCCTTTGTCAATAATAATGACACGATCGCAGATAGCCTCTACTTCCTGCATAATATGTGTTGATAAAAAAATAGTCTTGTCTTTACCAATATTTTTGATCACATTTCGAATTTCCATTAACTGATTAGGATCCAGTCCCGTAGTAGGTTCGTCCAGAATTAAAACGTCGGGATTGTGCAGTAAAGCGTTGGCAAGTCCTACACGCTGGCGGTATCCTTTAGAGAGCTGGCCAATTTTTTTATGGCTTTCCGGTGTCAGTCCTGTCAGTTGAATAACTTCTTCAATTCTTGATTTCGACACCTTATAAACATCAGCATTAAAAGCCAAATACTCACGGACATACAAATCAAGATACAAAGGATTGTGCTCCGGTAAATAGCCTATGGACTGCTGGACCGCTTTTGGGATTGTCATGACATCATGACCATTTACAAGGGCTGAGCCGCTGTCGGCAAGTAAATAAGTGGTCAAAATTTTCATTAAAGTAGATTTTCCGGCACCGTTTGGCCCCAGAAATCCAACGATTTCTCCTTTCTCAATTTTAAAAGAAATTTCATTTAAAGCTTTTTGCTCTCCGTAACTTTTTGATATACTGTTTACTTCTATCGACATGACTTTTTATTTGCTACAAAAGTAAACAGAAATAGCTTCGATTACTACAATTTGCCGTTTAAAGTAAGTATAAATAAAAATTGGAAAGCCCTGAATTCACGGCATTGTTATTGTTAAAGGAATGCTAAAATTAAAATAAACCCAAATTATGAAAAAATTTCTAGTGATGGCTGCATTAGCTGTCTGCAGTTTCGCAAACGCTCAAAAAGGAACCATCTTAGTAGGAGGTAACATTGGATACTCTTCTGAAAAAAGCGAGTACAGATTTACTGAAGCCAAAACAAATGAATTTACTTTCTCTCCTAAAGTAGGTTACCAGTTTCACGATAACTGGACTGTTGGAGGTGAATTTACAGTTGCTTCTTCAAAAAGCGGTTTCATTGGTGACGAAGAAAAAATCAATGGATTCAAAGCTGGAGCTTTTGTTCGTTACTCTGTTCCGTTAAGTCAGACTTTTGCTGTTTTTGCAGATATGGGAGCTGGTTTCCAGAATCAAAAAGTTAAGAGCTACGAAAATGGATTATTAGAGTCAAAATCTAAAGCAGACGGTCTGTATGTAGGTGTAACTCCGGCTCTTTTCATCAATATGAAAAAAGGTTTCGGTTTAAACTTCAGTATTGGAGGTTTAGGATATGAAACATTAAGTTTTGATAATAACGGACCTGATTACAGTAATTTCTACTTCAACTTTGGTCAGACATTTAATATTGGAATTTCTAAAAACTTCTAATCTTTAGTTTTGTAAATTCAATTTCAGAAAGCATCCGCCGCGGCGGATGCTTTTTTTTATCTTAACATTTTTTTTAAGGTTTATTCATTTTTGAATCCCTGAAAGCAGGCTGTTTTTAAGTAATTGTTACGAAACAGATGACAGCAGGGGATTGGTATTTTTGTTGTTGATCATATGTGAAAACTTAATAAATTATTTACCTATGAAAAACATGTTACTTATTCTTGCTTTGTCCGTTTTTGGCTTTGCAAATGCCCAAAAGGGAACCATTTTAGTTGGCGGAAGTATCGAATATACTTCCAAAAATTTCAACAGCGAATTATCGGATTCAAATTCACACACCTTTGATTTTTCTCCCAAAGCCGGTTATCAGTTTCACGAGCACTGGACTGCAGGAGTAGAATTTGGGATTTCATCTTCAAAACAAACTGCCGGAACAGAAACAGACGAGTCAAAATACAACACCTTTCAGGCAGGTGCATTTGTACGTTATACAATGCCGTTGAGCGATACCTTTTCTGTTTTTGCCGATTTGGGAGCAGGTTTTCACAATGGTAAAGGAAAAAATTACCAGAACGGGCTGCTTATTTCAGAAAGCAAAACAGACGGTATTTACACAGACCTGACCCCGGCTCTTTTTATCAATATGAAAAAAGGCTTTGGATTAAATTTCAGTATTGGCGGATTAGGTTACAGAACTGTCAATTATGATGCTGTTCATGCAGATGAAAACTCTTTTTACTTCAACTTTGGTAAAACGGTTAGTATCGGAATTTCTAAAAACTTTTAGACTTAAAAGGTATATTTTATAAAGCACCTCTGTTGAGGTGCTTTTTTTGTACGGAAATTTATGAAAACTAAAACATATTGCTTAGCCCCGATAGAAACGGCATCCTTTTTCTGACTTTTTCGGTCAGGAAAAGATATAGTGAATAGCGGGACAGAACACAATTCTGAAAATGAAAATTTTCTGCTTCAAAAAACAATTCGATTTTTTGATTTTTAGTAAACTTATGAAAAAACTTTCAACCATAGAAAACATTGGGAATACAAATAGTATTTTTGTGATGGGTGAAATTAAGCATAGTACGGCTTTGGAGTTTTGATTTTTTTCTAGTCAGGAATTCATGTATTATTTTAAACGAAATGCTTTGCAATAATTCGTGAATTCGTGGTGAATAAAACTTAATCTATTGCCTGTTTTTATCCTAAAATAAAACGTATTTTTGACGTTTAGATGAAAAATCTAAAGTCTAAAATCAGAAATCTAAAATTCAAAAATGAACTGGGAACAACTTTTATCATTAAAACGACAGGGAGATACAATTAAAAGATTACGTGCAGAACAAGATGATACCCGATTAGGTTTTGAAGTCGATTATGACCGAATTATATTTTCGGCGGCCTTTAGGTCTTTACAGGATAAAACCCAGGTAATTCCGCTTTCCAAAACAGATTTCGTTCATACCCGTTTAACACACAGTCTGGAAGTTTCGGTGGTAGGAAGATCATTAGGACGTTTGGTTGGAAAAAAAATTATTGAAAAATACCCGTATTTAAAAGAAGTTCACGGTTATCATATGAACGATTTCGGTGCTATTGTTGCTGCGGCATCTTTAGCGCATGATATTGGGAACCCGCCTTTTGGACATTCGGGTGAAAAAGCAATCGGAGAGTATTTTTCAAGCGGAAAAGGATTAAAATACAAAGACAAATTAACAGCCAAACAATGGCAGGATTTAATAGATTTTGAAGGAAATGCAAACGGGTTTTCGGTATTAACAGCAAGCCGTCCGGGAATCGAAGGCGGACTTAGAATTTCATATGCTACTTTGGGTGCATTTATGAAATATCCAAAAGAAAGCCTTCCGAAAAAGCCAACCAGTAATATTGCAGATAAAAAGTACGGTTTCTTTCAGGCAGACAAATCATTTTTTGAAGAAGTTGCCGATGATATGGGATTAATCCCGAATAAAACCGACGGTGATATTGGTTTTGAAAGACATCCGCTGGCCTATCTGGTGGAAGCAGCAGATGATATTTGTTATACCATTATTGATTTTGAAGACGGAATTAATCTGGGGCTGGTTTCTGAAGATTACGCCTTAGAATATTTAATTAAGCTGGTAAAAGACAATATCGGAATTGAAAAGTACAATTTGCTGGAAACCAAAGAAGACCGTATAAGTTATTTACGTGCTCTGGCAATTGGCGCTTTAATTAATGATGCTGTTGATGTTTTTATTGAAAATGAAGAAGCCATTCTGAGCGGAAACTTTCCTTTTGCTTTAACAGAAAAAAGCAAGTACAAAGCACAGATGGATGATATTATCAAATTAAGTGTTGATAAAATTTATCAAAGCCGTGAAGTAATCGAAAAAGAAATCGTAGGCTATCAGATCATCCAGACTTTACTGGATAAGTTTATTACTGCATTTAATAACAAATACGAAGGAACGGCATCCAATTACGATAAACTGATCCTGAAAATGCTGCCGGAAAAACACCATTTAGAAAAAGAAAATTTATACGAACGTCTGCTGCATATTTGTCATTATGTTTCGCTTTTAACAGACGGGAATGCCTTAGAATTATATGAAATGATCCAGGGGAGAAAAAAGAGTTAAATAATAACACTGAAACATAAAAAAGGCTTTTTAGAAAATTTTCTAAAAAGCCTTTTTTATAATGTTCTCTGAACAGAACGTTAGGTAAGTAATATTTTTAATTACTGGAAAGCATAAACAAGACCTACTCCCAATACCTGCCTTAACTGCATTCGTGGTCCGTCGTTCACCTGTGAAGTAGTTCCGGTAGCAGGATCAACAACATCTTTTTTCGTTTTAATATCATCGTCATATACCAGATGCACCCCAATATTCGCTTTTACATAAGCATTTACAACCAGATCTAAGCGGGTGTCATAATCAATGTCGACATTCCCGAATCGGTTTAAATAGTCCGTATATAAACTCAGCCTGTTTTCATAAAAAACGTTTTTATAGATTTCGTTTTTCATATATCCCGTGAAAAGAATACCAAACTCCGCTTTTACTTTTTGCCCTTCCTGAACCATAATCTGGTTGTTTGGATCCAGCGGATCCGGTGCATACACCGCTTTCTTAACCCCGAAAGAACCCTGATTAGCAAGATATTGGTCTAATACTAAAGTAGTTTTTAATGTGATAGGAGAGAAATAAAATACCCTGTTTTTAGCTTTATTAGCATTCTCCGCTCCGGCTCCCAGAAAGATATAGGCAGGAGCAAAAGGTTTAGAGATAGCAACATCTCTGTTAGGATAATTATAACCGTTTGTAAACTGAGTGTTGAAATTTAATTTTGAAGAGTAGTACCAGTTTGATGCCGTATCTTTTCTAAACCCGTAAGTCGAGTTAAACTGGACAGCGTCGTCAGTTTTTCTTAACTCTGTTCCGTCTTGTTTATTTAGACCATATTTTACGATAAGTTCGTTTACCCATTTATGGTTTTTCTTTACATAAGTTCTTCCAAATTCTCCTTTAAATAAACCCGAAATAGAGCTTGTTCCCCCGGCACTCCAGTTCACAAAAGCAATTTCGGAAATATCAAAACCCAGCTGATTCTTTTTTGACCAATTAGAAGGAGGTTTTGGCGCCTGATTCGGACTCAAAGTCGTCTGTATGATCTGGGCGAAGTTATTTGAGGCAGATAACAGGAATAATAATAAAAAGATAGAACGTAATAATTTCATTAGATTTGTTTTTTTTAGGTGCCGCAAAATAATTATTTTGTGCCGTTAGAAAAAAGATTTATTAAACTTTTAACGTCGATTTTACACAATTGTTGCAGCTCCGTAACGCTTCCGTGTTCAATAAATTCGTCGGGAATGCCCAAAACCTGGATACTGTTTTTAAAATTATGCGATGCCCCAAACTCTAAAACGGCACTTCCGAAACCGCCTTTTTGGGCTCCGTCTTCGATCGTTATTATGCTTTCGTATGTTGAAAAAATATGTTGTAATACATTGATGTCGAGTGGTTTAATGAATGGAAAGTCATAATGCGCAATTTCCTCTGAATTAGGACATTGTTTCAGGGCTGTAATTACATTATTTCCGATTGTTCCGGTTGATAAAACGGCAGTTTTAGTACCTTTTTTTAAGCATTCAGCTTCACCGATTTTAATTTTTTCGTATTGTCCGAAATTTTCTACTTCCCAGTTTTCAAGAACTCCGCGGCCTCTTGGATACCGGATTGCAATAGGATTATTCAGGCCTGATTGGGCGGTATAGAGAATGTTTTGAAGTGCTTTTTCATTAATTGGCGCATAGATGATCATATTGGGAATAGAACGCAGGTACGAAATATCAAAAACACCATGATGAGTCGCACCGTCTTCGCCCACTAATCCGGCCCTGTCAAGACAGAAAATTACAGGTAAATTCTGTAATGCCACATCGTGTATCACCTGATCGTAGGCACGCTGTAAAAAAGTAGAATAAATATTGCAGTACACTATCATGCCCTGAGTTGCCATTCCGGCAGCAAGGGTTACGGCATGCTGTTCTGCAATTCCCACGTCAAAAGCACGTTCAGGCAGTTCTTCCATCATAAATTTTAATGAACTTCCTGATGGCATTGCCGGTGTGATTCCAATAATTTTTTCATTCTTTTTGGCTAAATCTAAAATAGTCAGACCAAAAACATCCTGAAATTTAGGCGGAAGATTTTCTTCCGGTCTGGAATGGATTTCTCCGGTCGAAGCATCAAATTTTCCAGGAGCATGATATTTCACCTGATTTTCTTCGGCCTGCTGTAACCCCTTTCCCTTTGTGGTTACTATATGCAGGAATTTAGGGCCTTTTATCTTTTTTAACCGGTTGAGTTCTTTGATTAAAGTCGGAAAATCATGTCCGTCAATTGGCCCCGAATAATCAAAATTCAGCGACTTTATAATATTGTTTTGTTTTGGGTTTTTCCCGTTTTTAACAGCTGTCAGGTACTTTTTTAAAGCCCCTACACTGGGATCAATTCCGATAGCATTATCGTTTAAAATTACCAGAATATTAGCATCAGTGACCCCGGCATGATTCAAACCTTCAAAAGCCATTCCGCTGGCAATAGAAGCGTCGCCAATTACGGCAATATGTTCCTTTTCAAAATCACCTTTCAGTCTGGAAGCAATAGCCATTCCGAGTGCTGCAGAAATAGAAGTAGAAGAGTGCCCGACACCAAAAGTATCGTAAATACTTTCGTCCCGTTTTGGAAAACCCGAAATACCGCCAAGCTGTCTGTTCGTGTGGAAATTTTCCCTTCTTTCGGTTAAGATTTTATGACCGTACGCCTGATGTCCAACGTCCCAAACTAGTAAATCATCCGGAGTATTAAAAACATAATGCAGGGCAATGGTCAGTTCAATTACCCCCAGACTGGCACCTAAATGACCTTCTTTTACCGAAACCACATCAATAATAAACTGACGTAATTCCTGTGCAATCTGAGGAAGCTGTTGTTCCTGAAGCAGACGTAAATCGGCTGGATTATATATGTGGGAAAGTAAATCGCTTTTCATTGTAAGGTAAAAAGCAAATTTACGGTTTTTAAATTTTTTATCAGCGGGATATTTGCATAATCTCTACTGCAGTACGATTGGCAGGGAATACTGTCTCTTTACTTTTTTGCCATTAATTTCTCCGGGCTGCCATTTGGGACATGAATTTAAAACCCGGATAATTTCATCTTCCAGAGGTTTGTCAATAGCCGGTACAGACTGAAGAAAAGATACGGAACCATTTTTTTCTACCGCAAAAGAGAGGTTTATTTTGAGTTTGTAAATTCCCGATTCTTCAGGTTTTTTAAATTCCTTTGCAAAAAAAGTGTAAAACTGATCAATACCGCCCGGGAATTCTGCATTGGTTTCAATGGCAGTTCCACCGTTATAAACGGGTTCCTCTGCTGTTTTTTTAGAATTTGATTTAGCAGCAGGCTTTTCTTCTTTTGTGTTAGTTACTGGATTTTTAACAAATTTAACCTGATCTGTTTTTGGCGGCGGCGGCGGCGGCGGTAAAACAGCATGAGCAGAATCATTTGGATCAAAGGGGACTTCTCCAACTGAAATGACTTCGGCTGTTGTATCTTTTACAACTTCTACTTTGTCAATTTTCTGTTTTTGCCCGTCTTTATTCTGACAGCTGAACAATGAAGTTCCCATCACTGTAAATAAAGCGAGCAGAAACATTTTATAATAATTAGTTTGTGTGTAAAACACCTGATTAGGAATTTGAATGGTTATAGTATCCAGCTGTGATTTTCTAAATCTGCCGCAGATTTTATGGTTTTGATTCTGCGCAAAAAAATGCTGAATTTCTTCCGGCAGCATCGATGTAAAGTCAACAACCGTTTTTGAACAGCTCATGCAGAAACGTCCGTTTTCAGCCGGCGTCATTTTATTCCAGTCTTCCCGACAAGGTTCGGGAAGGGTTATTTTATATTTTTTGTCCATTATTTAATTGTAAGAGCTAAAAAATACGACGAACGTACAATTTTGTTTTTGAATTTTCCGGGAATCCAGTTTGGAGTCTTTTTTAAAACTTTAACAGCTTCTTCCCCAATTTTTTGAGGTGTACCTTTCACAATATTAAAATTGCTTAAACTGCCGTCTTTTTCTACAACGAATAAAATATAGATTTTTCCCCGAAATTTTTCTGTTTCCTTAGGAGCAGTGTAATGTTCAGTAAAAAAATCATAGAATTTTTTTTGTCCGCTTTCAGGAACAGGTAAAACATCCAAATCAGCAGTATCATAAATAATGTCGTAGTGAAAATTTCCTGTTTGAATAGAATTAGGAGGAACAGGCATTCCCATCACAATTCTCTCCTGAGTTTTTTTTGAGTTTACTTTTTTCGATTCGATCTGATGTCCGTAACATGCGGGTAATGCTTCGCTTTCATCCTGATTTTGATCAGTATTATTAACAATCTCGATCTTATTAATACTACTCTTATTTCCATCTTTATCAGAACAGCTAAACAGAGTTGTTCCCATACAAATGAACATTGCAAGAACAAAAATTTTATAATAGCTGGTTTGTGTATATAATACCTGGCTTGGAATCTGAATTATTATCGAATCTAATTGTTCACTTTTAAATCTTCCGCAAATTTTATTACCTTGATTTTGAATGAAAAAATGCTGAATTTCTTCCGGCAGCATCGATGTAAAGTCAACAACCGTTTTTGAACAGCTCATGCAGAAACGGCCGTTTTCAGCCGGCGTCATTTTGTTCCAGTCTTCGTGACAAGGTTCCGGAATGCTGATTTTATAATTTCTTTCCATATTCAAATATCAAAAATTAAATGTAATAAAAAATACGTTGTAAAAATCCTATTTTTGCAGTTATGGAAAATCCTTTTACCGACGAATATTTTATGAAAAAGGCTTTACAGGAAGCCGAAGAAGCTTTTGAAAAAGGCGAAATTCCTGTCGGGGCTGTCATTGTCGTTGCTGATAAAGTAATTGCAAGAAGCCATAACTTAACAGAACTGCTGAATGATGTTACGGCTCATGCCGAAATGCAGTCCATAACTGCGGCCGCAAATTTTCTTGGCGGGAAATATCTAAAAGATTGTACGCTTTACGTAACACTTGAACCCTGCCAGATGTGTGCAGGTGCTTTGTACTGGAGCCAGATTTCTAAAATTGTTTTTGGTGCGAGAGACGAACAGCGTGGTTTTATAAACATGGGAACCAAACTGCACCCAAAAACTACTGTGGTTTCGGGCGTAATGGCTTACGAAGCGGCTGATTTAATGAAACGTTTTTTTCTGGAAAGAAGAAAATAAATACCGAAATTATGACGGACTTTTCAGCAATAAAAAAGCTTTTTGGTATTACTGAATCTAATGGGTTCACAGAAAATGAACTTAAGACTGTAAAAGATATTTTTGGAAATCTTCCGAAAGTTTTTGTTGATTATTATAGCCAATTAGGTAAAATCGAAAATCTAAATAATACTCAGGATTCTTTAAATAAACCAGACCAATTTCAATATTTTAAACATAATGACTATTTGATTTTTTATTGCGAAAATCAAAGAGTTTGTGTCTGGGGAATTCATAGGGATGATTTGTCAACCCCGAATCCTCCCGTTTATATAAGTTATGATGATAAAGAGTGGAAAAAAGAAACCGAAACTTTAATGGATTTCTTTGAAGCTATGGCTTTTCTTCAGGCTGGTTTTGCTTTGGAATATACCGCTGAATGTTTTTATGAAATAGAAGATAAAGATTTAACCTTTATTGCTGAAAATTATAAAAATAAAGGCGTTTCTTTTACACAATGGATAGAAGGGGTTAGTTTCTATGGCAATCATGATGATGAGGTAATTATTGTCATGAGTAATAATCAGCTCTTTTATTCGTCAGCAAGTCAGGAACATTTTACAGAATTGGATAAGGTATTGTCAAAACTGGGAACGGAATTTTAAAGTTTTAAATAAAAAACATTCTGCCTAAAACAAATATCCTCCCAGATAAATACAAATAAATATCATAAAGCAATTAAAACAAACAATATTGTAAAATGTGTTTTCAGAAAAGCCTTTTTTTGAAAGCAGTATTTTTATACTTATTCCTAGTGAAAGCAGTAAAACAAGGCAAGTGTAGAATTGAATCCCGTTAATGCTTAAGCCGCTGGAAAGCAAATCGGTGTAGTCTTTTGTTTTGGACTTTATCTTTGTTACAGACTTGAGTAATGGAGAAGTTTCGATTTTAATATTATTTTCTTCAATATACTCTTTAGTTGTTGAAAAGGTAAATCCTTTGTGAGTAAAATAATGATAGGAAACTTTTTGTTTGGATTTTCCGGAAGTTCGAACAAAGTAATCAGTAATTACATCGTTAGTATTTGAAGAAGGTAAAATATAATAATCTGTAAAAGCAATCAGAATAACAAAAGAGATTACCCCTAATAGATATACAATTACATTTTTGTTTTTTATAATGAATTCATTTTCAGAAGAATATTTTTGAGAATTGGCTGCCATTTTATATGTTTTAAAAAGTGAGAAATATATTATTTTTTATTTTATCAAATACCCTAAAACTTCAACAAAAGTTAAATAACCAGTACTAGAGAATTTTCCTCTTAAAAGATTTAGAAAATAGTTTACTTTTATAATAATTTAATTTGGTTTTTGCTGTTATGGCATTAATAGTCTAAAGATTAAATTACTACTTTATTAACCAATTAACTTAAGTAAAAGTGAAAGCAAAAGGTTTAGTTCTCGTATTTTTTGTGTTTTTTATTTTTCAATCCTGCGGCAGAAAATCAGCTGCCGACTTCAATTCGGATTTTTCATTATTTAAAGATTACATAACCAGTTTTACGGGCGGCATCGTTTCGGCAGACTCTGATATTCGTGTAGTCCTGGCTTTTGATAAAAACGACTGGAAACCTAATCAGGAATTGGACGATGATTTATTAGATATTTCGCCAAGTGTAAAAGGAAAAATTGTTGCGCTTTCAACTAATACTTTAGCTTTTATTCCGGAGAAAAAACTAAAAATGGGAACAGAATATCAAGTTACTTTAAACCTTGATAAACTGACTGCAATTCCAAAAGAAAAAGAAAAGGAACTTTCAAAATTCAATTTTACAGTTAAAACGGTAAAACAGGATTTTACGATCAATACAGGTGATATCCAGTCGTATAGCAAAGAATATCAATATTTAAACTGTGTTTTAAAAACAGCCGATAATATTGATTTGGAAACGGCCCAAAAGCTGGTTGAAGCCAAACATAATGGGAATAACCTTAAAATCAAGTTTGAGAAAACAAATGGTCCTGCAAAAGAATTCCGTTTTATAATTGACAGTATTCAGCGTCAGTCAGAAGCTTCAAATCTAGAGATTATTTATGACGGAAATGATTTTGACATTGACCAGAAAGGACAAATCGATTTCCCGATTACAAGTATCAACGAATTTAAAGTGATTAAGGTTGAAGTTCCGGATGGAAACAATCAGCAGGTTTTGATTAACTTTTCTGAACCTTTAGAAAAAGGACAGGATTTTGCCGGATTGGTTTCGATTCAAAATACCAATAACCTAAAGTTTTCTACACAAGGAAATTTACTAAAAGTATATTTTACCAATCAAAAAGCTCCTAAAAAAGAAGAGCCAATAGCAGTAGCTGTTACAGAACCAGTTGCGGTTACAGTAGACTCAGCTGCTGTTATGGTTGATTCGGCTGCAGTTGCTGTAGATTCAGCAGCCGCAGTTGTAGAAGAAGCTGTTGAATATGTTCCTGATGAAGAACCGGAACAAGTGGTTACGGGAGAATTATTATTGGAAGTTTTTCAAGGAATTGAAAGCCAGTATGGCAAAAAAATGGAAAACAATTACTCAGAAAAAATCTCGTTTGATCAGATAAAACCAAATATCCGCTTTGTTAAAAACGGAACGATTCTGCCAAGCTCGAACAATTTAAAACTGAATTTCGAAGCGGTAAACTTAAGCGCTGTGGATGTAAAAGTGTATAAAATTTACAAAAACAATATTCTTCAGTTTTTACAATATAACGAATTAAACGGCGGACAAAATCTTAAAAAAGTAGCACAGCCAATTGCCAAAACTACACTCAATTTAAGGGAAAGCACGCTCGTCAATCTATCCAAATGGAATACGTATGCTTTGGATTTATCTAAAATAATCAAACCAGAACCAGGAGCAATTTACCGAGTGGAGTTTGTCTACAAAAAGAAATATTCACTGTACAAATGTGAAACATCAGATAGCAGTGACGATGAAGCGGAGGAAGAAGAAGTAGATGAAAATGATGTAAACTACAGTGGAAACTCTTACGACGATTATTACTATTATGATGATTATGACTGGAGAGAAAGCCAGGATCCTTGTACAGGTTCCTATTATTACAATGCAAGAATTGCGACTAACATCTTAGCTTCTGATTTAGGAGTTATTGCCAAAAGAGGCGAAAATAAATCGTATTTGTTTGCCGTAAATAATATCGTGACTACAGAACCAGTTTCAAACGCAAGAGTAGATTTATATAATTTCCAACAACAGAAAATTGCAACTGAGGCGACAAGCAGCGAAGGTATTGCTTCTTTCCAATTAGATAAATTCGCTTATTTTGCCATTGTGACTTTAGGAGATCAGTCAACTTATGTGAAACTGGATGACGGACTTTCATTATCTGTCAGTAATTTTGATGTTGCAGGAGAGACTTTGCAAAAAGGTCTGAAAGGATTTATATACGGAGAAAGAGGTGTTTGGCGTCCAGGAGATAATTTGTATTTATCATTTATCTTGAATGATGCAGCGAATAAACTTCCGAAATCGCATCCAATTAAATTCAGATTGAATGATCCGAATGGGAAAACGGTTTATCAGACTGTTCAAAAAACAAACGATTTAAATCATTACGCTTTTACAGTACCAACCAATCAGGATGCGCCAACAGGAAACTGGGAAGCAATGGTAAGCGTTGGTGGTGCTAAATTCTATAAGAGCATTAAAATAGAAACGATTAAACCGAATCGTTTAAAAATCAAAAATACGTTTAGCAGAAAAACACTTTCGGCATCTTATCCAAATACCGATAATCTGGAAGTAACCTGGCTTCATGGAGCGATTGCGAAAAACCTGAATGTAGAAATGCAGGCTAAATTTTCGCAGCAAACCACCACTTTTAAAGGTTATGAGAAATATACTTTTGATGATCTGGCGCGTCAGTTCAGTACAGAAGAAATTAATGTTTTCTCCGGAAAATTAAATGAAAGCGGAAAAGCATCTGTAAACATTCAGCCAAGACTACAAGGACAGGCACCGGGAATGCTTCGTGCT
Organism: Flavobacterium sp. FG19; assembly: GCF_057809475.1. NCBI lineage: Bacteria > Pseudomonadati > Bacteroidota > Flavobacteriia > Flavobacteriales > Flavobacteriaceae > Flavobacterium > Flavobacterium sp. FG19. Next base: position 119,308 of record NZ_JBMDKA010000001.1, on the reverse strand, counting down.
TCATTCATTACAAAAGTGTATGAAGAAGGCGGAGATTTTAGCACCGATGTGATGTCTACAACCTATTCGCCATACCAAACCTATGTTGGATTAAAAACACCTGAATTAAACAAGTATAATATGCTTGAAACGAGAACAAGCAATCGTTTTGAAGTAGTGACTGTTGATGAAAACGGAAGACCAAGATCTGTTCGTAACCTCGAAGTCAGAGTTTACAAAGTAGACTGGAGATGGTGGTGGGATTCTTCAAGCGATAATTTGTCCAATTATAACTCTTCGAATTCTACAACATCATATAAATCGTTTGTAATTAACACTGATTCCAGCGGAAAAGGAAGTTTTCAGTTTGCTTTGGCAGATGAAGAATGGGGACGTTATTTAATTCGTGTTGAAGACGGGGAAAGCGAACATGCCACTTCTTTAACCGTAAATATCGACTGGCCAATCTGGTCAGGAAAAACACGAAACAGAGATGCTTCAACCGCTAATATGTTGGTGTTTTCTACCGATAAGAAAAACTATGCAGTAGGAGAAAAAGCGCAGATTTCTTTCCCTTCAAGTGAAGGCGGTCGTGCTTTAATTTCTATAGAAAACGGATCAAGAGTTGTACAAACGGTTTGGGCTGAAACCAAAAAAGGAGAAACAAAAGTCGAAATTCCGATTACAGGAGCTATGGCGCCAAATGTATATTTTAATATAACCTTATTGCAACCACACGCTTCAACCAAAAACGATTCGCCAATTCGTATGTATGGAATTGTTCCAATTGAAGTGGTAGATAAAAACACGATTTTAGCTCCAACGTTAAACATGCCTGACGTTCTTAGACCAGAACAGCCGTTTACCGTTAAAGTGGGTGAGAAATCAGGAAAAGAAATGACGTATACGATTGCTGTTGTTGATGAAGGACTTCTAGATTTAACCCGTTTCAAAACACCAAATGCATGGGATAGTTTCTATGTTCGTGAAGCTTTGGGCGTAAAAACCTGGGACGTTTACGATGATGTAATTGGAGCTTACGGCGGAAAAATAAATCAAATTTTCAGTATTGGTGGAGATCAGGATTTAGGTGGCGGAAAAGCGAAAAAAGCCAATCGTTTTAAACCGGTTGTATTGTATTACGGACCATTTAAATTAGGAAAAGGTGAAACAAAATCGCATCAGTTAAAACTTCCAAAATACATTGGTTCAGTTAGAACTATGGTGGTTGCGGGAGATGCCGTAACAAGCGCTTATGGAAGTGCAGAAAAAGCAACACAGGTTAAGAGTCCGCTGATGGTTTTGGCTTCGCTGCCAAGAAAAATTTCGCCATCAGAAAAAGTGACACTTCCGGTTACTGTTTTTGCGACTGAAAACAAGATTAAAAATGTTTCGATTCAGGTAAAAACCAGCAACGGATTAAAAGTAGCAGGAAGTGCCGTTCAAAAACTAAGTTTTGCACAGCCAGATGAGAAAATGGCATATTTCAATTTAGTGGTTGGTTCTGCCACCGGAATTGCAAAAGTTCAGGTTATCGCAACATCAGGAAGTGAGAAATCAACCTATGATGTTGAAATTGATATGACCAATCCAAATCCAGTTACAAGTACCTTTACAGATGTTGTTTTAACACCAAATAGCACTAAAACAATTTCCTGGAAAACGTTTGGAATAGCTGGAAGCAACAAAGCCAGATTGGAAGTTTCGTCTATGCCGTCGATGAATCTGAACGGAAGACTGCAGTTTTTAATTCAGTATCCGCATGGTTGTGTAGAGCAGACTACGTCATCAGTTTTTCCTCAATTGTATTTAGGTGATGTGGCCGATATTGATGCGAAACGAAAAGATTTGATTCAGAAAAACATTGCAGCCGGAATCGCCAGATTAGGGAATTTCCAGTTATCAAATGGAGGAATGCCTTATTGGCAGGGAAATGCGATTGCAGACGATTGGGGAACTTCTTATGCAGGACATTTCTTGATTGAAGCAGAGAAAAAAGGATATGTACTGCCAATTAACTTCAAATCGAAATGGCTGTCCTATCAGCAGAAAGAAGCAAAACAATGGCGTTTTGAACCGAAATACGGAAATGATTTAGCACAGGCGTATCGTTTATACACCTTAGCATTAGCAGGAAATGCCGACTTATCATCAATGAACAGATTGAGAGAAACCAAAGGCATTTCAAATGAAAGTATGCTGCGTTTGGCAGCGGCTTATGTTTTGGCAGGCCAGAAATCGGCTGGACAAAGTTTGTTCTTAAAAACGAGTATTGAAGGAACTTCAGACGGCTACAGTTATTACTACTACGGTTCAAGCGAAAGAAACAGAGCGATGGCATTGGAAACTATGCTTCTTCTGGATCAAAAACAAAAAGCATTTGTAACAGCGACAAAGTTAGCTAAAGAAATGTCGGCCAATCAGTGGATGAGTACCCAGACAACCGCTTATTGTTTGTATGCCATGTCGAAATTTGCAGTGAGCAACGGTCCAAAGGGAATCAATATCCAGTTTAGTAAAAATGGAAAAGCAGAGACAATAAACACGGGTAAATCGGTTGCAGACCGCAGTTTGCCTGTTGCTTCAGGCACAAACAGCATTACGCTTAAAAATAATAAGGCGAATACAGTTTATATTCGTGTATTGAACACAGGAATATTGCCAATTGGACAGGAAAATGCAACACAAAATGATGTTTCGGCTAGTATTGTATTTAAAAACAGAAAAGGAAGTGTCATCAATGTTTCGAGAATCAATCAGGGAACGGAGTTTGTTGCTGAGGTTACGATTAAAAATCAAAGAGGAGAAAGTGTACAGAATGTGGCATTATCGCAGATTCTGCCTTCAGGGTTCGAAATTGTAAATACTCGTTTCACAGATTACGGAGACGCAGTAAATAATATTGCTGATTATATCGATATCCGTGACGACAGAACGAATTTCTATTTCGGATTGAAAGCCAGAGAAACGAAAGTATTCAGAATCCTGCTGAACGCATCGTATCTAGGAAATTATTACCTGCCAGGCTTACAATGCGAAGCGATGTATGATAATACTTTCTTAGCCCGAACAAAAGGATTCTGGGTTGAGGTTGTGAAGTAAAATTTATTAGCCACAGATTAAAAGGATTTTATAAATCTGTGCTCATCAATTTAATCTGTGGCAAAAAAACTTTATGATAAAAAGTCTCCCGCAGATTTTGCAGATCAAGCAGATAAAATAAATGCAGAATCTGCGAGAAAAAAACTTTGTGAGCTTTGCGATAACTTAGCGCCTTTGCGGTTAAAAAAAACAAGCATTGAAAAATAAATTAAAAGCGTTTCTTCAACGCATTCTAAACTGGATAAAAAGAAACAAAATAAAATCAGCAATTGCATTTCTGCTCTTGCTGATTTACTATTTTTCGATACCCCGAACTTTGTTCAAAGAACCGTATTCAACAGTTATAGAAAGCAAAGAAGGAGAATTGCTCGGAGCCAAAATCGCGAGAGACGGACAATGGCGTTTTCCTGCTCAGGACAGTGTTCCGGATAAATTCAAAAAATGTATTGTCTATTTTGAAGACGAATATTTCTATAAACATCCAGGATTTAATCCGGGAGCGATGATTAATGCTTTTAAACAAAATAAAAAAGCGGGTAAAGTGGTTCGAGGTGGAAGTACATTAACACAGCAAGTCATTCGATTATCCCGAAAAGGAAAAAACAGAACTTATTTTGAAAAAATTATCGAAATAATTCTCGCTACAAGATTAGAATTAGGTTATTCTAAACATGAAATTCTGGAAATGTACGCAGCACATGCGCCATTTGGAGGAAATGTTGTAGGATTAGAAATGGCTTCGTGGCGTTATTTTGGCGTTCAGTCGAATCAATTGTCGTGGGCGGAAAATGCAGTTTTGGCCGTTTTGCCAAATGCACCAAGTTTAATTTATCCGGGAAAAAATCAAATTAAATTACTGAATAAAAGAAACCGACTTTTATTAAAACTGCATCAGGAGGGAATTATCGACAAGCAGACATACGAACTTTCGATAGAAGAGCCTTTACCTCAAAAACCGTATGATCTGCCTCAAATTGCACCTCATTTATTGCAGAGAGTGGCTAAAAATGAAGAAGGAACAAGAGTCAAAACTACAATTGATTATGCTTTGCAAAATCGTGTCAATCAGATTGCGCGATATTACTACAATCAATACAAACAGAATGAGGTCCATAATCTGGCGATTTTGGTAATCGATGTTCAGAATAGAAATGTAATGAGTTATGTAGGGAATTCTCCGGCAGACAGCGACCACCAAAAAGATGTAGACATTATCGATGCTCCAAGAAGTACGGGAAGTATTTTGAAACCACTTCTATACGGTGCCATGTTGGATGATGGTGAACTATTGCCGAATACTTTGGTGGCCGATATTCCGACACAGATTTCAGGTTATACACCGCAGAATTTTAATTTGACTTTTGACGGAGCAGTTCCGGCGCATCGTGCTTTATCGCGATCGCTGAACATTCCCGCAGTTTTGATGCTTCAGGAATTTACGGTCAATAAATTTTATGAAGAACTGCAAAAGTTCAAACTGAAGAATATCAATAAAACACCTGATCATTATGGTTTGTCGCTTATTTTGGGAGGTGCCGAAAGTAATTTGTGGGATTTATGCAGAACCTATGCTAATTTATCTTCAACCTTAAATTACTTTACAAAACATCAGGCGAAATACAGAACAAACGAATTTACAGAACTAAATTATAAAAACGATTTTAAGCCCGATTTTGGCTCGGAAACCACTCAAAAGAATATTTTGGGTGCAGGATCAATTTGGCTGACTTACAACGCCATGGAAGAGGTTAATAGGCCTGAAGGAGACGAAGCGTGGAAGTTCTACGACAGTTCTTTAAAGATTGCATGGAAAACCGGAACCAGTTTCGGAAATCGTGATGCATGGGCTATTGGAACTAATTCAGGATATGTAGTTGGAATCTGGGTTGGAAATGCCACTGGAGAAGGACGTCCAACTTTAACCGGAGTTACCAGTGCGGCGCCAATTTTATTTGATGTTTTTAATTTACTGCCAAGACAAAGATGGTTTGATGCGCCTTATAAAGATTTAGCCGAAGTTGAAGTTTGCCGCTTAAGCGGTTATCTGGCTAAAGATAATTGCCCAAAAATCAAGCAATGGGTGACCAAAAAAGGGAAATCGACTAAAGTATGTCCTTATCACAGAACGGTTCATTTGGACAAAGCGGAGCAATTTCAGGTTAACAGCAGTTGTGAAAATATAGATAACATAGTAACCAAAAACTGGTTTGTACTGCCTCCCGTTATGGCGTGGTATTACAAAAGCCAGCATATCGAATATTTACCATTGCCTCCGTTTAAAGAAGGCTGCGAAGGAACACAAAGTGTAACAATGGATTTTATTTATCCAAAAGCAAATAGTAAAATTTATTTGACTAAAGATTTTAATAGTAATGTTCAGCCCGTAATTTTAAAAGTGGCTTATTCTGAAAGGGATAAAGAACTGTTTTGGTATGTCGATGATGTTTATAAAGCCACAACAAAAACATTTCATGAACTTCCTATTACGCCAACGACAGGAATACATTACATTACGGTTGTAGATGCTTCAGGAAATGAAATCAGACGAAAAATTGAGATTGTGAGGGAATAAATTAAAAGTAAATTCCAATTTTTTGAAATTCCAAATTCCAAAAACGTGATTATGAAAAAGAGTGCCTAGCCCAGATAGAAGCGGTATCCTTTTTCTGGTCTCGTTCCTAAAAACGAGACAAGGAAAAGATACAAGCGGATAGCTGGAAATTGCTCCTGATAAAAAATATTTTGCCACGAATTACACAAATTAACACAAATTAATTCGTGTAATTCGTGGCTGGAAAAAAAGCACAAAAAAACCGCCAATCTTTCGAAAGGCGGTTTTTGTTTTTTATTCTGTAATAACATTTCCTTTTTTGTCATAGAAATGGTATTCTAAATACGTGTAAGCGTCACGAGGTATGATTTTCACCCACTTTTTATGTTCAAAAAACCATTTTGAACGTAATGATGGAAAACCTTTGCTGAGGTATGCAGCCACAAACGGATGTGTGTTCAACACAACTTTATTGTGGGTTTTTAAAAGTCTTTCTAAATCAGAGGTGATCTTGTCGATTATTAATATTGGCGCTTCAATTTCGCCATTAAGTTTATCAGGATCTTCTTCTCTGGTTTTGATATTTACTTCTGGTCTTACGCGCTGTCTGGTAATCTGGACAAGTCCAAATTTACTTGGCGGTAATATTTTATGCTTTGCTTTATCGTCGCTCATTTCTTCTCGCAAGAAGTCGAACAAAACTTTCCTGTTTTCTGGATTAGACATATCGATAAAATCAACTACGATGATTCCGCCCATATCTCGAAGACGAAGTTGTCTTGCGATTTCTGCGGCAGCAATCATATTTACTTCCATAGCAGTGTCTTCCTGGTTGGTTGCTTTGTTAGAACGGTTTCCGCTGTTTACGTCTATAACGTGCAGCGCTTCAGTGTGTTCTATGATTAGGTAAGCACCTTTGCTCATGGAAACAGTCCGGCCAAAAGAAGTTTTGATTTGTCTCTCTATATTGTATTTCTCAAAAATCGGAGTGTCATTTGATTGATAAAACTTGACAATCGATTGTTTGGAAGGTGCAATTTCTTGCAAATACTCCTTCGTTTGATGGTACAACTCTTCATCATCTATCTGAATACCGCTGAAGGTATCGTTGAATACATCTCTTAATATCGAAGAAGCTCTGTTGAGCTCTCCTAATACTTTTGATGGATGATGAGCAGTTGGTAATTTTTTACACATTGCAGACCATCTGCCAAGCAGGTTCTGCAAATCTTTTTCTAATTCGGCTACGTTTTTGCCTTCGGCTACTGTACGAACAATAACACCAAATCCTTTAGGTTTGATCGATAGAACAAGTTTTTTTAAGCGGTCCTTTTCTTTTTTGTCTTCTATTTTTTGAGAAATAGAAACACGATCAGAAAAAGGAACCAGAACGATAAATCTTCCGGCAAGAGAAAGCTCAGCACTTATTCTTGGGCCTTTGGTTGATATAGGTTCTTTAACTACCTGAACTAAGACAGATTGATTGGCACTTAAAATATCAGTAATGATGCCATCTTTGTCAATCTCTTTCTCAAACTGAAAGGTTTTTAGGGAGAAATCTTTTAATTTACCTGCGCTTACAAGTTTTATGAATTTCAGCTGAGAAGCTAGATTTGGACCCAAATCGTGATAATGTAAAAAGGCATCTTTTTCAAAGCCTACATTCACAAAAGCAGCGTTAAGTCCGGCAACTGGTTTTCTGATTTTGGCAATAAATATATCACCAACCTGAAAGTTGCTTTTTTCTTCTTCTTTGTGTAATTCAATTAGTTTTCCATCTTTTAATAAGGCAAAATCTACTGCATCAGAACTGGATCGAATGATTAATTCTTTATTCACACTGTAAATTTTTATCCGTGAATTGGTTGTCGGTTGTTTGTTGATAATTGCTGGCAAAAGAAGCCAAAAACAAAAACCATCAACTTCTACAAGGATGGATTAAACAATATTTTTAACAGGTATTAACCCGGAGAAAACTAGCTGGCAGTTTGCAGTTCTAAGTAATCAGTGAACTGAACACTAACAACTGATGACTGAATACTAATTTTCAATTTCAATGAACGTTTAAAAAGAAAAAAGTAGTTTAAAACTACTTTTTCTTTTTGTGGCGGTTAGCTCTCGCTCTTTTCTTTCTTTTGTGAGTAGCTACCTTATGTCTCTTTCTTTTTTTACCACTTGGCATATCGTGTCAGATTTTATGTTAATTAATAGTATTATTTTGCTTCGTTGTTTGTTTTTACTCCTTCAACAAATACTTTTGCAGGTTTAAACGCAGGGATGTTGTGCGCAGGAATTTTAATTGTAGTGTTTTTAGAGATATTTCTACCTGTTTTTTCAGCTCTGGTTTTTACAATAAAACTACCAAAACCTCTAAGGTAAACGTTGTCTCCTGTTTCTAAAGAAGTTTTTACTTCTTCCATAAAAGTTTCTACGGTTGCTTGAACATCTCCTTTTTCAAGACCTAATTTCTCTGAAATTTTCGCTACGATATCTGCTTTCGTCATTTTCTTTCCTATTTTATTTTATAAATGGTGTACTATTTTTTTGAGTTTGCAAATATAGGAATTAAAAAAAGAATTAATCAAGCTAATTCGTTAAATTTTAATTACATAAACATTTACTTTTGCATTTTAAGGATTTGACAATGATTTTTCATAACACGCTGATAAAATGGTATTTACAAAATAAACGCGATCTTCCATGGCGAAAAACAGTTGATCCTTACGCTATTTGGCTCTCAGAAATTATGCTGCAGCAAACGAGAGTTGTGCAGGGAATGCCTTACTTTTTCGCTTTTACGAAGGAATTTCCTACCGTTTTTAACCTTGCAGATGCCTCTGAAGAACAGGTTTTAAAACTTTGGCAGGGACTTGGGTATTATTCGCGGGCCAGAAATCTGCATAAAACAGCCCAATATGTCGCTTATGACCTAAAGGGAACTTTTCCACCTTCTTATAAAGAGCTTTTGAATTTAAAAGGAGTAGGCGAGTATACTGCCGCTGCGATTGCGTCCTTTTCTTATAATGAAGCCGTGCCCGTTGTAGACGGAAATGTCTTTCGTGTCCTTTCCCGTTATTTTGATATAGAATCGGATATTGCGCTGCCTGCCACCAAAAAAGAATTTACAGAACTGGCTTTCGAATTAATGCCCAAAAACGATCCCGCTGTTTTTAATCAGGCAATAATGGAATTTGGGGCGCTGCAGTGTGTGCCTAAAAATCCGGATTGTACCGTTTGTGTTTTTAATGACAGCTGTCTGGCGCTTCAGAAAAAGAAAGTAGAGGCACTTCCGGTAAAATCAAAAAAAGTAAAAGTAACCAGGCGTTTTTTTAATTATCTGATTGTAGAAGACAGTTTAGGGAATACTATTATACAAAAAAGAACCCAAAAAGGAATCTGGCACAATCTGTATGAGTTTCCTTTGCTGGAAACTGTTGAAATTGCAGATTTTGATTTTGTTTCGCAGGTCGTAAAGAATGAACTGCTCAAATCATATACTATTATAGGTATAGAAGAATGCAGTGAAGCAGCCGTTATTCATAAGCTTTCGCACCAGCACCTGCATATCCGGTTTTGGAAAGTAAGGATTAAAGAGGCGATCGAAAACGGAATTAATCATGAAGTTTTAAAAACCTTTCCTTTTCCAATCGTGATTTATAATTTTATAGAAAAGCTATAAAAAAACCGACTTCAGTATGAAGTCGGTTTTTATGTTTTTATACTCCCGCAGTAGCATATTGAATGATTCTTACGACAATTCCAACTGCAAAGCCTATTAAGGCCATGTTGCAGGCAGATTTAGCCGCTACCGGTTCACTGTCTTTTTTTACAAAGTAAATGATGGCTCCGGCTAACGGAATACAAAAAGACAAAACCTTTAGACCCGTACTTAAATCTTCCTGAGATTTGTCGTTTCTTTTTTCGAATTCATTAAAATTAGAATTTTCTTCAGACATAATTATTTCTGTTTTAGTGGTTAATTAATATGAATAGGTGTTTGAAAAAATATACAGTCCAGTAAGCAATAAAGTCAGACAGACCGGCGAGTCCGTATCCCGCAAGGATTCCGGTGGAAAAACGTAAAAAATTGGTGCTTTCCCTGTTAAAGTACGCCTGCGTTAGTCCGTCGATCATAGTAGGAAGAATAGTAGCCAGTGCCCAGTAAATGTCTATTTTAATAACCCATAAAAGGGGTATAAAAATAAAATAACCCACATATATGCCGGTACAGCGGGCACAAAATGGAAATTGTTTCCCTTTGTAAAAAAAAGATCTTTCAGGAAGTTTGTGGCAGCTGACGAATTCTATTTTTCTCATATGTCAAAAATACACTAATTTTTTATTTAACAAAATTTTTCGTAAACCTCACAGCATTCAAAAGAAATTTTAATTTTGCAGAAAAAAAATAAAAAGGATCTGCCGGACTGCCCCTTTAAAAAAAGGGTTTAGTTGTAATAAATTACAATTTTTAGAAAAGCAGGAATTAATTTGCTAAAAAAATGTATCTTTGGTAGAAATACCACTATTAATTATGAATGGAACATTAAATAAGGTTATGCTTATTGGTCATTTAGGCGATGATGTAAAAATGCATTACTTCGATGGAGGTAACTGCATTGGGCGCTTTCAGCTGGCTACAAATGAAGTTTATATTAATAAGACGACCGGTGAAAAAATAACATCTACAGAGTGGCACAATCTGGTTGTGCGCAATAAAGCAGCTGAAATTTGTGAAAAATATCTTTCAAAAGGAGATAAGATATATGTCGAAGGACGAATCAAATCGAGGCAGTGGCAGGCTGAAGATGGAACAACAAAATATACGACTGAAATTCAGGTGACTGAATTTACTTTTCTGACTACCAAAAAAGAAACTGTAAGTCATAAAGTAAGTCAGGATCAGGAATCGGCAAAAAGTGCTAACTTTGATGCAGCAAACGAAGGCCTGCCAGTAAATGACCTGCCTTTTTGATTGTTTAACTAATTTATGATAGTTTGGATCCCGGGCCCAGTTTATTTTTTACTACAACTTTAGACACCAATTTAATTTTTGGGTTTGTCGGAATATTTATTTTGCTGCTTTTGTCGGCAATAGTTTCAGGTGCCGAAGTTGCACTTTTTTCTTTATCCCAAAAGGATATTGAGGATACCCTTCAGGAAAACCAGTTCAAAGGAAAAATTATTTCTGATTTATTGGAAAGACCCAAAAAGCTCTTAGCCACTTTACTGGTAGCTAATAATTTTCTGAATATTGGAGTGGTGATTTTGTTTTCTTTTATGGGCACGGATATTTTTGCTGCTATTGATTCTCCCGCGTTAAAATTTCTTCTGGAAGTCGTACTTGTTACATTTTTAATTTTACTTTTTGCAGAAGTCCTGCCAAAAGTTTACGCCAGCCGTAATAATATAAAATTTGCCAAACGTTTCGTTTATTCTATTTCTTTTTTAGACAAATTACTGTCGCCAATTAGTTTACCCATGCGCAGTGTTACTTTATATTTGCAGCATAAATTAGGGAAACAAAAGAATAATTTTTCCGTAAACCAGCTGTCTCAGGCTTTGGAGCTTACAGATTCTGAAGGAACATCTACAGAAGAACAGAAAATACTCGAAGGAATTGTTTCCTTTGGGAATACCGATACCAAACAGGTTATGAGCCCGAGAATTGATATTTTTGCGCTGGAAATAACCGAATCATTTTCGGCAATTTGTCCTAAAATCATTGAAAAAGGATTTTCAAGAATTCCTGTTTATCGTGATAATATCGATCAGATAGAAGGCGTTTTGTTCGTGAAAGATTTACTCCCGTATATTGATAAGGACGAATTTGAATGGACTTCTTTATTGCGGGACCCGTTTTTTGTTCCGGAGAATAAGAAGCTGGATAATCTTTTAAAGGATTTTCAGAGTCTTAAAAGCCATCTTGCGATTGTAGTTGACGAGTACGGAGGAACGTCGGGACTGGTTTCTTTAGAAGATGTGATTGAAGAAATAGTAGGCGATATCAGCGACGAGTTTGACGACGAAAACCTGAATTTCTCCCAGATCGACGAAAAGAATTTTCTGTTTGAAGGGAAAATAAACCTTAAAGATTTTTACAGGATCGTTGATGTTGAAGAAGATCTTTTTGAGGCTCAGAAAGGTGAAGCCGAAACACTGGCCGGGTTTATTTTGGAAATTCTTGGTAATTTCCCTAAAAAAGATCAAAAAATCGCTTTTGAAAACTGTACTTTTACCGTTGAAACAGTTGATAAAAAACGCGTAAAACAAATAAAAGTAACCCTGGAATAATGTTTAAAAAAATACTTTTGGTAAGTACCGTCCTGCTGGCATTAACAGTAGTGAGCTGTAAAAACGATGTACTGCCTAAACCTGCGGGTTTTCTTAGATTAGATTATCCTGAAGCACAATACGTAAATTTTGAAAATAACTGTCCTTTTGCTTTTCAGATGAATGAAGATGCGGTTATTAAAGGTGAAAAGGACTGTGGTTTTGCGATTACTTATCCTAAAATGAAAGCGACCATTTACCTGACTTATAAACCGGTAAACGGCAATATCGAAAAGCTTTTAAGAGACGCTCAGAAACTTACGTACGAACACGTAATTAAAGCCGATGATATTTTGGAACAACCGTATTTAAACCCTGAAAAAAAGGTGTACGGAATGTTTTATCAGGTGGATGGAAATGCAGCCACAAACTCTCAGTTTTATGTAACCGACAGTACCAAACATTTCATTACAGGATCGGTTTATTTTTATGCTAAACCTAATTTTGATTCTGTTATGCCCGCTGCGAGTTATATCAAAAATGATATGCAGAGGCTGATGGAAACTTTGAAATGGAAATAAATTTTACCCCGTTTGGGACATAAAAAAAGGGACTTTCTCAATTTGAGAAAGTCCCTTTCTTATATCAATAATTTTTTTGTATTAAGATTTGAAATTCGAAACTTTATAGGTTTTACCGTCTCCGGTTTCCTGAACTACTTTGGTTAATGATTCCGGATTTTGAACGGTTTTATCAAAAGTTACTGTAGCTGTTTTTTTATCGAAATCAACGGCTGCTTTTTCAACACCGTCAAGGTTTGATAATTCTTTTTCGATGGTTTTGGCGCATCCCATGGCACAGGTCATTCCCTGAATTTCAAAACTTGCTGTCTGTACATTTTCAGGAGCAATGGCTTTATGTTCTTTAGGAGCTGCTGTTTCGATGTCTTTTATATTGGCCAGGTTTTTATCTTCTTCTTTTTTGCAGCTTGTAAATAAGAAGCCGGCAAGGGCAGCTGCAGCGATGATTTTTGTGAATTTCATTATATATGATTTTAATGGTGTATTTGTGTTTCCTGCAAAATTAATAAAAAACGAGAGGTCAGTTTCTAAAAATAGTACAAATTTGCAGTAAAATACTTTTTATGGATGCAAAACAATTAAAGTGGGCTTACCTGTTGGTTCTGTCTTTGGTTTGGGGAAGTTCTTTTATTCTGATTAAAAGAGGACTGATTGGCTTGTCGGCGGTTCAGGTTGGGGCTTTCCGAATCATTTTTGCGGCATTGTTTCTACTGATTTTTGGCTTCAGAAGTTTAACCAAAATTTCACGCAGTCAGTGGAAATTTGTAGCACTGACTTCTTTCTTCGGAACCTTTACGCCAGCTTTTCTTTTTGCTATTGCCGAAACAGAAGTCGACAGTTCGATAGTGGCGATTATGAATTCGCTTACACCATTAAATACGTTGGTCTTGGGAGCTGTTTTCTTTGGAATTCAATTTCAGAAAAGACAGGTTTGGGGTGTTTTTATAGGCTTAATAGGTTGTTTGCTGCTGGTTTTAAGCGGTGCTTCGGCACATCCGGGGCAAAACTATTATTATGTGGGTTTGGTTGTTATTGCCACGATCTGTTATGCCACTAATGTTAATTTGATTAAAAGATACCTGCCCGATTTGAATTCCGTAAGCATTACAACAGGAAACTTTGCTGTTTTGTTGATTCCGGCTTTAATTATTCTGGGATCAACAGATATTTCCCGGAAACTGAGTTTTGAAGCAGTGCAGCATTCGATTTTCTTTGTTATGATATTGGGGGTTGTGGGAACGGGAATTGCTAATATTTTATTCTTTAAACTTATTCAGATTTCGTCTCCGGTTTTTGCGACATCGGTTACGTATCTAATTCCTATTGTAGCTTTCTTTTGGGGATTGCTGGATAATGAAATGCTTACACCCATTCAGTTTTTTGGAGCCTTTATTATTTTGATTGGTGTATATTTGTCGGCTAAGAAGTAGGATTTTTTTTAATGTGATTTCTTTATTCAGTTGAAATTTTATACAATATAAAAAATTACCCGTGTAGTATGATGGCGGTATTGGAAACAACCGCAGCGCACTTTGTGGCGCAGGACATCTTAGCTGTGCGGGTTTTATTTAGGTGATTTAATTTTTGTAAATAAAGAAGAAATAATGGTATCGAATTAACCCGTAAAGCATGGTGGCGATATTGGAAACAACCGCAACGCCCTGAACAGCGTAGGACACCTGAGTTTTGCGGGTTATGTTTTTTTTGAATATCAGGGATTTTTAAAGATAATATTTTAAATGTAATCATTTTCTTTCTTTTTTGTATCTTCGCAATTCCAAAACGTCGAAAATATGAAAATAAAAGAGCTTGCCCGTGTGGTATGGTGGCGGTATTGGAAACAACCGCAACGCTTTCGACGGCGTAGGACACCTTAGCTATGCGGGTTTTTACTTCCTAACCGTCTAATTATGATTACAAACAACCTTTCGAAAGAAACAGAATTGAAGTTAAAAGAGTTTTTTAACCATTCTATTGATCCTGAGCTTATGGCAAAGGCCATCCGGAAAATGAATTACGCACTGGCTTTAAGTTTATTGCGCGATTGTGAAACTCTGGAAACAGAGAAAATAAATCTTCAGGATGGATTTTACTGGCTGAACGAATTAGCCGAAATTTTGAACCCTTATCTGGATGTTGAATAATCAAACAATAAAGGCTGTCGATTACGACAGCCTTTATTGTTTAAAATTAAGTGTTATTGAATAAGAGGAAGAGGCCGGACTCAAAGTTTGGCAAAGCCTGCTATTAAAGAATTTTAGATTAGGAACCTTTGTCTCTTCGGGTCTTTGCAGCTTTGTATCTTTCAAAGCAAAATCTTAGAACCTTAGTCTCTCAGCATCTTAGCATCTTTTAAAGAAAATCGGCATCCGAAACTCCCTCATTAATCTTAATATCAGTCATTTTAATGTCCAGTTCAAAACCTACATTCTGAACCAGATTAAAAGGAACTTTTACACCTTTTACTTCTCTGTAATCGTTAAAATTGGTGATTTGTGAAACCGATTTTCCGCCTTGTTCACGAACTTTCGATTTTGCGACTTTCAATCCTGATTTTACATCATAATAATGTATTGTATTACCGTCTTTTATAGCATAAGCATCGCTGCCATTGATAGGTTCAATGCCTTCTACTTTTAAATCGGTTCTTTTTACCAGCTGCAGTTCTTCAAAAGGAGCGGCATTGGCTTTCATTTCCTTTAGGTCATCGCCTTCAAGGTCTTTGCGTTTTCCCTGCTGCTCAATATAAGCCCCTTTGTCGTTTACGACCTGTTTCATAAGGTTCATAGGTCCCATTGCCAGTGAAACCATCATTTTTCCTTTAGAATCTAATTTAGAAATAAAAGTCAGCGGCTGCGGAGCCTGCGGAATGGTCGTTCCTCCGCTCATATAAAGCGTTTTTACAGCTGTTACCGCTTTTTCACCTCCAATGGCTTTAATGTAGTTTTCAAAAACAGTTTTGGCTGTAATATTGGCCGGAGCTTCTTTTTTAACCGCTGGTTTTTCAACCGGGGTTCCGTATTTGTCAAAATAAAAAATCGGAATATTAAGTTTTTCAAGGCCGGTAAGTACATCGGCACCTTTTCCAACAATTACAATACGCATGTTGTCAAGCAGGAAATATTTGTTGGCTACACGGTAAATATCATCGGCAGTGACGCTGTTTATGGTCTGGATGTATTTTTCGTAAAAATCGGCCGGAAGTTTTTCGGTTTCGATGTTTAAAGCATAACGGGCAACCGCCTGAGGTTTTTCAACCTGCATTACAAAACGGCCTATGTAACCTGCTTTTACATTTCTTAAAACTTCAGGGTCAACTCTTTCGGTGCGTATTCTTCGTATTTCTTTTATAAACTGAACCACTGCACTGTCTGTAACGGTATTTCGTACGGCAGACGAAGCTTTGAATTTAGAAACATATTTTCCGCTTCCTATGCTTGAATTAGCGCCATACGTCCAGGCATGCTGTTCACGTAAATTCATGTTTAAGTAGCTGTTAAAATCTCCTCCCAGAATCTGATTGGCAATTACGGCAGGGAAAAAATCAGGATCACTCATTTTTAAGTTTACTGTATTTACCAGCGAAATTTCAGACTGTACGGCATTTGGAACGTCTACAAAATCAATCTGCAGTTTAGAAGCGTTTTCCGGATTTTGATAGGTGTTTTTAGGAGCAGCCTGTTTTTTCCATTTTCCGAAAAGTTTTTCTACAGCCGCTTTGGTTTCTTTAAATTTTACGTCGCCAATAACTACTAAATACGCATTTTCGGGTACGAAATACGTGGCGTAATTTTTTTGAACATCTTCGAGTGTTACGTTTTTTACCGTTTCTTCAGAAAGGTATTCGCCGGAGGGATGGTTTCTGCCAAAAGCCAGAACGTCGACTACGCGATTGGCAATCGCCGGAACACTTTTTTCTTCGGCCTTAAGTCCTTCCAGTAATTTTGCTTTTTCTTTATCAAATTCAGTTTGTGTAAAATTGGGCTGTAAAGCGCCTTCGGCCAAAAGCTCTAATACACGTCCTGAGTATTTAGAAAGCGAGCTGGCAAAAGCGCCTTGTGATGTAAAATTGATGCTGGCACCATAAAAGTCAATTTCTTCATTAAAAGCTTCTTTAGATGTTTTCTGAGTTCCGTTGCCTATAATGCTGCTGGTTAGTTCGTCAACGCCTTTTTTGTTTCCTTCAGTAAAAGGAGCATTGTCCAGGGTCAGGTTAAAACTTACTCTTGGCAGTTTATGGTTTTCTACAACCAAAACTTTCATGCCATTTGATAAAACAAATGTCTGTGGTTTTTTGATATTAACTACCGGCGGGTTACCTGGTTTTGGTTGTGGACGATCTTGTGCTTGCATAATTCCAGTCAGGAATAAAAGGATTAAAAATGGATATATTTTTTTCATGATTCGATATTCTTAGTTCTGAGATTTTGGAGAAGGAACGTAATCTAAAATTAAGCGCTGATTTGGGTTCAGATACTTTTTGGCTGCTTCTCTGATTTCTTCTCTGGTAATAGAGTGGTAAATATCGATCTCGGTATTAATCAGGTTTACATCTCCGTAAAGTAAATAATAAGAAGCCAGGTTTTCAGCGATTCCTTCTACGCTTGAGTTGGCATTTATAAAGTTGTTATCGAATTTGTTCTGTAATTTTTCATAATCTTTTTCAGAAATCAGATCGGTTTGGAGTTTTACGATTTCTTCGTCAATTTCTTTTAGAATGTCGGCAGTGGTGTTAGGAGCCATCGGCAGTCCGTATAAGATATAAGTTCCGTAATCTTCCTGACTGAAACCAACAGCACCAATCTGAAGCGCCATTTTTTTGTCGTCGACGATTTTCTTGTACAGTTTAGAGCTTTTTCCGTCGCTTAAATAAGACGAAATCAGATCCAAAACCCTTGCGTCTCTTGTTTTCATAGATGGGGTTCTGTAAGAGGCCACAACCATCGGAATCTGGATATTAGGATCTTCATACGTTGCTTTTATGGTCTGGGTGATTGGTTCTTCGGTATAAGTTTGTTTCTGGGTTACTTCACCTTTTGGAATCGGACCGAAATATTTCTGAATCCATTCTCTGGCTTTGGTTTTGTCAAAATCTCCCGCTACTACCAAAACAGCATTGTTCGGGGTATAGAATTTTTTGTTGAAAGCCTGGAATTCTTCAAGAGTCGCAGCGTCCAGATCTTTCATTGAACCAATTGTGGTCCAGCGGTACGGATGGTTTTTAAACATGTTTTTTTTAACCTCCGGCAGGATATTTCCGTACGGCTGATTGTCGTAACGCATTCTTTTTTCTTCTTTTACGACTTCGTTCTGTGTTTCAACTCCAATTTTATTAATAATAGGATGCATTAATCTTTCAGATTCCATCCAGAGTCCCAGTTCAAGGTTGTTAGATGGGAAAACTTCATAATAATAGGTTCTGTCATCGGTAGTATTGGCATTGTTAACCCCTCCGTTTGCGGTTACGATTTTCATCCATTCGCCGCGTTTAATGTTCTGTGTTCCCTCAAACAATAAATGTTCAAAGAAATGGGCAAAACCGGTTCTGTCCGGACGTTCGTCTTTGGAGCCAACATGGTACATAACCGACGTAATAACTACCGGAGCCGACGGATCATGGTGTAAAATGACATGCATGCCATTATCTAAATTGTATTCTTCAAAAGCTACCTTTTGAGCATGGGCTACTCCTCCGAGCATTAATGCAGCACCTAACATCATTAGTGAATTTTTCATAAAAAAGATTAATGTAATTTTATTGCCTAAATTAATAGGTAGTCGTGTATTCTGTTTAGTTACATCAAAAATAGTCTTTTTTGCGTATGATTTAAGGATTTTAGCGTTTCGGGACAATATTTAACACTATTTTACGTATTATTTAAGGCCGAATTGCAGCTGGATATGGCTGATAAACAGGATTTAATAAGGAAGAAAATATTTTTGGAATCAGGGATTGCACAGTAAATTAATAGTTGTATATTTGCAACCTTAAAAATCAATAAATCAATTTGGTATGTATGCAATCGTAGAGATAGCAGGGCAACAATTTAAAGTAAGCAAAGACTTAAAGGTTTATGTTCACCGTTTAGCTAACGAAGAAGGTTCAAAAGTTACTTTTGACAAAGTTCTTTTATTAGATGACAACGGAAATGTAACTTTAGGCGCCCCAGCTATAGAAGGTGCTTCAGTAGAAGCTAAAGTGTTACAACACTTAAAAGGTGATAAAGTTATCGTTTTCAAAAAGAAAAGAAGAAAAGGATACAAAAAAAGAAATGGTCACAGACAATATCTTACACAAATTGTAATTGAAGGTATTACTGCAGCAGGAGGAACTAAAAAAGCAGCAGCTAAAAAAGCAGTTGTAGCAGAAGAAGCAGCAGCTACTGAAGAAGTAGAAGCAGCTCCAAAAGCAAAAAAAGCAGCTCCAAAAGCTAAAAAAGAAGCTACTAAAGAATAATAACAATATTTAAACTCATACGTCATGGCTCACAAGAAAGGTGTCGGTAGTTCGAAGAATGGTAGAGAATCAGAATCAAAACGTCTAGGCGTTAAGATTTATGGTGGACAAGCTGCTATTGCTGGGAACATCATCGTTAGACAAAGAGGTTCAAAACACAATCCAGGTGAAAATGTTTACATCAGTAAAGATCACACTCTTCACGCAAGAGTAGCTGGAGTTGTTAAGTTCCAAAAGAAAAGAGATAACAAATCTTATGTTTCTATTATCCCATTCGAGGCATAATAATCACAAAGATTTACTTTTTATAAAAAACCCGTTCTGAAAAGACCGGGTTTTTTGTTTTTAATCATTTTGATAAGATTTTAAAAACTTACATTTGTTTTGTCTCTTTAAATAAAAAAGTTTGAAAAAGATCTTATTAATGCTTTTGCTGTGCTGTCTTAGTGCTTATGCGGAAACATCTTCAGAAAATAGTAGTCGTTTAAATTTGTTAAATGAAAAGCAAAGAAATACTTTATATGAATTTGAAGTTTTAAAAAGAAACGGCTGTAAAACAGATCATTTTTGGCTGGAAAATAAAAATCAATTTGCAGAACTCGATGCTGAAACCAGAGATGAACTGGCAAGACAGATTTTTGAAAATTCAACGGTTGTTTATAAACCTCAAAAAAACTCCGCAGTTCAAATCTGGATGCAGACACAATTGCTGACCAACTGGATGTTTTATCTCTCTGCATTTATCGCTATTTGTGCGGTTATCGCACTTTTTAAAAAGTATTGGAGTTGGCTTATCGGATTTCTTTTAAAGCGTTTAGAGCCTCTTTTAAGGTATTTGTTTTCTCCTTTATTATTGACCTGCGAATTGTTGATAGTTGGAATTGCTTGTGTATTTTATGCAGTTTCTGTTGAAGATTTTGTAATGCGGACCGTAATTATTCATTTAGGGTTGTTTTTGTTATGGAGTCAGTCTACGGCTTTGTTTACCAAAGAATACCGGGTCAAAAAATATGTTTTAGAAATAGAAAGTAATTTCTGGGGAACAGATCCGTGGGAGACTATAAAAACAATCTGTCTGCCGGCTGTTTTGGTTACACTGGCTCTGTGTTACGTATTGTATAAAGTTCCTGCCGATGTTTTTTATAATTATGAAATTGTAATATCGGGGATTGCCTTTATTTATGCCTTGCCATTCTGGCGTACAGCAGAAAAATATATTTATCCGGTTTTGTTTCCTTTTAAAAACGAAGGTTACAGGGATAGAAGTATCAATTCTCTGGGCGGCTGTACGGTTATAGCGGTTATTTTAACCTTAGTTCTTGTTTTGCAGTGGAATGCTGTTTTTAATAATGTTATCGCGGCATTGATAAGTCTGGAAATTATCGCCTTTTTGATTTTGTCTTCAAAAGCAAATCACAAATACAATCCGGGAAATTATTATTATCTGCAGTTTGTTATTGTTCTTTTTCTGGCTCTGGTGTTTTGGTATAGTTATTCAATGCGTTTAAATGAAATAATCTGGTTTTCGATTATGGGAAGCTGTCTTTATATAATTTTAAAATATCTGGAGATTTTCTCTTTCTTTTCAGGCTGGAAAAAATGGAATTCTTGGGCTTGGAAATTATTAGGACTTGCTGCTTTATTATGGCTTTTGGGTAAGGGGATTTTATATGCTGCTAAGCTGATATTTGTGGTTTGATATAAATTAAAAAGCCTTTGCCAGATTTTTAAACTGTGACAAAGGCTTTGTATTTTTAAGTAATTTGAAATTTGGAATTTGGGATTTAAAATTTGGAATTTCAAATATTTAGTCTTCACTGTCCCTGGTTTCTTCCAGATCTTCTGTTTTACGTCCTACTTTTACTTTAGGGTTGTCCTGAGTTCCGGTAACGGTCAAAGGAATTCCAAAGATTCCTAAAGGCGGGAGCCCTAAACGCATTTTTAGGTTCAGTTTTCCGTCTAAACTTGTTGTGCCTTCGATTCGCGGTCTAAAGCCTGCAAATTTGAATTTAAAGCGCTCTATGGTCATGATGTTGTTTTTAATCGTGCTTTTAATATCGACTTTTGAAACATCAGGATTTTTCATGGATTCCGAATTGGTCTGTTTGCTTACGGCATTGAACATTTTCAGTCCTCTTACTTTTACATCTTTTACAGAAAGTGTTCCGCCTCCTGTAAGCGAAGGGTAAACCGGCTCCATATTGCCGTTTAAACGGCCTTTTAGCTGATAATCAAGTGAAACTAGTCCCTGCGCTTTTTCAGCGGCACTGGCCATTTTTCTGAAAACTTCTATTTCGTTATAAGCTCTTTTAATGTCGAAGTCAGCTGCTTTTATAGTGTAATCAAAATTGGCTTTTTGAGGTGCCACGGCCTGATAATTAGCGTTCATAGCTACATTACAGCCAATTAAATTAAAGCCGGTGTTCTGCATTGTCAGTCTGCCTTTGTTCATGGTTAGATGACCCGTTGCATTTTGAAGGTTTAGCTTGTCAAAATTTACTTTTTGGGCGTTTGCCAGTAACTGCAGGTTCAGGTTGGCCGGAATAATGATAACGCCTGTTTCAGTTTTAGCAGCTGGTTTTGTTTCCGGTTTTGAAGCTGATTTTTGTGTTACAGCTGCATCTGCCGTGGTATTGGACATAAATTCGTCTACATTGATGTATCGGGAGGTAACTTTAAAAGAACCTTTTAATACTCCTGTATTTGTAGTGGCAAAATTGAATACGTTCTGCAGGTAACCGTTCATTTTAAAATCAGACTGACCGTAAGCAGCTAAGAAATTATTGAAGGACATTTTGTCCTGATTGATCCTGAAAATACCTTCTTTGATAATGAATTTTTTAGGAAGATATTGAGAGGTAACGCCAATATTTCGTAATTCCAGAGTTCCTTTATTGTTTAATTTGCTGTAATTGCCTTTCTCGGCATCGCTTTGTTTTCCTTTTAGTGCTAAATCGGCTTTGATGAAACCGTCTAAGTCAAGTCCTTTTTGGGAGAAAACTTTATAGATTCGGTTTACGTCGAGTTCGCCTTTGGCCTTAACATCATACGTGAGATCATTAAAATCACTTAAATCTGCTTCTACAAAAAATGGTTTTCCTTCAAAAGTAAACTGGGTTGGTTTTAGCTTGATTTTCAAATCGTCAAAAGTGCCTTTTTGATTGTCGATTTTAGATTTGATAATGATATTGGTAATCGGATTTGGATAATACCTGGTTTTCAGGTAGCCGTTTTCTACGTTAAAAACACCTTTTGTAACCGGAAAAAGTTTGTCTTTCTGATCGAATTTCCCATTTGCCTGAATATCTCCTGCTAATGATCCTTTTAGTTCCACGTCCGGAATTCCAAGTGCTTTTGTTAGTTTTCCTAAGTCAATTTTAGCTTTAAAATCGGCATTGATTTCAGGTGTGTTTATTCCTTTTATAAAGAATTTCGATTTGATGTAATCCTGATTGATGTTTAAAGATACGTTTTTGGCATCTACGGTTAAAAGGTCCGGATTAAGGGACGGAACCTGTGTTTTTACATCTAGATTTAGTTTTGAAACGGGAAAAGAACTTTTGTCATAATTTACAAAACCATCGTTTATTTTAACGTCTAAATTCAAATCGGGGCCAATGTTCTGAGCAGCAATATAATTTCCTTTTAAGGTTAAAAGAAGGCTGGTATTTCCTTTTAATTCGGTTTTGGAAAGCCAGGTGATGTATTTTGGCGGAAAAGCCGTAAATACATCGTATAAATCGCTGTTGTCTGATTTAACAACGAAATCCATATTGTAACCGTCTTTTAAGATGTCAAATTTTCCTTTGAAATCGACTAAAAGCTGATTGATTTTTAGGTTGTTCTGCTGGAAGAAAAAAGAAAGGGAATTAATGTTGACTTTGGTAATCAGATCAGCATCAATTTTCTTGTTCATTAAATAAGGTTCGTTGTCGTAAACAATATTTAATTTCTCAATTTTTGCTTTGGAATACAGGTCAAAAACGGCTTTATTTAAATCTCCTTTTCCTAAATAATTAAATCCGAAAGCGTCAAAATGAACGTTTGTCGATTTATCGTCGTAAATAATTTTACTATTTAAAATTTCAATTCGTTCCAGTTTTAAGGCGGTATCGCTGCTGTCTTTTGTCTGAGAAGCCTGGGCTTGTGATTTGTAAATATTATAATTGGCCTCTCCGTTTGGATTTACTTTTACATTTATAAAAGAATTGGATAAATAAATCTGATCGATTTTAACCGACTTGCTAAAAACAAGACTGGCTACATTTATCCCAAAAGAGACTTCTTTGGCTGTAATGAATTTTTCATGTGTGTACGGAGCCGAACCGTTAAGGCTCAGATTATCTAATGTGAGGGTCAGAGAAGGAAAATGACGGAAAAAAGAAACCGAAACATCAGAATAATTAAGTTCGGCGCTTAGTCTTTCGTTAGCCGTTTTTTTAATTTGTTCTTTAATCTGATCTTCAAAGACGATAGGTGTTAAAAATAGTAATCCTAAAATAACAGCGAAAGTGATCCCAAAATACTTCGCAATTTTAAATACGATTGATCTGGTTTTACTTTTTTGCATAACAAATGGTGGTGTTTAGTGTAAAATAGAGTAAAAAAGAGTGTAGTTATCCGTGAACGGTTTCTTTTTTACCATAATTGGTAATAATCGACCCTTCATATTCAATCCATTCTTTCCATCGTTTGTCGATGTCGATATTGTCCTGGTATTTTCTGGCAAATGCTAAAAAAGTAGTATAATGTCCGGCTTCGGAAATCATTAAATCACGATAGAATTTAGCTAGTTCTTTATCCTGAATATTTTCTGAAAGAACCTTAAAGCGTTCGCAGCTTCTGGCTTCAATCATGGCAGAGAATAATAAACGATCGCAAAGGGCATCCCTGCGGCTTCCGTCCTTTTTCATGAATTTAAAAAGTTCATTTACATAATGGTCTTTTCGCTCGCGTCCTAAAGTAAGACCACGTTCTTTAATAACATTATGTACCATTTGAAAGTGTTCAAGTTCTTCTCTGGCAATAACAAGCATTTCGGTTACAAGCTCTTCCAGTTCTGAATTATAAGTTACAATACTGATAGCGTTGGAAGCGGCTTTTTGTTCGCACCACGCATGATCAGTTAAAATTTCTTCAATATTGGACTCGACGATATTTACCCATCGGGGGTCTGTAGCTAATTTTAATCCTAACATAATTTCCCTGCATTTTAGTTCTGCAAAATTAGTGTTTTTTATTACTAAAAATCAGGAAATATCGTGTGATTGCGCGGAAAAAAGTATTATTTTGTAAGTTGAAACCAATTGCAATGAATCAGCTAAAAAAACTTTTAATTATAGGGTTTGTCTGGCCCGAGCCAAATTCTTCGGCAGCAGGAGGGAGAATGATGCAGCTGATTTCTGTTTTCAGGGAAAACGGATTCGAAATTACTTTTGCCAGCGCAGCACAGGACAGCAATTTTATGGTTGATTTGTCTGAGTTTGGAGTAATTAAAAAAAGTATTGAACTTAATTCTTCCAGTTTCGATGATTTTGTCACCGAATTAAATCCGGATGTGGTTTTGTTTGATCGTTTTATGATTGAAGAGCAATTTGGATGGAGGGTGATTGAGAACTGCCCAAAAGCGATCCGAATTTTAGATACTGAAGATCTGCATTGTCTGCGAACAGCCCGTCAAAAAGCTTTTAAGGAAAACAGGGATTTCAAAAAAGAGGATTTGCTGTCTGAAGAAGTGGCAAAACGTGAAATTGCGAGTATTTTACGCTGTGATCTGTCTTTGATAATTTCTGAATTTGAGATGCAGATTCTAAAGGAGCAGTTTAGAATAAATGAAGAGCTGCTTTTTTATCTTCCTTTTTTAGTGGAGTCAATGTCTGAAAAAGATCTTTTGGTGCTGCCTTCGTTTGAAGATCGTAGAAATTTTGTTTTTATTGGAAATTTTCTTCATGAACCGAACTGGAATACGGTGCAGTATTTAAAAGAAGCGGTCTGGCCTCTGATAAAAAAGGATTTTCCGGAAGCGGTTCTGGAAGTTTACGGGGCTTATCCGTCGCAGAAAGTATTACAGCTGCATCAGCCTAAAAATGGGTTTTATATAATGGGAAGGGCAGAAGATGCCAATGAAATTGTAAAAAAATCGAAAGTTGTTCTGGCGCCGATACGCTTTGGTGCAGGATTAAAAGGGAAATTGCTGGAAGCTATGCAGTGCGGAACGCCTAGTATTACCACTTCGGTTGGCTCTGAAGCGATGCATGTTGATTTTTCATGGAATGGATTTATTGAGGATCATCCGGCTGAATATGCTAAAAAAGCGGTTTTGCTTTATCAGGATAAAGATCTTTGGAAGCAATCTCAAAAAAATGGTATTGCAATTATTAATGAATGTTATCAAAAAGAGAAGTACGCAGATAAGCTGCTTTCGGCAGTAAATGTATTATTGTATGATTCTGCCAGTCATCGTCTTCATAATTTTATGGGAAATCTGCTGCAGCATCATGCTTATAAAAGTACTATGTACATGTCAAAATGGATAGAGGAGAAAAATAAGTAATTTAAGTATACAGTCTCAGTTTACAGTCACAGTCCGTTGATAACTGTAAACCGGGACTGAGACTGTAAACTGAGACTGAAAACTATTTCACAACACCTTCAACGGCCTGAACGGTTGTGGCGTGGTAGCCTGATTTTGCCTTGTCAAAAATCTGTTTTGCCCACGTTTTTCCTTCCGGGGTTTTTACCATTTCTTTATACAGCATTGTTACTGATCCGGTTCTGCTGCTTCCAATTAAAAATTGTTCGATTGCGGTATCTGCGGCTTTGTACTGATGGCGAATAGCCTGAACAAACCACTGGCGTTTGATGATGAAATTTCCGCCTTTGGTAAAGTTGAATTCTTTGTCGATTGCTTCCATTTCTTTTGCGGTAATATCAGCAGGAAGATGGTCTATAAAATGCTGTTTTTCGGCCGTTGTTGTGATTTTTTTACTTAAGCCGGCTACGCCGGTTTCTCTCCAGCTTTTTTGGATGGCATCGATGGCATCAAATTCTGGAGAACGTACAGGAAGAATGTTTGACGGAATTCCCGGTTTGTAAATCCAGTCGTCCAGTTTGA
Source organism: Flavobacterium sp. FG19 (assembly GCF_057809475.1). NCBI lineage: Bacteria > Pseudomonadati > Bacteroidota > Flavobacteriia > Flavobacteriales > Flavobacteriaceae > Flavobacterium > Flavobacterium sp. FG19. The sequence goes on along the minus strand of NZ_JBMDKA010000001.1, from coordinate 93,254 downwards.
TTTTGTCGGCAAGGGTTTTGTCGCCTTTGATTAAATTGTCGTTTAAGTATTTTACAAAATCCTCTGTTGTAATGGATTTAAAAGCGTGTGAATCAAAATAGTTTTTGATAAAAGGATCGAATTTATCACGTCCAACAGCATTTTCAATAACTCTTAAAAAAGAATATCCTTTTACATAAGGAATCATACTGATTCCGTCATCCGGGTTTCTTCCGGTAAGGCTTACTTTTAATCTGGTATCTGGATTAGTGTCTCCGTATTCAGCTACATTATCAACTAATTCTTTGTTGGTAATTACATTCTGCATGTCAAATTCTTTCTTTCCAAAAATTGCTTCTCCGATTCTGTGTTCAACATAAGTAGTGAAACCTTCGTTTAACCAGATATCGTCCCAGGTAGCATTGGTAACTAAGTTTCCGCTCCAGCTGTGACCTAATTCATGTGCTAACAGACTTGTTAACGAACGATCTCCGGCAATTACGCCAGGAGTTAAAAAAGTTAAGTTTGGATTCTCCATCCCGCCATACGGGAAACTTGGAGGTAAAACCAAAACATCGTAGCGTCCCCAACGGTAAGGTCCGTAAAGTTTTTCTGCTGCATTCACCATTTTTCCAAGTTCGGCAAATTCATAAGCAGCACTTTTTAAAACGGATGGTTCTGCATAAACGCCGGTTCTGTTGTCAATAGCCTGAAATTCGATGTCTCCCACCGCAATTGCCATTAAATAAGATGGAATCGCTTTGTCTTGTTTGAAAGTATAAACTCCGGTATCATTTTTCTTCTGCGGATTTACAGCGCTCATAACGGCTAATAAATCTTTAGGAACCGTAACTTTTGCATTATAAGTAAAACGAATTCCAGGTGAATCCTGACACGGAATCCAGGTACGGGACCAAACGCTTTCGCCCTGAGAGAAAACAAAAGGTTTCTTTTTGTCTGCAGTTTGTGCCGGGCTTAGCCATTGTAAAGCAACAGCGTCTTTAGTGGTGCTGTAGTAAATGTTTACTTTGGTTGTGTTTGGCTCAATAGTGATATGAAGCGGTTTTCCGTGAAACTCAACGTCTTTTCCAAGTTCAAATTTGGTTTCTTTTTCATCGTCGCCTAAGGTTACTTTTGTAATATTTAATGTGTTTTCGTCGAAAATAATTTCGTTTCCTTTGCTGATGTTGTCAATTGTCCAGGATGCTTTTCCTGAAATAGTTTGTGTCTCAAAATCAACTTTGATGTCAAGGTCAAGATGTTTTGCAACAGCAAGTTCTGGTTTAGAATAACTGTGTTCATCAACAACAGCTGTAGATTTTTCTGTGCTTTCTTTTTTCTGGCAGGCTATTGCTGTAAGAAATAAAAGGAGAAGGGTTAGTTTTTTCATTTTACGAAGTATTGGGTTTAAGGAGGAAAATTAAACAAAAAATCCCGTTCCGAAGCTTCGGAACGGGATTTAATTATAAAATTAACAAAGATTACGCCAGCATAGTAACTGGGCTTTCGATGTATTGTTTTAATGTTTGTAAGAACTGAGCGCCAGTTGCACCATCAATTGTTCTGTGGTCACAGGCTAATGATAACATCATGGTGTTTCCAACTACGATTTGACCGTTTTTAACTACTGGTTTCTCAACAATGGCACCTACAGAAAGGATAGCAGAGTTTGGCTGGTTGATAATTGAATTGAATTCAGTAATACCAAACATACCAAGGTTAGATACTGTAAAAGTACTTCCTTCCATTTCTTGTGGTCCTAATTTTTTGTTTTTAGCTCTTCCGGCAAGATCTCTTACTGAGCCGCCAATTTGAGATAAACTCATAGCATCAGTAAATTTCAGTACAGGAACTACTAATCCGTCTTCAACAGCTACGGCAACACCAATATTTACGTGGTGGTTGATGATGATAGCATCTTCTTTCCAGGTAGAGTTGATTTTTGGGTGTTTTTTCAATGCTAAAGCACAAGCTTTGATTACCATATCGTTGAAAGATACTTTTGTATCCGGAACGCTATTGATAGCAGCTCTGGCCTGCATTGCTTCGTCCATGCTTACTTCGATCACTAAGTTGTAGTGAGGAGCAGTGAATAAAGATTCAGAAAGACGTTTTGCAATGATTTTACGCATTTGAGAATTTTTGATCTCTTCTGTGAAAACTTCACCAGCAGGAACGAATACTTTTGGTGCAGCAGGAGCAGATGCTTCTTGTTTAGCAGCAGGAGCAGAAGCAGCAGTTTGTGCTTGTGCAGATGGAGTAAAGTTCTCGATATCGCTTTTTACGATACGTCCGTTTTCTCCAGATCCCTTAACTTGATTTAATGAGATTCCTTTATCAGAAGCAATTTTTTTAGCTAATGGAGAAGCTAAAATTCTTCCTCCGTTTGAAGTTTCAGCAACAGCTTCTGCAGCTTGTGCGGCAGCAGGAGCAGCAGCTTTTGTTTCTTCAGCAGCAGGAGCACTTGCAGTTGCAGCGCCGCCGGCAGTAAAGTTATCAGCAACTCCGGAAATATCAGTTCCTACAGGTCCAATGATAGCTAATAAGCTGTCAACAGGAGCAGTGCTTCCTTCCTGAATTCCGATGTATAATAATGTTCCGGCATTGAAAGACTCAAACTCCATAGTAGCTTTGTCTGTTTCGATTTCTGCTAGAATATCTCCTTCAGCTACAGTATCACCAACTTTTTTCAACCAGGCTGCTACTGTACCTTCAGTCATTGTATCACTTAAACGTGGCATCGTTACTACTATAACACCTTTTGGTAATTCAGCTGCTTTTGCAGGAGCAGCAGTTTCAGTTTTTGCTTCAGCAGCTGGAGCATCCGCTTTTGGTGCTTCGGCAGCAGGAGCATCACCACCAGCTAAAAGAGCAGAAATATCTTCTCCTTCTTTACCAATGATGGCTAATAATGAATCAACAGGAGCAGTTTCTCCTTCTTGAATTCCGATATGTAAAAGAGTTCCTTCGTTAAAAGATTCGAACTCCATTGTTGCTTTGTCTGTTTCGATTTCAGCTAAGATATCGCCTTCGCTTACTTTGTCGCCTACTTTTTTAAGCCAGGTTGCTACCGTTCCTTCAGTCATAGTATCGCTCAAACGAGGCATTGTTACTTTAATCGCCATGATATTATAATTTATGAGGTGTAAATGGATAGTCTTCTTGTGCGTATACTACATCGTATAATTGTTGTAAGTCTGGGTACGGAGATTCTTCAGCGAATTTCGCACACTCTTCAACTAAGTCTTTAACTCTTTGGTCAATTACTTCGATTTCTTCTTGTGTAGCATATTTTTGATCCAAGATTACGTCAAGAACTTGTGTAATTGGGTCGATTTTTTTGTATTCTTCAACCTCTTCTTTAGAACGGTATAATTGTGCATCAGACATAGAGTGTCCTCTGTAACGGTACGTTTTCATTTCAAGGAAAGTTGGTCCGTCTCCGCGACGCGCTCTTTCGATAGCTTCGTGCATTGCTTCAGCAACTTTTACAGGGTTCATTCCGTCAACAGGTCCGCAAGGCATTTCGTAACCTAAACCTAATTTCCAGATGTCAGTGTGGTTTGCCGTTCTTTCTACAGAAGTTCCCATTGCATAACCGTTGTTTTCAACGATAAATACAACCGGAAGTTTCCATAACATAGCCATGTTGAAAGCTTCGTGAAGAGAACCTTGTCTGGCAGCTCCGTCACCAAAGTAAGTCATGGTAACACCGCCAGTGTTAAAATATTTATCTGCGAAAGCAATACCAGCTCCCACAGGAATTTGAGCACCTACAATTCCGTGACCACCGTAAAAACCGTGTTCTTTAGAGAAAATGTGCATAGAACCTCCCATACCTTTAGAAGTTCCTGTTGCTTTTCCTAAAAGCTCCGCCATTACATTTCTTGGATCAACGCCCATACCAATTGGCTGAACGTGGTTTCTGTAAGCCGTAATCATTTTGTCTTTAGTCAGGTCCATAGCGTGCAGTGCACCCGCTAATACAGCTTCCTGACCATTATATAAGTGTAGAAAACCTCTAACTTTTTGTTGAATGTATAATGCTGCAAGTTTGTCTTCAAACTTTCTCCAAAGCAGCATGTCTTCATACCACTTTAAATATACCTCTTTTGTAACTTCTTTCATCTGAATTCTTTCTTTTGCTAAAGTTGTTTGTGTTTTGATTATTGTGCCTTTACCGCAAAATAGTTTCCTCCCACAAATTTGCGCCCGAAAGGTCGGGATGCAAAAATAAGACATTCCGTTTAAGAACTAAAATTTAAAAGGTCTTTTTTGGCTTTTTTTTACAAGAACTTTTTATCAAACATGAAAGGCAGTAAATTTTTAAGAGATGCCGATTTATAAACTTCACCAATTTCTCCCATAAAATAAATTTCGATTGGGGTGTCCTGTTTAATTTCATATTCTGCAATAGACTGACGACAGGAACCACAGGGCGGAATGGGGGCCGTAGTCTGGTTGGTGTCTGAAGCCGCGGTAATGGCTATTTTTAAAATCCGGGCTTCCGGATAAGTGCTTCCGGCATAAAAAATGGCAACTCTTTCTGCGCATAATCCTGATGGATATGCGGCGTTTTCCTGATTGGATCCTAAAATTACTTTTCCGTTATCAAGAAGTAAAGCGGCTCCGACCCTGAATTGTGAATAGGGTGCGTAAGCTTTTTTGCGAATTTCGACTGCCTGCTGCATTAAGTCCCGTACATCGGCAGGAACTTCGTTAAGGGTATCGAAAATGGTAAATGACGATGTAATGCTGATCTCTTTCATTCTATTTTAAGGAAAAAAAATCCAAATTCCGTAAGGAATTTGGATTACTGTGTTCTTTTATGTTTTTTTACTTAGTATGTTTCGTATTTGTCACCAAAGTTAAACGTTAAAGAGAAACGAAGTGTGTTTTCTAAAGGATTTTTAACTTTTGATGCTGAGAACAGATAGGATACATCTATTTTCATAATGTTGTATTTGAAACCTGCTCCCAAAGAGAAGAATTGTTTGGCGCCTTTCATAATGCTTTCGTGGTAATATCCTAATCGCATTGCAAAAGAGTCCTGATACATGTATTCTGCAGCGGCACTATAGGTGATCTCTTTCATTTCTTCGCTAAATCCGCCCGGTGCATCTCCAAACGACTTGAAAATTCCTTCAACCCATCCGGTATCTTTGTATTTGTTGTAGCTGATAGCGTCGGCTTCTGACTGGGAAATATCATCCGGATCTGTAAAGTCTCCATCTCCGTTGGCGTCATAAGGGGTTCCTGAGCCTGGAGGAGTCGGAACTAAAAGTTTTGTGAATTCAAGACTTACTCCAAGTTTGTTATAATCATCAAAAATAAAGTCGAAACCACCACCCACTCTTAAGTTGGCAGGTAAGAAGTTGGAGCTTAAATCGTCGTTGTCATAACTGATTTTAGGGCCTAAATTCTGAAAATTAAAACCGGCTCTCCATCTTCCGTTAAAATCAGAATAGGCTACTTCTTCTGACTGGTAAAAAGCAGCTACGTCTACTGCAAATGAACTTGCAGCGGAAGCATCGACTTCTCCTGACGGGATTTTTAAGTTAGAACGGATGTATCTTGCAGCAACGGCCATAGAGAATGTCTCGCTTAATTTTAGAGAGTAAGATCCGTCCAGGGCCAGTTCATTTGGGTTTACTTCTCTCGTGGCTTCATTAGGATCTCCGGTTTCTCTTAATTCAATTCCTCCGAAACCAAAATAACGAAAACTTACCCCAAAGGCACTTTTGAAGTTGATTTTGTTATAGTAAGTTAATTGTCCAAGAGAAATGTCATTGGCAAGGTCTGTTAAATAAGGGGTGTAACTGATAGAAAGTCCCTGTGCGTCTTCCGCGAAAGCGTATTTCGCCGGATTCCACTGCTGGGAAAAAGCATCTGTGGAAGTGGCGACACCCTGATCTCCTAAACCGGCCGCCCTTGCATCGGCTGCTACTAATAAAAAGGGAACTCCTGTTGTAATTGGCCGCTCAATGTTCTGAGCCTTGGCGAATGAAATAACAAATAAACAAATTAATAAAAGTGATATTTTTCTCATTTGTGGGGATAATGGTGTTTTATTTTACAAATATATAGATTATTATAGAATGACCAATTTTTCGTATTTTTCTGCTTTTTTATTTGTTAAATTGGATTTAACGGTAAGTTTGTAAATGTATACTCCTTTTCCAATCCGGTCTCCAAAATCATCCCTTCCGTCCCAGGTTATCTCTCTTGATAAAAAACCTTCTGTTGTTATTACCTGGTTTTTTGTCCATACTACCTTCCCGGTAATAGTCATAACCTGTACCTGAACATCCAATGGTTCGTAAGGTCTGTTATGGGTAAACCAGAACTGCGTATAGGTTGAAAACGGATTTGGATAATTAAGAACATGTGTTAGCGCTAATTCTTCATCACCCACCACTACAAATTGTATTTCGCTTGTTACCGGGTTGTTGTAAACATCCCATGCTGTAAAGGTGATGGTATGCAGTCCTGTGGATAAATTTCTTAACGGGAAACGTAAATTTCCGTTAGTGTAATCATCTAATTTTGTCTGATAATAATCGTTCAAAATATAAGGATTGCTGACATCTCCGTCTAGCACAGCTATAATGTCGTGACCAATTCCGCTGGCTGTATTAATCCCGTTTTCATCCTCCAAAAAGGCTAAAAGAAAAGGGGAGGCATTCGTAATTCCGCCAGATACAAAAGTTTCGTCGTTCATATATAACTTCACTTTTGGACTTATATTGTCCTGTGGGGCATTTTCATTTATTCCGCCAATTTTGATGGCGGTGTTATAACCAGTCTGGTTTTCTAATGCCTGATTTTTTTTGGCATAAAAACTAATACGTCCGTTGTCAACCGGAATACGGATATCCCTTGGTACGACAAAGCTGAATTCAAACTGACCGTTGGTTACAGAAGCATTTCCCCTGAATATGGTCTCTCCAAGAGTTTTGAATGACATTGCAGGACTATATCCATCATTATTGAGGGTGGAAGTGGTGATTGTTTTATCGAAAATAGCAGTAGCCAATTCTCCGTTATAATTACTTAAAAGGATATTGTTTTCATCTGTAATTTCACCTGAAATTTTGATTTTTGAGAGGGATTTGAAATCAGGGATCGGCTGCGAAATCACAATATCATTTACTTTTGTTAGATTAATCCGCGGTTTTGGGATTGCCAGCATTAAAGCCGGATCTCCAATATATACCACTACATTACTGGCAGAACTTGGAGTTTCATTTTTTGAAATTCGAAGTGACTCGGCAATACTGTTGTATTGATTGGAACCATAAGAAAAGAGGTTTTTGCTTAGATTATCGTTAAAGTTTTCGGCATTAAACTGACCTATTGCTCTTATAGTTGTTAACATTGAAATTGCACCTCCCTGAGGATTCCAGAAGGTGTATTCGCCGGCAGTTGGACGTGTTGGATCGTCGAATCGGGAGAATTCGCAGGTGATCGTAATAAATAAAGGATACTTGTACTGGTTGTTCAGGTTTTGTCCGTCTGATTTTTCCCAGATTCTTTCACTTGCCAGGCCATCTTCGCCTCCGTGCCCCAGATAATTAAAGACTAAAGCGCCTTTTTCAAAAGCATTGAAAAAATCGGTTCTTGCTTTCGGATATCGGGATCCTCCGGCCGAGGCTTCCTGAGTATAGGAGTCTAAATAGATTTTGTCAATATTTAAAAAAGGTTTTTCGGTGCTGATTAAATCGGCTAAACTATTCTGGCGGTTTTGTAATGAGGCATCGGAGCTCTGATCTGAATCGTCGCTGAGCATTACAATATTATTACGCCAGTTTCCATAGGATTTAGTGTCGTGATATTCAAGTACTTTGTTGACCATTTCTCCTGCCTGTGCGTTATCTGAAACTAACATTCGTCCTACGGCAATATCAATTCCTCCAGCAGACGGAATCACAATTCCTTCACCAGGATCCATTAAGCCAAAAAAGTCGTCAGAAGCAAAAGAAGCTTCTCCGTTTGTGTTGCTGGTTAAAGATTGATATATAGGTACAATATTGGTGTTATTTGAGATTCGGGCTTTATAATCAAATGAAGCGTCTCCAAACAAGTTTAGGTATTTAATTCTTTTCTCGGGTGCCGATGCATTGTTGTAAATGTATCTGATGCAGTTCCTGATGGCTGCGATGTCCTGTTTTCCCGATGAGAATTCCTGATAGATGTTTTCAAGTGAAATGACTTTTACATTTAAGCCGGAATAGGTTCTGTGAAAGTTTGCCAGTTTTTCTGCCTGAGAAGCTAAAACCTGTGGGGTTACAATGGCATAGTCAATATCCTGAAAACTGTTTTGGGTGTTTCTGAAAAGGGTTCCTTTTAAGTTTTGATTGGCTATTTTGGACTGATTCTCTTTTAAAGGTGTGAAATAGTCTGAAGGGTCAATTGCAATATATTTTCTGATTTCACCAAGATTGGCTTTAAAACTAAAGATGCTTAAATTAGGGTTTTCAATTTTGGATACATTATATAGGTCTGTGATATCCCAAATTTGAGAAATTCCGGCAGCATTTACAAAAGTGTAATTGACAATGCCGATAGATGAACCTGCCAGATTGTACTGAAACCCAAATTGCCTGCCGGTGCCTGAAAGTTTTCTTTTTGCGGTAAGATTAATGTAGTCCAGATAACCTTTGGATCCGGGTACGCCATTATTATTATAGGTAAGTTTTATTTTTATGTTTTCTGCTCCCGTAAAGCTTGTACCTGAAGCAAGTTGTCCGTTAAGGTATTTAATCTCAGAACTGGTTGATATGCTGCCGATATTTATGCTGCCAATGTTTTGTCCGTTAGCCGAAACCATGAAAGAAGTAGCGGTGAAAGCAGCAGCTGCGGTATTTAATTCAATTTTGACAGGTACAGAAGTGTCCAGATTGGGGAAACTGAATTCAAATTCCTGTTCCTGATTAATCTCAAACGATTCTCCCAGCCACTGACGGCCTGCATGGGCAATGCTTGTTTTGTCTACTTCGTGAAATTGATAGTCGTCAAAAGTAGTCAGCTGCAGTGTGGTGCTGCCTGCAGGCTGGTTTAGATCTGTAATTCGTTTTCCGTCACTGCCCGAAGAAGTGATGTAGTAATAAGATCTGTCGGCGTATAAATTAAGGTTTGTCTGGCTTTCGGTATTCCAGCCGTTTGTTCCTTCAGCATAAAAAAGAATGTAATCTTCATTATTAAAAGTGCCGTCGTTTTCTCCAATTACCAGAATAGCATTTTCTGTAAGGTCTTCCGGATAATCGGCATTATTGGCTAAAGGAAGCATTTGTCCTCCGTTTCCGTAAATTTTGATTTTTCTCGGGTCTGTTTTGGAGGGATCAAAGCCCAGACTTTGTAAAAATGAGCGCGTTATTTTATAAACACCTGATTTTTCAATATAAAAACGGTACCAGTCTCCGGAGGCCAGCACTGAATTGCTGATAGCGGCTGATTTCTGAAAGGCAGAAGTGCTGCTGCTTCTGGCTGCTGAAGTTGTGATATTGTAAGAAAATGAACGGACACGTTTAAAGCTGTTTCCTTCTTTAATTATGGGGTTAAGAGAGATAAAAGTGTGTTTCAGGTCTCTTGCGGTGCTGATTTTTAACGATGCGTTAAGTTTGTCCGGGATATCTGCGGCGGATAAATCTCCTAAATCGGCCCTTGAAATAGTCTCATAATTCACACTGGAAATTACAAGTGAGCTGTTGTCTGCGACGTTAGACTGATTCAAATTAAGCAGTAAACTTATGTTTTTCTTTGTAATATCAAAGCGAAAACTGTTTCCGGAAAAGCTTGGTATTATGATTTTACTATCGCCGTAATTCATCTCTTTTTTGTTCTGCCAATCAAGCGTGAAGCTCCCATTTATCTGGGAAAATGAGAGTATAGGTAATAGGAAAATATATAGAATCAGGAGCTGTTTCATTTGTTAAAAAAACGAAATTTAATTAAAATAAAATTAGTAAGTAAAAATATAGTATTTCATGTTACAGTAAATAATAAAAAGTATATTTTTGCGTTCGTAACTATAGGTTATTTTCTGATAAACAACAGCTAAATAAAATTATGAGAACAGATGTTGCTAATTAAATGTTAATTATTATATTGCAGCACCTAAATTTATCACCTAAGAATGAGTATGAAAGTAAACAAAATTGTAGTCTTGCAATTAATGATGTCAATGGTATTGATGTTGGGCACGGCTAGTTGTAGCAAAAAATCAAGTTCCTCTCACGCTTCGAGAGCAACTGGCTGGGATGTAGATAGTCAGAACGGAACAGCTGCTAGAAATGCAGGAAAAAAACAACAGGCAGGACCTGGTTTAGTTTTTGTTGAAGGAGGTACGTTTACTATGGGTAAAGTACAGGATGATGTTATGCACGATTGGAATAACACACCAACTCAACAACACGTTCAGTCATTCTATATGGACGAAACCGAAGTTACCAATGGTATGTACTTAGAATACCTTGAGTGGTTAAAGAAAGTTTTCCCTCCAACAGAAGAAAATTACAAAAATATTTACGAAGGAGCATCACCTGATACTTTGGTGTGGAGAAATCGTTTAGGTTATAATGAAACGATGACTAATAACTATTTAAGACATCCGTCTTACGCTAACTATCCTGTAGTAGGGGTTAACTGGATTCAGGCTGTTGAATTTAGTAAATGGAGAACAGACCGTGTAAACGAGGCTGTTTTAGAAAAAAACGGATATCTTAAAAAAGGAGCTAAAACAAACGATGTAAGTGCTGAAAGTTTGTTTAATACAGAAACGTATTTAGCTTCTCCAACTACAACATACGGTGGAAATGAAGAACTTGTTCTAAAGAAAAACCCAACCGGAAGAAGACCTAAAGCAGGAAAAGATGGTGTAGTGCCAGAAGAAAAAAATGTATATGCACAACGTTCATCTGGTGTAATTTTGCCAGAGTACAGACTTCCTACCGAAGCAGAATGGGAATATGCAGCGGCAGCTGATGTTGGGCAGAGAGAATATAATATCTATAAAGGTCAAAAGAAATACCCTTGGTCAGGAGATTACACACGTTCTGCAAAACGTAAAAACAAAGGTGATCAATTGGCGAACTTTAAACAAGGAAATGGTGATTACGGTGGAATTGCAGGATGGTCTGATGATGGTGCCGATATTACAAATGCTGTAAAAAGTTATGCGCCAAATGATTTCGGATTATACGATATGGCGGGTAACGTAGCAGAATGGGTTGCTGACGTTTACAGACCTATTATCGACAACGAAGCAAACGACTTTAACTACTACAGAGGTAACCAATACGCTAAAAACAAGATTGGTAAAGATGGTAAAATTGAAATCGTTACTACAGCTTCAATTAAATACGATACTTTAAGCAACGGTAAAGTTATTGCGAGAAACCTTCCAGGAGAAATCGCTCAGGTTCCGGTTGATGAGCAGGAAACGTATTTGAGACAAAACTTCAGTACAAGTGACAATATCAACTACAGAGATGGTGATAAACAATCATCAAGATTCTTTGACTTTGGAGATTCAGAGTCAGGACCTAAAGCTGATCAGGCAATGTACAATTCTCCTAAGCATAATGTAACCACTGATAGTTTAGGTAAAATGATCAGAAAGTATGATAACTCCAGCAAGCGTACTACTTTAATTGATGATAAAGTAAGAGTTTATAAAGGTGGTTCATGGAGAGACAGAGCTTACTGGCTGGATCCTGCTCAAAGAAGATATTTCCCTCAGGATATGGCAACAGATTACATTGGATTCCGATGTGCAATGTCAAGAGTTGGTGCTAAAACTGAAAGAAGAAAATCACCAAGAAACTAAGGTTTAGAAAATTTCAAACATAGAAATTCCAAATTCCAAATGCTGAATTTTTCAGTGTGGAATTTGGAATTTTTTTATTGCTTTTTTCTATTTTTATGGTCTGTAAAAAATATATAAATGAATATTCAGGAAATTCACACCTTGTTTTTAAAATGCAGTTCCCTTTCAATTGATACTCGAAAAATTGAGAAAGGGTCTATGTTTTTTGCTATTAAAGGTGAAAAATTTGATGCTAATACCTTTGCAGCAGAGGCACTTGATTTAGGGGCTTTGTACGTGGTAATCGATAATGAGGCTTATTTTATTGATGAAAGAACAATACTGGTAAAAAACAGTCTTGAAGCCCTTCAGGAGCTGGCTAAATTTCATCGCACGTATTTAAAACTGCCAATCGTAGCGCTTACCGGAAGTAATGGAAAAACAACAACCAAAGAGCTTATCAATGTTGTTTTGTCCCAAAAGTTTAAAACAAAAGCAACGATTGGTAATTTAAACAACCATATTGGAGTTCCATTAACGCTGCTTTCGTTTACTGCCGAAACTGAAATCGGGATTGTAGAAATGGGGGCTAATCATAAAAAAGAGATTGCTTTTTTATGTGAAATTGCCCAGCCGGATTATGGTTATATAACCAACTTCGGGAAAGCACATTTAGAAGGTTTTGGAGGTGTTCAGGGCGTAATTGAAGGTAAAAGTGAAATGTACCGGTATTTGGCCGCGAATAATAAAACAGCTTTTGTAAATCTTGAAGACCCTGTTCAGATTGAAAGATCAGAGGGGATTACGTCATTTACTTTTGGAATTAATAAAGAGAATGCAGATCTTACCATTAAAAGCATTGAGGCCAATCCTTTTGTTGTTATTGACTATGCTGATTTTCAAATAGAATCGCATTTAATAGGACTTTATAATGCTAACAATATTAATGCCGCCGCCGCGATTGGAAAATATTTTGAAGTTGAAAATGCTGCAGTAAAAACAGCTGTTGAAAATTACATCCCGGAAAATAATCGTTCACAGCTTCTTAAGAAAGGATCGAATGAGATTATTCTGGATGCTTACAATGCAAATCCGAGTAGTATGGCAGTGGCTATTGCTAATTTTCTGCAGTTAGAAAATTCGAATAAAATTATGATTTTGGGCGATATGTTTGAGCTTGGTGAAGAGAGCAGGCAGGAGCATAAATTAATAGCTGATTCGCTGCTGAATCAAAAAGAATCTATTTGTTATTTAATTGGTAAATCTTTTTATGAAAACAGATCAGAGAATGAGTTCGTGCAGTTTTTTGAGACTTTTGAGGCCTTTGCTGGTTTTTTAAAGACAACTCGTTTTGATAACAATACGATATTGATAAAAGGTTCCAGGGGAATGGCTCTGGAGCGAACTTTAGAATATATCTTATAACAAAAAGCCCTTTCATTACGAAAGGGCTTTTTGTTTAGATACTCATTAAAAAACCAATCAGGTTTTCTTTTTTGTTCAGACCGAGTTTCTTTCTCAGGCGATAACGGGCTAATTCAACACCGCCCGTGGAGATATTCATGATTTCGGCAATTTCTTTTGTAGACATATTCATTAGTAAATAAGTCGATAAATCCAGTTCGCGGGGTGAAATAGTCGGGTATTTTTCTTTTAATCGTTTTAAGAACTCGAAATGCACGTTTTTAATGTGTTTTTCGAGGTCTTTCCAGCTTTTGTCTGTGTTCACTTCCTTTACAATACTTTTATTAAGCTTGCTTACCTGAAATTTAGTCGAGTCGTCTAATGCTTCAATATCAATTTCCTTTAATTTGTGTATGATTCCGTTTAGAATCTTGTTTTTCTTTACAACCTGCAGGGAGTTGTTTACCAGTTCCTTGTCTTTGGCCAGGATTTTTATCTGGAGTTTATCGTTTTTAAGTTTTTCAATTTCTTTTTCAAGATCATATTGTTCCTGTCTGATCTTAGATTCCTTTTCCAGATAAAGTCTTCTTTGTTCTATGGTTTCATAATACTTGTTTTTTCTGATTTTCATTTTGATTCGGTTAGAAATCACGTAAATAGCTACGATTATCAGAATAAAATACATCATAAGAGCGAGGAAATGGCGGTACCAGGGCGGTGAAACTGTAAAAGAAATTTTTGAAGGCTCAGACTGAACACCATAACTGTTGCGAACCTTTACATTCATTACATAATCGCCTTCTCTTAAGTTGGTATATTCTTTAATTGAAATATTGGACCAGTTACTCCATTTGTCATCAAAAGGCTCTAATTGGTACGAAAACTGTACGTTTTCGAGATTTTCGTATGTTGGCGACGAAAAGGTAAAGCGAACATGATTAGAAGCGTACGGGATACGTATATTTTCAATTTTGTTTTGATTGTTTCCAAGAATAATAGTGTCACCCGGAAACGAAAAGCTGCGGATAAAGGCTTTGGGTTTTGTTACAAAATTGGTTAGCAGTTCAGAATCATAATGTGCAAGACCATCTGTTAACCCAATAAAGATATTCTTTGAATCGATGGTGTTTACAGAGAGATAATTACTAACCAGATTTCCGGTAAGGTTAGAAAAAGGGGCTACAATGTTTTTGTATTTGTTGTTTTCTTTCATTAATACGCCCAGTGATTCATCATAAGCGTACCACAAATTAGATTGCGAATCCTGACTTAAAGCGTTGATGACGGGAATATTTTTGAATAAAGCGCTTATATGTTTGTCTTCGTAAAATATTTCCTGTTCTTCAGAGTATTTGTAAAAGTGATTGTGGGTTTGAAAGTATATTTTTCCGTCAATTTTCTGGATGCTTCCTATGTTTTTAAATTGAGGTACCAGCTGGTCTATTTTTTTGATGCTCGAAAAGCGTCTTAAATCACTGCTTAAAGCCATTTGATATATAGATTCATCTTTTTTAAGCCATAAATACAAATGGTCAAGCTCAAAACTGTTGGATGATTTGTCAAAACCTGCTACCTGATTTTTAAATGACAAGCCATTTGCTGTTTTTTGGAAAACAGCAAATCCGTCATAATTAGATCCTATAAAATAGCCCGGATGATTTGGAATTTTCTTAAAGCCAAAATATCCTTTCGAATCAATAATACGGGTTACTTTTCCTCCTTTTATAACTAAAGCACCTCTGTTATTGGCACACAGTAATTCGTCGTCTACAACCTGGACATTCCAGGATTGTGCCGTAGTTCCTTCAACCAGTTTAAAAACGTCCTCTTTAAAGCTATTGTTCCAGGCATGGTAAAATACACCCTGGTTAGTAGCAACGTATAAATTTCCCTGATGTACTACAGAAGCATAAACGGTACTGAGATCATAACTAAATCCAAAATAAGTAAAAGGAGAGCTCTCGTTTATAAATGTAATACCGTTATCGAGTCCCAGCCACAGATTGTTTTTGTTGTCTATAAAAGAAGTTAATACGGTATTGTTCTGTAATCCTTTTTTTCGGTTGATATGCTGAATTATTTTACCATTATAATCACAGATAATGATGCCGTCCAGAACCGAATTCAGCACAATGAATTTATTGTTGATGATAACACCTCCTAAAGAGTTGTTTTTCTTTACAAAGCCGTTGGCTTCAGTATTCCACGGCGTTATCGTATTGTTTTCATAGATAAACAATCCTTTCTCCAGTGTTATAATTAAGGTTTTGTCTTTACCTATCGAGTACATTGCCCAGATTTCTGTGTTGTTCAGAATGGTGGTATTGGGCAAAGCGTATAACTGCCCGTTTTTATATTCTAAGATTCCCTTTTCTTCATCCTGGAAATAAAGTTTGTTATTCACTACAAACGAAAACTGGAAACGCTTTGGTGCTTTTAGGATAGTTAGTTTGTCGTCTTTATAAATGTAGGCCCTGGCAAAAGACTGAAAAACGGTTTGTTTGTTAAAGGAGTGTATTTTCCAGATAAAGTCTATAATCTTGATTTTGTTTTTGTCTACTTTTTTGGATAGTGAAGTGTATTGTAGTCTGCCTTTGTCATCTGGCTGGAAATAACCAAATTCATTGTAGCCGCCTACGTATATTTTTCCTGTATAATCAATTTTTAAACAGCGCACAGACGTTAGATTAGGCAAAGGATATTTTTTCCAGGAAGACCCGTCAAATTGCAAAAGACCGTTGTTGTTGGCAAAGTACAGGTTTCCGTTTTTATCCTGATCTATATTCCAGTTTTGAGTGCCTCCTTTGTATTCATTTCGCTTGTAATTTCTTACATCCGGAAGTCCAATGTTTTTTACCTGACTAAAAAGGCTGATTGTGAATAATGTAAAAAAAGTAATATAAAAATAAGATTTTGCTAATTTCATTAATTATTCGTTTTATTTTGTTTTTGTGTGGTTAAATAGTTTGTTTTTAGGTATTTATGAAATTTTTTTCGCTACTATCACGATGTAGATAAACATTTCGTTTATAAAAATACGCAATCTTATATTATTGTAGTGTTTATTTTTGCAATTAACATTTTGATAACATCTTATTTTTTGTTTTTAAAATATTGATTATTAAATTATTATAAAAAAAATGATGTGTTTTTGTAATGTAATAAATTTTAGTTTGATGTGTTTTTGTAGTGAAATTTAAATGCTGATAGTAAAAAAATAACATTATTATTGCATCAAATTACTAATTAATTAACCAAAATTTTTAGAAAAATGAAATTAACAAAATTACTTATTTTTTGTGTTTCGTCTTTATTATTCTCGGTTATAGCTGTGGCTCAGGATGTCACAGTAAATGGAATGATAAGTGATGAAAGTGGAATGCCGGTTCCGGGCGCAACCGTTGTGTTAAAAGGTACAACAAAGTCGACGGCATCAGACTTTGATGGAAAATTCCAGATACAGGCACCGTCAAACGGAGTTTTGACAGTGACTTTTATAGGGTACGCAACAGTTAGCGAAGCCGTAAACGGAAGAACAAAAATCACGATTCAGTTAAAACCGGAGTCACAATCATTAAATGAGGTTGTAGTAGTAGGTTATGGTACTCAAAAGAAATCAGTGGTAACGGGTGCAATTTCCAGTGTAAAAGCAGCAGATTTAGAAGACCTGCCAATTACCAGAGTGGAGCAGTCATTACAAGGTCGTGTTTCCGGGGTAACAATCGCAGCAAATGCAGGACAGCCAGGTTCTTCTTCAACAATCAGAGTGCGTGGTATAACATCATTTGGAAATAATGAGCCATTATGGGTTGTAGATGGTGTAATTGTTGACTCAGGAGGAATTGGTTTCTTAAATCAATCAGATATTGCTTCTATGGAGGTTCTTAAAGATGCAGCATCTCAGGCTATTTATGGAGCCAGAGCTGCGGCAGGGGTAATTCTTATTACAACTAAAAAAGGTAAGTCTGGAAAAATGAGTGTAAATTATAATGGTTACACTGGTTTTTCTAAAGCAGCCAGAAAATTGGATTTATTGAATGCTACAGAGTATGCTACAATAATGAATGAAAGATATGCAAATGGCTATACAATAGATCCTCAAAAACCATATCAACTTCCATATCAGAATCCATCATCGTATGGAGAGGGAACTGATTGGCAAAATGTTATTTTTAATGACAGTGCTCAAAGAACGGGACATGAACT
Organism: Flavobacterium sp. FG19; assembly: GCF_057809475.1. Lineage (NCBI taxonomy): Bacteria > Pseudomonadati > Bacteroidota > Flavobacteriia > Flavobacteriales > Flavobacteriaceae > Flavobacterium > Flavobacterium sp. FG19. The sequence goes on along the minus strand of NZ_JBMDKA010000001.1, from coordinate 75,859 downwards.
AAGTTTGTCAGGAGGAAATGATGTATCTACTTTTTATGCGTCTTTCGGATTGTTAGATCAGGAAGGTATCGTTGCTACTCCAATATCAAATTACAACAGAAAAAACATTCGTTTAAACTCTACACATAAAATTGTAAAAGGTTTAACTTTTGGTCAGACTTTAGGATATTCTCACGAAAAAAATGTTGGAATCGGAAATACTAATAATGAATATGGCGGACCATTAAGTTCGGCAATCAATTTAGATCCGCTTACACCAGCAGTAGTTACCGATCCGGCTGTAGCAAATGCATCACCATATAATCAGCCTGGTATTTTGAGAGATGCTAACGGAAATCCTTACGGAGTTTCTAGTACTGTAACTCAGGAAATGAGTAATCCTCTGGCCTATATTCAAACGAGATTAGGAAATTATGGGTGGTCTGACAATTTTGTTGGGAATGCTTATTTAGAAGTAGAGGCAATTAAGGGTTTAAAATTTAGAACTACGCTGGGAGGTAAATTGGCGTATTGGGGATCAGAAAGTTTTACTCCGGTATCTTATTTAAACTCAGCAACCATAAATGCGGTTAATAATTTAACTAGAGGTACGAACAAAGGTTTTGGATGGAATATTGAAAATACAGTTTCTTATGCAAAACAAATCGCTGATCACAATTTTTCAGTTTTAGTTGGACAAGGTACCTATGTAGACAATATCACGTCTGGGACTACAGTAACATATAATGACATACCTTTTACTAATTTTGATGATGCAACATTTCCTAATGGACATCCAAAGGATAAAATTACAGCTTCTGCATATAATGGTTATGAACATAAAGTAACATCGTTGTTTGCGAGATTAAATTATGATTACAAAGAAAGATATTTATTAACTGGTATTGTTCGTCGTGACGGTTCGTCTCGTTTTGGACAAAATTATAAATACGGAACTTTTCCATCATTCTCTTTAGGATGGGTTCCGAGTAAAGAAAGTTTCTGGCCTCAGAATAATGTAGTAACACAATTGAAGTTTAGAGGAGGTTATGGTATTACAGGTAGTGATGCAATTGGTGATTTCAAATTTTTACCAACTATTGGTACAGGAAGAAATTATACTATAGGAAACCAAGGTTCTGTTGTTGTAGGTAGCAGCCCAAATGCACCAGCGAATCCAGATTTAAAATGGGAAGAAACAAGTCAGGCTAACGTAGCTTTTGATATTACATTCTTTAATGATTTTACCTTAACTTCAGATTTTTATGTTAAAAAATCGACTGGTATTTTACAGGATATTGACTTGCCAGGTCATATTGGTAGTACAGGAAGACCTTCTGCAAACGTTGCTGACATGCAGAACAAAGGTATTGATATAGAACTTTCTTACCGTAAAAAATTAGGTCAGTTTAATTTAGGCTTAAGCGGGAATATTTCTTATTTAGAAAATGAAGTAACTAACTTAGGGAAAGGGATTCAATATATTTCGGGAGATGCCTCTTTCCAAAATATGGGCGCAGTAACCAGAACACAAGTTGGTCAGCCTTATAATTCTTTTTATGGATACAGAACTCAGGGAATTTTTCAAAATCAGGCAGAAATTGCTGCTTATACAAACGCTTCAGGAGGTTTAATTCAGCCAAATGCAAAACCTGGAGATTTTAGATGGCAGGATACTAATGGTGATGGAACAATTACAGATGATGACAAGACGTTTATTGGAAATCCACTTCCAAAATATACATTTGGATTTACGGTTAATTTAGATTACAAAAATTTTGATTTATTAGTATTTACACAAGGTGCAGTAGGAAATCAAATTTTTCAGGGATTACGTCGTCTGGACATCAATACAGCTAACTTCCAAACCTCTGCTTTAGGTCGTTGGACCGGAGAAGGATCTACAAATTCATATCCAATTATATCTAGTGTTGATGATAATAAAAACTTTTCAAACGCTTCCGATTTTTATTTAGAAGATGGGGATTATGTGAGAATCAAAACAGTTCAACTTGGATATAGTCTGCCAAGCGATGTTATCTCAAAAGGAGGGCTTTCAAAAGTTAGACTTTATTTAACAGGAGAGAATTTATTTACATTCACAAAATACAGCGGTTACGATCCGGAAATTGGTGGAGGAGTTTTTGGTATTGATAAAGGATATTATCCACAAGCTAGAACTTTGATGTTAGGGGTTAATTTACAATTTTAAAATTAGAGATTATGAAAATTAAAAATATAAAATATTCATTTGCTGCAGTAGGATTGTTGCTTCTTAGCTATTCTTGCGGTGAAGATTTTTTAACAGTTGATCCAAAAGGACTTCCGTTGGTAGATAATTATTACAAAGATGAGTCTGAAGCATATTCTGCACTGATTGCTGCTTATGATATTATGGGAAAACAATCTAAAGGTTTTGAAAACATGATCTGTATGCTTAATGCAGGTTCTGATGATTTTTATGCTGGAGGAGGAGGACCTGGAGACGGGGCTGGTATTCATGGTTTTGATAATTATAAGCTTGATGAAATAATTATGCCAAGAAGTTTTTGGGGTGACTTTTTCCAGGGAATTGCCAGAGCCAATATCTTGTTGGAGAAATTACCTACTGTAGATATGTCTGATGCTAAAAAAGTACGTTTTGGAGCAGAAGCAAAAGCATTACGCGGCTATTACTATTTTGAACTGGTAAGAACATTCAGGAATTTACCATTAATTCTAACTCCAATTTCGCCAGCAGAAGGATATAACAGTACTCAGGTTAGTCCGGAAGAAGTGTATGCACAAATAGAAAGAGACTTAATTGAAGCAAAAGCAGGTTTGCCAAATACAGTTGATATCGCAACAGAAGCCGGTCGTTTTTCTAAAGGTTCTGTACAGGCTTTATTAGGAAAAGTATATTTATACGAAGGAAAAAATTCATTGGCCGCAGCAGAATTAGCTGCTGTAAACGGAACTCCGGGAGGTACAAGCATGTATGGCTATAAATTACTGGATAAATTTTCTGATCTATGGGTAATCAGCAACAAATTTAACTCAGAAGCGATTATTGAAATTATGCATACTGATAAAAGTAATGCAAACTGGGATTTCTGGGGTGGAGGAGCAGACGAAGGGAATTCTGTAAATATTATGGTAGGACCTAGAGATTTTTCAAGAACAATACCTGCACTGGTACCAGATTATATTTCCGGATGGAGTTTTAACACTGTTACACCTAGCTTATATAATTTTATGAAAGGGGACCCTCGTTTTGATGCAACTATTTTGGATATGGCAGCTCTAAAAGCAGCTGGTATTGCTAATTGGGGACCAAAAGATCAGGATACCGGATATTTCTTAAAGAAATTTATGCCATTAAACTCAGATACTTCATCAGGAGGTGGAGCAACAGCTTTAAATTATAAACAAGATACGTATGCAATCCGTTTAGCAGATACTTATTTAATGGAAGCAGAAGCTTTAGGCGGAACAGGAGCAAGAGCACAGGCTTTACTGGATGCTGTACGTGCGAGAGTAGGTTTAGGTTCAGTACCAGTTTCTTTGGATGCTATTGCTAACGAAAGAAGATTAGAATTGGCTGGTGAAGGACACCGCTGGTTTGATTTAGTAAGAACCGGAAAAGCAGCAACTGTACTTGCAGGAGACGGATTTGTGGCTGGTAAAAATGAAATTTGGCCAATCCCGCAAAAAGATTTAGAGAATACTAAACTTGTACAAAATCCAAACTATTAATAATCTTATCATATGAAAATAAATGTAATGAAAAAACAAGGGTTTTTAATATTGTTTTTTATGACAGCTGTATTAAGTTTTACTAGTTGTCAGCCGGAAGATTCTTTTGTAAATAATGGATTAACGAATGATAATGTTGATGCATCTTTTGATATTGTTCCTGTAGAGGGAAAAGTAAATACGTACAATCTGGTAGCAAAGACCAATGTCGTTTTAAAATCAATCTGGAATACCGGAAATGGAGATTATATTGGAAAAGGAATACAGGAAGTTTCCTTCCCTGATGCAGGAACTTATACGATTACCCAAACGGCTATTGGAGCCGGAGGAGGTAAAGCTACCGCATCTAAACAGTTAGTAGTGGCCACAACAGATCCTTTAAAAGGAAATTTAGTTCAGGGAGGATCTTTTGCAACTGCAGAGGATCAGGCCAAATGGACTGTTTTAAATCTTAGTGCTACAGGCGCGGCTTTCTGGTCATACGCTAATAACAGTGCAACGATTCACTCGCCAGGAGGATGGGCGCAAGAAGGAATTTATCAGGCAATTGATGTTGTAAAAGATAAAGAATATACTATTGACATGTTCGTGTCTGCACTTAGCGGTTCTGATGAAACATGGTTTGAAGTATATGCAGGCACATCTCTTCCGGTATCCGGTGTTGAATACAAAGACAACAAAGTAATGGGATTAAGTACTTGGGACGGCTGTGCAAAAGGTGGTTTTTCAGGAATGCTTTCTCAGGTTGGATGTGTGAAAAATGACAAAACAGCTACAGTTTCCAATGTTGTAAAATTCTCTGAGTCAGGAAAAATCTATTTACTAATCCGTTCTGGAGGTAACAAGTTTACAAAAGACGGAATTACAGTATCAAAAATAGAATTTAGAGGAAAATAAAAGTTTAAGTTAAGTTTAAGTTTGGTTGTAAATAGCCCATAATCATTATGAGTATGGGCTATTTTTAAATCCTTAGGCGGTCAGAAAATAAGTTTCTGCAAAAACTTCTTTTTAGAATTAAAAAAATAAGGAAAGAATGAAAAAAAATACTTTAAAATTTCTGTGTTTTTTGTTTACAGTTTCGGCTATCGCCCAGCAGACAAAGGCAAAGAAAGAATTTACAACCAGCGGAAAAAAAATAACAGTTTATACTACTGCTGAAAATTCAAATTTGAAATTAACAGCAACTGATAATTTGACTTTTTCAGCATCTAAACAACCTCTTGAAACAGAAATATCTGTTTTTGTAGAGCCTTCTAAAAAGTTTCAGACTTTTATGGGAATCGGAGGTGCCATAACTGATGCGAGTGCCGAAATTTTTGCTAAACTTTCAAAAGAAAAACAAACTGAATTTTTAAATGCCTATTATGATAAACAAAAAGGAATTGGCTATTCTTTGCTAAGAACCACGATACAAAGCTCTGATTTTAGCAGTGGAAGTTATTCCTATATTCAGGAAGGGGATAAAGATTTAAAGACTTTTACTATTGATCATGACAGGCAGTTTCGTATTCCGTTAATCAAACAGGCCATCCAGACAGCAGGCGGTAAATTATTGACCTATGTCGCACCCTGGTCTCCAAATGCTTTTATGAAGAGCAACGGAAATGTATTAAAAGGAGGGACATTACTTCCGGAATATTATCAGACCTGGGCAGACTTTTATGCAAAGTTTATAAAAGAGTATGAAAAAGAAGGTATTCCTATCTGGGGAACTTCAACCCAAAATGAGCCAATGGCTGTTCAGACCTGGGAATCTTGTATTTATACCGCTGAAGCCGAAAGAGACTTTATTAAAAACTTCTTAGGGCCAACACTGAAAAAAGAAAAATTAGGAAACGTAAAAATCATTGCCTGGGATCATAACCGTGATTTAATGAATTACAGAGCCAATGTAATTTACTCTGATCCGGAAGCGTCCAAATATGTTTGGGGAATGGGGTTTCACTGGTACGAAAACTGGTCCGGGGGAGATTCTATGTTCGAAAATGTAGGGAAAGTAAACGAAGCTTATCCGGATAAAAAACTATTGTTTACCGAAGGTTGTGTTGAAAAATTTGATGCCGCAAAATATCAGTTTTGGGGGAATGGAGAGCGTTACGGCATTTCGATGATTAATGATTTCAATAACGGAACTGCTGGCTGGACCGACTGGAATATTCTTTTAGATCAGAACGGAGGACCTAACCATGTTGGAAACTTCTGTTTCGCACCCATCCATGCTGATACTACAACAGGCGAATTAATTTACACACCATCGTATTACTATATTGGACATTTTTCAAAATTTATCCGATTAGATGCAATCAGAGTTAGTTCAGCGGTAAGCAGAAGCGGGCTGTTAAGTACATCATTCTTAAATACGGACGGTACTATGGCCACAATTGTAATGAACAAAACAGACAAAGAAATGACCTATAATCTGATTATAGCAGCAGAGAAGACAGTAGTGAGAATTCCTGCCCACGCTATTCAGACACTTGTTTATTAATATTTTTTGAGTTAATCCGGGGATTGATTTGAATCATCCAATTCAATCCCCACCTTTCTTAATTTAAAGTAAAATGTTTTTTGAAGTAACAATGAAAACCATCAACAGAATCATATTAGCCTCATTAATAGTCTCACAAATCAGTTGTTCAACATCAAAAACAACCAGCGGATCAGCTGTTTCAGCATCCGGAACCAATAAAAAAATTACGGTTTATACTACGGCCGAAAATAGTAGTTTAAGATTATCGCTGTCTGATGATTTAGTTTCAAACACTGCTTCACAACAAAAAAAAGCAACAGTTTCTATTACATTAGATCCTGAAAAAACAGATCAGACCTTTTTAGGTATCGGCGGAGCCGTTACAGATGCCAGTGCCGAAGTTTTTGCTAAACTTTCTCCCAAAAAACAAAAAGAATTCCTAACCGCTTACTACGATAAAAATAAAGGAATAGGCTACACTTTAGCCAGAACCAACATTCACAGCTGCGATTTTAGCAGTGACAGTTATACATATATAGCCGAAGGAGATAAAGAACTGAAAACCTTCAGTATTGATCACGATAAAAAATATAGAATTCCATTATTAAAAAGTGCAATCGAAACGGCCGGCGGGAAATTAACCTTATTTGTTAGTCCATGGAGTCCCCCAGCTTTCATGAAAGACAATAATGATATTTTGCACGGCGGCGTTTTATTGCCTGAATTTGCACAGGCATGGGCAAACTATTATGCCAAATTTATAAAAGCTTATGAAAAAGAGGGAATTCCGGTTTGGGGATTAACCATTCAGAATGAGCCAATGGCAAAACAGCGTTGGGAATCCTGTATCTACACTCCCGAAGCCGAAAGGGATTTTCTAAAGAATTTCCTTGGGCCTACTCTCGAAAAAGAAGGACTGAGTTCTAAAAACGTGATCATCTGGGACCACAATCGCGGAGATATGCTGACCAAAAGAGCCCAGCTTGTTTTTTCGGATCCGGCAGTTTCAAAATATGCCTGGGGAATTGGATTTCACTGGTACGAAACCTGGAATGGCGGAACTCCTAAATTTGAATCAGTAGGGGAAGTGCATAAAGCTTTTCCAAATAAAAATTTACTTTTTACAGAAGGCTGTATCGAAAAATTTGATGCTTCCAGATACCAGTTTTGGGGCAATGCAGAACGCTACGGACTTAACATGATTAACGATTTCAATAATGGAACAGTAGGCTGGACAGACTGGAATATTCTTTTGGACCAGAATGGCGGACCTAACCATGTCGGGAATTTCTGTTTTGCCCCGATTCATGCTGACGTTACCAAAGATGAGTTAATCTATACACCAATGTATTATTATATAGGTCATTTTTCAAAGTTCATTCGTCCTGATGCAAAAAGAATAATTCAAACAGTAAGTGACAAAAAACTAATAAGCACCTCTTTTAAAAATTCTGATGACAAAATAGTAACCATTGTCATGAACCAGTCAGAAAACGAGATTGTTTATACCCTCTTAAACCACGATTTGCAAAATACTATAACTATCCCGGCACATTCCATACAGACTATTGTATACTAAGTACGGTACTAAAAAACTTAAAAATGAAATTAAATTTAAAAAACACAGTAAAGGCATTATTTTTTACAGCAGCTGTAATGACCCAGGTTAAATGCTCTTCATCTAATGACGCTGTTGATCCGGTTGTAAATCCTCCGGTAGTAAACCCTCCGGTTGTAGTTACTAATGATGTTGATTTTTGGCTGACAAAAGGAGATCAGAGTGTACTGTTAACAAAACAAACAGGGAAACTTGGATTTGCGACAACGGGTAATACCTATACTAATATTGAGGTAAATCCTGCTCAAAAGTATCAGACAGTTGATGGTTTTGGATATACCCTGACAGGAGGAAGTGCCGAAATGATTAACCAGTTGACTGCTTCAAAAAAGAGTGCCCTTTTGCAGGAGTTATTTGGAACAGGAGCCAATTCAATTGGGGTGAGTTACCTGAGAATTAGCATTGGAGCCTCAGATTTAAATGCAGCTCCTTTTACTTATAATGATCTGACTGCAGGTGAAACAGATTTAAACCTGGCAAAATTTAGTTTAGAAAAAGATAAAAATGGTGTAATAGCCCTTCTTAAAGAAATTCTGGCCATTAATCCTAAAATTTTAATTTTAGCAACGCCATGGTCAGCACCGCTTTGGATGAAAGACAAAGACAGTTTTATTGGAGGAAATCTTAAAACAGAATACTACGATGTGTATGCTAAGTATTTTGTAAAATACATTCAGCTGATGAAAGCTGAGGGAATTACAATTGATGCTGTAACTCCGCAAAACGAACCGCTGCATGACGGAAACAATCCTAGTATGCATATGACCGCTGTTGAACAGGGAGCCTTTATTAAAAATAATTTAGGGCCTGCTTTTAAAGCTGCAAATTTAACAACAAAAATTATTGCTTACGATCATAATTGCGATAATCCAAATTATCCAAAATCAATTCTGGCCGATACGGATGCGTTCCCATTTGTAGACGGGTCAGCTTTCCATTTATATGCTGGTGATATTAGTGCACTGACAAATGTTTACAATTCTTATCCAACTAAAAATGTCTATTTTACAGAACAATGGACCTCTTCTACAGGTGATTTTGGAGGAGATTTAAAATGGCATGTCAGAAATGTAATTATTGGTTCAATGAGAAATTACAGCAAAAATGCCTTAGAATGGAATTTAGCCAACAATGGTAATTTTGGGCCTCATACTGATGGAGGCTGTACAATGTGCAAAGGAGCTTTAACCATAACTTCAAGCGAAAATTTTCAGCGTAATGTAGCCTATTATATCATTGCCCATGCTTCAAAATTTGTTCCTGCCGGTTCAGTAAGAATAGCAAGTAACTCAAGCGGTAATTTACAGAATGTGGCTTTCATTACCCCTTCGGGATCAAAAGTGCTGATTGTAGAAAATGACGGTTCTGCAACAGAAACCTTCAATATTAAATTTAATGATAAATGGGTTACTACTTCTCTTGCAGCAGGAGATGTTGGGACTTATACATGGAAATAAGAACAGAAAACAGATTCAGATAGTTTTCATATGAAAAAATTAGTAATCACATTACAGTTCTTATTTTCTATAACAGCATTCAGTCAGGGCTTTTTACACAGAGATGGCCAGAAGATAGTTGACGGAAATGGGAATAACATTGTTTTGAGAGGGTTAGGCCTTGGCGGATGGATGGTCCAGGAAGGTTATATGCTGCAGACCCAGCCATTTGCCAGTCCGCAATACCAGATCAGACAGAAAATTCAGGATGTTATTGGCGAGCAGGGAACCAAAGAGTTTTATGCCGCTTACAAAGCAAACGGAATTACGAAACGAGATATAGATTCATTGGCAGCCTGGGGATTCAATTCCATCAGGCTTCCTATGCATTATAATGTATATACACCGCCAATTGAGCAGGAAAAAAATGGTGAAATAACCTGGATTGAAGAAGGTTTTACCATGACCGATAACTTGTTGAAGTGGTGCGAAGCCAACAAAATGTATCTGATTTTAGATTTACATGCAGCACCGGGCGGACAAGGCAATGATGCCGCTATTTCTGATTATGATACCACTAAACCATCACTTTGGGAAAGTGAAGCCAATCAGAAAAAAATGATTGCTTTATGGAAAAAACTGGCTTCGCGTTACAGGGATAAGCAGTGGATTGGGGCTTACGATATTATCAACGAACCAAACTGGAATTTTACCGGATCCAATAAAAATGGCTGCGATGAAAACTCAAACGGGCCATTGCGGAACTTGATGGTTGCTGTAACAAAAGCCATACGTGAAGTAGATAACAATCACTTAATTTTTATAGAAGGAAACTGCTGGGGAAACAACTATAACGGGATTTTTCCTTTATGGGATGATAATATGGCTTTGAGTTTCCATAAATACTGGAGCTATAATACTCAGGAATCTATCCGGAAAATGCTGGATTACAGAGCACAGTACAACGTTCCAATCTGGTTAGGTGAGAGCGGCGAAAACTCCAATGTCTGGTTCAAAGATGTCCTGACTTTAGTTGAAAGAAACAACATAGGATGGGCTTTCTGGCCAATGAAAAAAATAGAAAATATTGCCGGAGTAACCTCGGTTACCAAAATTCCGGAATATGATGTCTTATTGAAATATTGGAAAGACGGCGGTCAAAAACCATCTGTTTCATTTTCTAAAAAAGCATTAATGAAAATGGCAGATAATTACAAAATGGAAAATGTAACCGTTAAACCGGACGTAATTGATGCGATGTTCAGACAGGTTCAGACCAATGATACCAAACCGTATAAAAAGAAGAGTATTCCCGGTAAAATTGCAGCAGTGCATTATGATTTAGGAACAAATGGTTATGCATATTCCGATAAAGATTTTGTGAATTACAGATCAGAAACCAACCAATTTGAAGACTGGAATAAAGGAAACAGCATGCGCAATGATGGTGTTGATATTCTGCCTTGTAAAGATGCCGGATCAGCGGGATATCAGGTTTCATTTATTGAAGATGGCGAATGGCTTCTGTTTACAACTCAGGTTAAAAAACAAGCAAATTACAACGTGGCTATCCGTTATTCAGGCGAAACAGAAGGAAGACTCCATTTAGAAACGGGAAATACAAAATCAAATACAGTTTCATTACCGGCAACGGGAGGAAACGATAAATGGAAAACCATTGTTTTACCGGATCTTGAATTAACTGCCGGAGAACATAAAATTAAAGTTGTTTTTGATAAAGGAGGTTTCAATTTGAATTATTTAGATTTTTCAGAAAGCAAAGAAGGCAGTTCAAAAAAATAGGGTTTAAAAAATTACACAGGATGATATACCTGATATTGATGATCATAGTACAGATAATTAACATAACTTTTAAATAAGTTTTTTTCTTTGAGGTTAGGTAAACACTAGCTTTACGGATTAAAATTTTTTAAATATGAAAAAGATAAATACAATTGTTTTAGTCGTAATGCTCCTTTTGGTGAGCGGTTCATTTTATGGTCAAAATTTAAAATTGATGACCTATAATATTCGTCTGGATGTTGCTTCTGACGGAGAAAATGCATGGCCAAACCGAAAAGATTACTTTACTTCCCAGATTCAGTTTTACAGTCCTGATATTTTTGGGGTTCAGGAAGCAACGCCAAATCAGGTTATCAATATTGCTTCGGCTCTGCCTGATTACAACAAATTTGGAGTTGGAAGAGAAGAAGGAGGATTAGGTGAAGCTTGTACCATTTATTATAAAAAAGACCGTTTCAAACTGCTGGATTCGAATACGTTTTGGCTTTCAGAAACACCAAATACCGTTTCCAGAGGCTGGGATGCCGCTTGTAACAGAGTTTGTACGTATGGACTTTTTAAAGATTTAAAAACAAAAAAAACATTTTACGTTTTCAACCTGCATTTGGATCACATGGGTGAAGTAGCAAGAGTGAAAGGAGTTCAGCTGGTGCTCTCAAAAATGAAGGAATTAAATACCAAAAAATACCCTGCTTTTTTAATGGGTGATTTTAATTCAGAACCTGAAACAGCCCAAATTGCAGAAATTAAAAAAGTAATGGACGATACCAAAGACGTTTCAAAAGAGAAACCTTTTGGCCCGTCCGGAACATTTAACGATTTTAAACACAATGAACCGGTAACCTTATTGCTGGATTATATTTTTATTTCAAAAAATAGCGGACTTACCATTCAGAAACATGCAGTGCTGAGTGATTCCAAAGATTTAAAATATCCTTCGGATCACTTACCTGTTTTAATAGAAATAGATTAAACATGAAAAACATCAACAAAAAACTTCAAATCCTGCTTTTACTGCCGCTTATTGCGATGCAGCTAAAATGCGGATCTTCGTCAGGCGCTGCGTCCAGTTCCGGAAAAGCAGAATCCTGGATTACAACGACAGATGAAACTTCAAAACTAAAAAAACAGAATGATTTGGTTTTTAGTACAGAGACTAATTCTAACCCGACTATTGAAGTAAATCCTTCTGAAAAATTCCAGACTATAGAAGGTTTCGGGTTTTCTTTAACAGGAGGAAGTGCTCAGGCCATCATCAAACTGGATAAAGCAAAAAAAGAAGCCCTGCTTCAGGAATTGTTTTCCAGAAAAGACGACGCTATTGGTTTAAGTTACCTGCGTATTAGTATTGGAGCATCAGACTTGAACGAGAAAGTTTTTTCGTATGATGATATGCCGGAAGGCCAGACCGATTTAAAACTGGAACATTTTAACCTTGGACCAGATTTAAATGATGTCATTCCGGTATTACAGGACATCTTAAAAATAAATCCTAAGATTAAAATTATGGGTTCTCCGTGGTCTCCGCCAGTTTGGATGAAAGACAACGGAAGCTCAAAAGGAGGAAGTTTACAGCCGAAATATTATGGAGTTTATGCCCAGTATTTTGTAAAATATATTCAGGCGATGAAATCGCACGGAATTACAATTGACGCTATCACGCCGCAAAACGAGCCTTTACACCCGGGTAATAATCCGAGTTTGTTAATGCTGGCAGAACAGCAGGCCGATTTTATTGGAAATCATTTAGGCCCTGCTTTTAAAGCAGCCGGAATAAAAACCAAAATTATTGTGTATGACCACAACTGTAACAAACCCGAATATCCTTTGACCATTTTAAGAGACAGTAAGGCAAATCCTTTCGTTACAGGTTCCGCTTTTCATTTATATGAAGGGGATATTAGTGCTTTAACAATCGTGCATAATGAATTTCCCAATAAAGATTTGTATTTTACCGAACAATACACCGGATCAGGAAGCAGTTTTGAAAATGATTTGAAATGGAGTGTGAAAAATGTTGTAATTGGTTCTATGCGTAACTGGAGCAAAAATGCCCTTTCATGGGGATTAGCAAATGATGAGTATTACAAACCTTTTACACCAGGTGGTTGTTCAACTTGTAAAGGTGCATTAATGATTGATCAAAATCAGAATATAAAAAGAGAAGTAGGCTATTACATTATTGGCCATGCTTCTAAATTTGTTCCTGAAGGTTCCGTTAGAATTGGCAGTAATGTAAGCGGTAATTTGTATAATGTGGCATTTAAGACACCAGAAGGAAAAATTGTTTTGATCGTAGAAAATGACGGAGCTTCGGCAGAAACATTCAATATAAAATACAATCAAAAACAAATTTCAACTACATTAAATGCAGGTGCAGCAGCCACTTACGTTTGGTAACCAATACTAACTTCATGAAAAAAATAACCACATTTGCCTTGTTGATGGTTTCGCTTTTTGCGGCGGCACAACAAGAAACAATCGATCAGAAAGTAAATGCCTTGTTGAAGAAGATGACTATTGAAGAAAAAATAGGTCAGCTCAATCAATACACGGGCGATAATCAGGCAACAGGCCCAATTACCATAAATCCGAACAAACAGGCTGAAATTAAAGCCGGTTTAGTAGGTTCGATGCTCAACATCATCGGAACAAAATACACCAGACAATATCAGGAACTGGCCATGCAGTCCCGTCTTAAAATTCCATTATTATTTGGACAGGATGTGATTCACGGCTACAAAACTACTTTCCCTCTTCCGTTAGCCGAGGCTGCGAGCTGGGATTTGCAGGCCATTGAATTAGCCGCAAGAGTCGCTGCCGAAGAAGCTTCTGCAAGCGGAATTCACTGGACATTTGCGCCAATGGTCGATATCAGCCGTGATCCTCGCTGGGGACGTGTTATGGAAGGTGCCGGAGAAGATACTTACCTGGGATCTAAAATTGCCTATGCAAGGGTAAAAGGTTTTCAGGGAAATAAATTGGGAGATTTAAACTCGGTTTTGGCCTGCGTAAAACACTTTGCCGCCTATGGAGCCGGTGTAGGAGGAAGAGATTACAACTCGGTAGATATGAGTGAAAGAATGTTATGGGAAACGTATCTGCCTCCGTTTAAAGCAGCATTAGATGCCGGAGCAGCCACTTTTATGAATTCCTTTAATGATGTAAACGGAATTCCGGCAACCGGAAATGCTCATTTACAAAGAGATATTTTAAAAGGAAAATGGAATTTTCAGGGATTTGTAGTTTCTGACTGGGGATCAATTGGAGAAATGGTGGCCCACGGTTATTCTAAAGACCTGAAAGAAGCGGCTTACTCAGCCATTATTGCCGGAAGTGATATGGATATGGAAAGTAATGCTTATCGTTACAATCTGGCTCAATTAGTAAAAGAAGGCCGGGTATCAATTGATTTAATTGATGACGCTGTAAAACGTATTCTTCGCAAGAAATTCGAATTAGGTTTATTTGATGATCCTTACCGTTATTCTGACGATAAAAGAGCTGAAAAAGTATTAGCTAATCCGGCAAACCGAAAAGCCGCCCTTGAAGTAGCCGAAAAAAGTATCGTTTTACTGAAAAATGAAAACCAGACTTTACCTATTTCCAAAACTGTTAAAACAATTGCTTTTATCGGACCTATGGTAAAAGAATACAAAGCGAATATGGGATTCTGGTCTGTTGAACTTCCGGATGTTAATTATGACAAATGGGTAGTTTCTCAATGGGACGGTTTACAAAATAAAGTAGGTAAAAACACCAAACTGATTTATGCAAAAGGCTGTGATATTACAGGAGATAACAAAGATGGATTTGCAGAAGCAGTTGCAGCAGCCAAACAAGCTGATGTTGTTATTTTAAGTATTGGAGAGAGACACGATATGAGTGGTGAGGCAAAAAGCCGAAGCGATATCCATTTACCGGGTGTTCAGGAAGATTTAGTAAAAGCAGTTCAGGCAGTAGGAAAACCAGTTGTGGTTTTAATTAATGCCGGAAGACCTCTTGTTTTTAACTGGACGGCCGATAACGTTCCTGCCGTAGTATACACGTGGTGGTTAGGTACAGAAGCTGGAAATGCAATCGCCAATGTTTTATTTGGAGATTACAATCCGTCAGGAAAACTGCCAATAACATTCCCGAGAGAAGTAGGACAGATTCCTATTTATTACAATCATTTTAGTACCGGAAGACCAGCTAAAGATGAAGATTCAAAAAATTATGTTTCAGCTTATATCGATTTAAAAAATTCCCCTAAATTTCCTTTCGGGTACGGTTTGAGTTATACTAAATTTGAGTATTCAGGATTAAAACTTTCTGCGTCAAAAATCAAAAGTAACGAAACCATTAAAGTATCATTCCAGTTATCAAATGTTGGAAAAGTAACCGGAGAAGAAGTAGTTCAGCTGTATATAAAAGATAAATTCGGATCAGTGGTACGTCCTGTTTTAGAATTAAGAGATTTCCAGAAAGTAAAATTAAATGCAGGAGAATCTAAAACAATCGAATTTACAATAGACAAAGAAAAACTTTCTTTCTATAACGATAAATTAGAATGGACAGCGGAGCCGGGAGATTTTGAAGTTATGATCGGCGCTTCATCAGCTGATATTAAATTAAAATCAGATTTTGAACTACTGGCGAATTAGTAAGATAGATTAAAATGAGAATGGGGCTGTTAAGCCCCATTTTTTATGATGTAAAATTATTTAAGACGTTTCTTAAAATTGTATTTCAACAGGTTTAAGAATCCTTGCTCGATAATGTCAATTCCAATACCAAAATTACTGTCGGCAACCGTATGGTGGTCGTTTCTGAATTTTTCAAAATCTTCCGAAGGTATTTCTAAATTCACCAGCGGTTTAAAATCTACAAACAAAGAAGCTCCATTTTTAGATACTTTTTTACGGCTGGTATAATCAAAATACGGATTAGTAATGGTGCTTTCCTGAACTGTATACTTTTCCTGAGTATCTATTTTTTGATCAGTTGTCAGATGGATTTCGTACTTTTCGTTGTCAAAATTATGCCAGAAAGGGATATCGGTGTGTATGAAATCACGGGCATTATTTTTCACTACATTACGGTCAAAATACATAAGGAAACGATTTTTCTGAACATCTGTAAAATACGGATTTTCAATAGAAGCATTGTACTGAATGGTAAATTCATTCAGCTTTTTATCATCACTGATAATATCAATAGAAGCTTCTTTAAAAATAGTCCTGATGTCCGTTCCGTTTCGGTCATTCGAATAATTCAGGGTATAAAACAGGAAATTATTCCAGCTGTCTATTATTTCTCTTTTGTTTGTATTTTTAAAATATTTACGCATATAATTGGCGCGGTTTCCTTTGTAGGTAGTAGCCAATTTTAACTGCCCTATATTATTCTGAGCACTAAAATCTACTTTTTCATTAATTCCGTAATAAGAGAATTTATGGGGTTTTCTAATTTGTAAATCCTGATTTGGTTTCACCTCCAGATAATGCAGAAAGTAAATAAAACCACGATTTTCAATTAGTCCGAATTCCTCCCTTGCAGTTGCATCAATAAAATAGGTTTCATCCTTATACTTGATTTTTACAATTACATGGTTAAAAGTAAGCAGCGAAGGCAGATAATGTTTGATGTAATGATCTGAATTGAAGTTGACTAAAATTACCGAAGAATCAATCTGGATATAATCTAAAACTACTTTCAGTAAAACCGATTTGGCTTTGCAGTCACCCTGTTTATTTTCATAAGTTACAGAAGGTTCCTGCGGTTTATGTCCGTTCATTTCATCGGCATTGTATACATAATAAACATGGTTTTGCACATAATCAATGGCAAATTGCAGCTGTTCGTTTTTATCTGAAATGGCATCCAGTTTTTCAGCCAGCTTTGGAGCAAATTCTTTAAGAGCCGATTTATGATAAATTTCTTCATACAAAGGTGAAATATAATTCGAAAGATCAGTCCAGCTGCTGTCGGTTGCAAAATCAATAAAAGGCGCAATCTCGCGGTTAGTATCAACATAGTTGATGTAATTCTCTTTTTGAAGGATAAATTTTTCTCCTTTTTTCAAATAATTGATTTCAGGTTCCAGCACCGCTCCCTGATCATCCCTGAAAAAAGCTTTTTTGTAGGCAATTGTCTGATCACGATCGTTGATAAAAGTAAACTTATACGATCCGTAAGCCCAGTAATTGCTTGGACTGATCCAAACGTGTTTCAGGAATTCTTTTCGCATAAAATCACGTTCTGTAAATACCTTTACCCTGGAATCTTCCAATATCAGAACATCATATAAACGTAAGTCTTTAATAGTAATATTAACTTTTTTATTGCTGCTCAGTATACCGCCTTCACTCTGGTTTTCACTGTCAAGTACTTTGATTTTAGTATCCGGGATTTTATCAATTAGAACCCCTTCCCGTAATACGCTTATTCGGTGTATGATATAGGTTTCATTTTCTTCGACCACCATATCCATTGCCGAGGCGTTTTCTAAATTAGAAGGTTCGTTCAGTGTATAAGCAAGACAGGCATATTCGCTGTTTTCGCTGTTACTGGTGTAGTAAATTTTATCTAAAAAATAGCAGTAGTCCCTTCCTTCACTAATTTGTTTATTTGAGAAATCAGATTCCTTTATGTAATCAATTAACTGTTCATCATCAATGTCCGGTGCCCAGCTGTCCGGTTTTTCAATTTTGTATTTTTCTAATTCTGCCGTGTTTTCCATAATAATAGCGTTTATAAAATTTAATAGCGTATATTCTTACTTTTGCGAATAACAAAAATATACAATTGCAGTTGATATTATCAGGATATTTAAATAAAAAAGCCTCACTTTTAGTGAGGCTGTATGTACAAAGCTTTTAAACTTATTTTAAAACCGTATTTATAAAATCCATAGCGCCAATTCCCTTATAAGATTCAAGCAGGGCTTTGTCAAGGGCCTCACGTTTTGTTTTTTTATTCTTAACCTCGCGTTCAATTACCTGATTAAAAATTCTTTCCTGTTCTTCACTGTATTTTAAAGAAGCTTCAAGCAGATACGTCTTAGAAACAAATCCGAAAGAAGACCAGATTTTTGTTCTAATTTTTTGGTTCATATTTTTAAACGGATTGGCACTCATAATTCTCACGCATTAATTTCTAATTCTTACTTCCTTTCGAAAACAAACAAATGAGTAGTGTTTTTCTTTCTTTTTGGATGAATTTTAACAATTTACACTTCTAATGTGTTATTATGACGCAATGTAATCATTTTTTCAATTAGTTTTGTAATTTTAACTAAAATTGTGATTTGTACACTTATAGTTTTTTGTTGATTCTGAATATTTTATAGGACGGGTTTTTTGAAAAAAGGTTACAGTTGTAAAAAATAAAGTAAATTGCAGGTTACATTTAAATCTGAAAAACGATTAATTACAAATTCAAATGCTGAAATTTATTATAGAAAATAATGAAAATTACCAGCCCGGACTTTCTATAGATTGTGTGATTTTTGGTTTTCATGATAATCAGTTAAAAGTGCTGCTGATTAAGGTGCCGCATAATGAACGATGGTCGCTGCCGGGAGGATTTATTCCTGTAGATCAGGACATTGATACGGCAGCTGTAACCGTTTTAAATGAGAGAACAGGAGTCGAAGGTGTTTTTTTGAGACAGTTTTCAACTTTTGGAAAGATCAAACGAAATGATAATCATTTTGGCAAAGAAGTT
The DNA here is from genome assembly GCF_057809475.1 of Flavobacterium sp. FG19. Lineage (NCBI taxonomy): Bacteria > Pseudomonadati > Bacteroidota > Flavobacteriia > Flavobacteriales > Flavobacteriaceae > Flavobacterium > Flavobacterium sp. FG19. The sequence goes on along the minus strand of NZ_JBMDKA010000001.1, from coordinate 57,108 downwards.
TTAGAGTATTTAAGTATCAGTCCGGAACAGGGAAAATGGCTTACCCGCCGTTTTGTTACCATTGGGTATTACGCCCTGGTTGATTTCTCGAAGATACTCCCTAATCCGGTTAACCGCCACGAAATTGTAGAATGGATTGATCATAAAGAAGTTCCGGGCCTGATACTGGATCATCGTGAAATTCTGGACAAAGCTCTTGATACGTTGAGAGTTGAATTGAATTTAATGCCGGTTGGATATAATTTACTCCCTGAGAAATTTACAATTCCGGAACTTCAGAAGTTATATGAAACCATTTTGGACAAAAAACTGGACCGTCGAAATTTTCTGCGTAAAATCACCAATATTGGAATTCTGACGAAACTGGACGAAAAGAAAAGCAATGTAGCACACAAAGCCCCGAACCTCTATTCTTTTGACAAAGAAAAATACGATGAAGTCTTAAAAAACGGACTGAATCAGGGGTGGTAAAGTATGTATAAAAAGACCTGAGAGGTTTTTAAAACCTCTCAGGTCTGCAATCTTATTCTACAATAGTCCTAAAAGTCAGATTCACTCTGGGTTTCTGTGTAGTTTTGGTTGGCGGTAAACGATGCAGCCAATACGTCTGTGTTTCGTCTTTCATAACCAGAAGGCTTCCATGCTCTAAAATTAAAGAAACCGTTTCCTTTGACTCTTTGTGTTTAAAGGCAAATTTCCGTTCTGCGCCAAAACTAACCGAACCAATAGCACCATTCTTTTTCAAATCTTTCTCAGCATCGCTGTGCCAGGCCATTCCTTCTTCGCCGGAATGATACAAATTGAGCAGGCAGGAGTTGAAAGTTTCCCCTGTTTTCTCTTCAATAAACGTTTTTAGTTTTACTAATTCCGGTGTCCACGGAAGTGCTTTTTTGGTAGTATTCGAATAGGTGTATTCAAATTTCTTATCGCCATACCAGGCGACTTTTCGTTTGGTCAAAATTAGTTTTCCAAAGATGACGGCTTCGTCATTTTTCCATTCAATGTTTTCCAATAAAGTATCACGATAGAAATCAGCTTCTTCTCTCGAAAACAATTTTCCGTAGTAATTTACAGTCCCATCCTGAGGAAGTAAGTTGGTGTTTTCGTCTGTATGAGGATTAAATAAGTCCATTTTTCCATTTTTGATATTCGGGTTTCATGCAATGCCCGCAAGGTCTGAAACCATTTTGTTTGGCTTCGCTTTCTGAAGAAAAGAAAACACGATTTTCCCTTTTCATTCTTTTTCCCGAAGAACATTTCAGCGTTCCGTAAATCTTTAATTTTCGGTTACCGCCGAGACAAATTTCGCCCTTTTTAATTTTACGAAGCAATTCAGAATCGATTATTTTTTGATGATTAATCATGAAGTTATAAGTTGTGTGTTGTAGAGACGCACCGCAGTGCGTCTACGCAAAGATTGATTTTTAATTTGCCACAGATTAAAAGAATTATTATGATTACAAATTTTGGTATCTGCAAGAAAAATGTCTTTCGGATTAACGTTGTGTAGACGCACTGCGGTGCGTCTCTACGGATATGCTGTGTGTTTATGACAATGCATCATGAAAAATAATTCCCAATGTAAAACGTTCGCCTGAATGTACTTCGCTCACGCCATGTTTCATATTGACTCGATAATAACCTTTTGTCCCTTTTACGGGTCTGAAATTGGTGGTAAAAACTAAAATATCTCCTTTTTTAGGTTTTAAAACAATTGCTTTTGATTGTGCTCTTGGGGTTTGCTGTGTTAAAACAAATTCGCCACCCGTAAAATCTTCATCAGGTTCAGAGAGAAAAAGCACAATCTGAATCGGAAAATAAACATCGCCATACAAATCCTGATGCAGCGTATTGTGCCCGCCTTTTCCATATTTTAAAATTAAGACCGTTGCTTTGAGCTGGTTATTGTCATGACATTGTTTCAGCAGTTCCTCATGTTTTTCAGGAAAAACGGTATTGATATTTAAAGCTTTCATCCAGGCATTTGCCACGGGAGCCAATTTTGGATAAATAGAAGTTCGAATGTTTTGTATTAAATCGGGAAGCGGATAATTGAAATATTTGTATTCGCCCAAACCAAATCTGTAACGTTCCATTACAACCGTTTTCCGATATATCATTGGATTATCGTAATCGAATTTCAGGTATTCGCATTGTTCGTTATTGAGAATATTTGGAATTATGGCGAATCCATTTTCGTGCATAGATTCGGTGATGCTTTCCCAGTTTTGGGAAGCAATTTTGGATTGTATATTTTGCATAATATTTTTTTAGAGGAATAAAAAAAATGATAAATAATTCATACCGTTTATCTGTAGTTAGACGCACCGCAGTGCGTCTAACGTCTTGTATTTATACAAAGGATTTCTTTGTCGACAATCTTTGCGTAGACGCACTGCGGTGCGTCTCTACAGATGTGACTTGTGTATAAATTATAATTGATGATTTGTTTGCGCGCCTTCCCAGCCGATAATAGCTGTTTTTCGGGTATTTCCCCACATATAACCCCCAAAAGTTCCGGAAGACTGGATAACGCGATGGCAGGGAATTAAGAAAGCAACAGGATTACTGCCAATAGCCGTTCCCACGGCTCGTGAGGCATTTGGTTTTTCGATTTGCTGTGCGATTGTTCCGTACGTCGAAAGCTGCCCCATTGGGATTTTTAATAAGGTTTCCCAAACTTTCAATTGAAAATCGGTGCCTTTTAAGTGAAGTTTTATTTCGGATAATTTACTCCAGTCATTTTGAAAAATAAACAGGGCATTTTGTTGTACTAAATCTAATTTTCTGGAGAACTCCGCATTAGGAAATTTTTCTTTCAGAGCAGAAAATCCGTTTGCTTCATCTTCGGCGAAAGCCATAAAACAAACGCCTTTTTGGGTTGAAGCCACAATAATATTCCCAAACGGACTTTCGGCAAAACTGTAATTTACCGCCAGGTTTTTTCCGCCGTTTTTATATTCCGCCGGAGTCATGCCTTCGATATTTACAAATAAATCGTGTAGCCGGCTGGTACCTGAAAGCCCGGTTTCGTATGCTGTTTCAGAAATAGTTGCCTGATTGTCTTTGAGTAATTTTTTAGCGTGTTCTAAACTCGTATACTGCAAAAATTTCTTCGGACTTGTTCCGGCCCAATCGCTAAAAAGTCTCTGAAAGTGAAACGGACTCAAATGCACTTTTTCAGCCACTTCATCCAGATTAGGCTGATCCTTAAAGTTCGCTTTGATATAATCGATGGCTTCAGCAATACGATTATAATTGATGGTTTCCTGTGTGTTCATCTTCATTCAGTTTTATAAGACAAAGATCGATTGGTTTGTGTGGGAATAAAATCCGAAACTTGCGGAAATGAATTTTTGTTTGGTTTTGTTTCAAGTTTCAGGTTTCAGGTTCCATCTAACTTGAAACCTGAAACTTGAAACAAAAAAAATTTAATGCGCCGTAGTTTTAGAAAAAACATTAATTACAACAACGCCTGCAATAATTAATGACAATCCAATAACAGCAGGTAAATCCGGTATTTCTTTAAAGAAAAGCGCACCAATTGCAGTAATTAAAACAATTCCGACTCCCGACCAAATGGCGTATGCAAATCCAACGGGAATGGTTCGAATAGCGAAACTTAAACAATAAAAAGCACCGCAATATCCAGTAACAGTTATAATGCTCGGAAGCAGTTTAGTAAATTCTTCAGACTTTTTTAATGCTGAGGTTGCGATGATTTCAAATACAATGGCAATAAATAGAAATAAGAAATTCTTCATGGTTTACTTTTTTACAAAGTTAACCTTTCCTGCTTTGTAAAATTATTTAAGCTCTTCTTTTGAAGGTGAAACACTGATTAATTTATAACCATTTTCCGTTCTTAGAAACTGAATATGATCCTGTCTGAAATCGGCTTTGTTTCCGGAATTTATAATAATACTTTTAACCGGATAAAGCCAGTCTTTGGATTCATTACAATTATTGAAATAAACATCGTATTCTTCTGTTTCAAAAATGAACTGGTTTAATCCGTCTGTGGTAACGAAATAATCTGTTTTTGGATTTTTGAGTTCTTCCAGTTTTAATTTCAGATAAATAAAATTCTGATCTATAAATTTAGTTTTAGGTTCACTTATCCAGCCGTCTAAAGCTTTGTTAAATGTGATTTTATCAAAAGAATGTTTTTCTAAACTGGCTTTAGATATATTTTTAAGAAGGGTGTTTTTGAGCCACTCTTTAAACTCTTTGTCAAAATTGATAAACGAATAATATTTTCCGTCAACACCGAGAAAATTATCTCTTATGGGATCTTTACTGGGATCTTTTGATTTTTCTACCGAATAAAAATTCAATTCATCATTGTAAGCAAAATTTTCAACTAAGATTTTATTATGAATGTCAACTAAGAATTCTTTTCCGCCCTTCCAGAAGAAATGTTCTCCATGGGTTTCTTTTTTGGCATCTTTTAGTCCGATGAACATTCCGTTTTTGACTTTGGTAAGATTGCTGTATTCCGCCGGAACAGCGATTTTACCTTCACTGTTAAACAGACCCATTTTATCGGTTTTGTGATCTGTAAACCTTATAAAACCTTCATTTTCGCAGTCCGGACCATTATCAAAAGTATATAAACTGTCGCAGCCTGTTATTTTCCCTTGTTTTGTAAGGTAGTAACTTTTCCATTTTTGATCCTTTCCTTCGGTAACAGCTATTATATCTTCAAATTTACGAGCAATGGTCATCCCTATAAATTTAGGTTCAATTTTGATACTGCCGTTTTTGTCTTTAAATCCAATCAGCGTAGTATCTTTATTCCAAAATGAAATCCAGATATCTTTATTTTGGGCAGATACTGATATTTTTAAAAAGAGAATGATGCAGAGAATACAAATACGGTTCATAAAACAGAATTTAATATGATATAATAATGCAACGTATTTTAACAGTGAATATTCTGATGTTTTGTGTTTATTTTAAAAAAAAATCAATGTCTGCGTTTATTAGGCGAAAATTTAAAGGCAAAATCCAAAGAAATGACATGCTCCAGCGGATGACCGCCTGCTGATGAATTTAGAGGAATTATACTTTGATTGTAATTTAAACCTATAAAAAATAAAGAACTAACCTGATAATAACTATTTAGTGTCACTCCTAATGCTTTATTTTTTTTGGTGACACTTGGTCTTGAAATCCCATCTTCAGATCCATAATGCTTAAACCAGGTGTTTGAAGAATAATTTAACCCGTAACCAACTGAAAAGCGATTAAGTTTATGATTGTTTGTCAGACCAAAACTAAAAGAGTACATTCTTTCATATTCATCAAAAGATTCTATTGGAAGCGGAAGAGGAGCCATAAAAGGAGTTGCTGCCCTGAAATCAAAAGCTAAATATCTGCTGTTTGTATAAAAATATTCCGCACCGGTTGAAAAACCGCCAAAACCGGTTTTGTTAACGGCAGATTCTCCGGCAGGTTCCAAATGAAAATTATTGATCCACGGAATAGCGGCCACAATATTAATTTGTCCTTTTTCAACAGGATATCTTTTTGAAAAATGATCTCTGAAACGGTCCATTTTTTTGTTTCGGTTTGTTTTTATTACCTCAGTTGTGTCCTTGAAGTTCAGCTCAATTTTATCCTGATAAGAAAATCTTTTCTGATTTGTAAAATCGGTTATATATCCTAGTGGGAAAAAATCAAGAAAAAGTAAATTTCCGTAGAGAAACTTTGCATTTATATAAGGTTTAAGAGTATAGGTTTTGGTAAGACTATCGGAAATCAACTCAACAGCTAAGTCTTTTTTGGATCGTTTAACGATTATTTCAGCAGGTAAAGTATAGAGACTATCATTGACTTTGGCCTTTGCCTTTGCAGAATTTGAAGAAATAGAAATATTTTGGGTTTTTCTATTGAAAATAGTGGCGCAGGAGCCTAACGATAAAGTAATTAAAACCAGTAATAGTCTTTTCATATAAAAAGCAGAAAGAGTTTTTAGATACCCAAATGTAAACTTATATTTAATAGGCAGGATTTTCTAACTGCATTTTTTTAGCTTCTTCAAAACAATCAGCACATAACATTTTAAAATCGGCCTGAGCTTCAAAAGCATCATTCCATTCTTCGCCGTTATCCAAAAGCCATTGTTCGCAGGCACCACACCAGGCAATTTGGGGTAAATCTTCTTCAGCTTCTGAATAGAAAAAACCGATTTTTTCTTTTGAATCTATAGCGATTGCAATATGAATACAGGAAAAAGACATCTCTTTTGAGCCATGCAGTTCACATGAAATTTTTTCAATCATAGGTAGTTTTGGGGTATTACAAAGTATTACATTACTTCAAGTAACCGGTATTTTAGTTTAGTAGTAAATTCTGTGTGCAGGCTCAGTTCTGTTTCTTTATTGTCTGCTGTAAATAATTTTGCTTCAATACCAAAACCTTCGCCAGAATCATATTTAAAGAGGCTGAAATGGCTTTTTTGGATTTTGAGTCCGGGCAGCTCTTCGGTTCCAAAATATTCGAATAATTCTTCTTTGATTTCTTGGAAAACAGCGGGACTGATTCCAAATTTTGTTTCCAGATCATGAGAATTCACAGCGGCAATATCTTCCAGTAATTCACAGTTCAGTCTGAAGGTGGTTTGTAGAATATCTTCTTCGTTCATAATGTAAAATTGACATAAAAAGAATAAAACCTCCTGCGGGATCATCTGCACGAGGCTTTAGTTTTGGTAAAAAGGTTTTTATTTTGCTTTTTGCTGCTTTTCTTCTTCTTTTTTCTTTTTCTCCGCTTCTTTAAGTCTGTTTTCTTCTTCGTGTTTTTTGGTCAGTTCTTCTTTTTCGGCTTTATAAGTCTCTATTTGTTTCTTAAAGTCATCGGTTTTTTTAGAACTTTCTTCCAGTTTTGCATTGGCTTTATTTAATTTTTTTTCGGCCTTTGTAACTTTCTGTTCTGATTTTTCGATGTTTTTTTGAAGATCAGGGTTATCCGGATTGTTTTTTAGATTGTTTAGTTCGTCCTGTTTTGTTTTCAGATCAGCGTTAAGTTTCTCTGTTTTTTCTTCCAGTTTCTTTTTGTTTTTTTCTTCTTTGGCTAATCTGCTTTCAGAAGCTTCAATTTTATTGGTTTGGTTCATCATTGATCTCATCTGCCATTGCTGATTTGATCTGGCACGTTCGCTGGCCCATTTCTGGTTTTGATTGTTCATCTGCTGATGCATGCTTCTGACCTGCTGCATATGCATTTGCTGGTTATAGACTTGTGCCGAACCCAAAAAAGGCAGTGACATTAAAAACACTACAATAAAAAGGTTTTTCATAATTAGGATGTAAGTTTTGTTTTGGTACCCAAATGTAGGATTATATTTTAAATGGTGTGAGATTCTAATAGTAATTAAGAAGGGAAATTAAAAAAGAAAACCCGACAGTTTTTTAAAACTGTCGGGTTTGAATATGTTTTTAGATAATCTAAAATCTAAACTCAGAAATCTAAAATTAGATTAATATCTGTAGTATTCCGGTTTGAATGGCCCCTGAACTTCAACACCAATATAAGCAGCCTGATCTTCTCTTAGAACTTCCAATTCAACGCCTAATTTAGCTAAGTGTAAAGCAGCCACTTTTTCATCTAAATGTTTTGGTAACATGTACACTTCGTTTTTGTAAGCGGCACTGTTGTTCCATAATTCGATTTGAGCTAAAGTCTGGTTGGTAAATGAGTTACTCATTACAAAACTTGGGTGACCTGTAGCACAGCCAAGGTTTACTAAACGACCTTCAGCCAGGATGATGATATCTTTTCCGTTGATGTTGTATTTGTCAACCTGAGGTTTGATTTCGATTTTAGAAGCACCGTGGTTTTTGTTTAACCAGGCCATGTCGATTTCGTTATCGAAGTGTCCGATGTTACAAACAACCGTTTTGTCTTTCATTTGTTCGAAGTGCTCTCCAAGAACGATATCTTTGTTTCCTGTAGTGGTAATGATGATATCAGCATTAGCAATTACAGTGTTTAATTTTTTAACTTCATAACCGTCCATTGCAGCTTGTAAAGCACAAATTGGATCGATTTCAGTAACTGTTACGATAGAACCAGCACCTCTGAAAGAAGCTGCAGTTCCTTTTCCAACGTCACCGTATCCGCAGACTACTACTCTTTTTCCAGCTAACATTAAGTCAGTTGCACGACGTACAGCATCTACAGCAGATTCTTTACATCCGTATTTGTTATCAAATTTAGATTTAGTAACAGAATCGTTAATGTTGATTGCAGGCATTGGTAAAGTTCCGGCTTTTACTCTTTCGTAAAGTCTGTGAACACCAGTTGTAGTTTCTTCAGAAAGACCTTTGATTCCAGGAACTAATTCCGGGTAACGATCGATAACCATGTTTGTTAAATCTCCACCGTCATCTAAGATCATGTTCAATGGTTTTCTGTCTTCACCAAAGAATAAAGTCTGCTCAATACACCAGTCAAATGATTCTTCGTCAAGACCTTTCCAGGCGTAAACAGAAATTCCGGCAGCAGCAATAGCAGCAGCAGCCTGATCCTGAGTAGAGAAAATGTTACAAGAAGACCAGGTAACCTCTGCACCAAGAGCAATTAAAGTCTCAATCAAAACAGCAGTTTGAATAGTCATGTGTAAACATCCGGCAATACGGGCACCTTTTAATGGCTGCTCGTCTTTATATTCTGCGCGAAGTGCCATTAAACCTGGCATTTCAGCTTCAGCTAGTTCAATTTCTTTTCTTCCCCAGGCAGCCAGAGAAATGTCTTTTACTTTATAAGCCACATAAGGCGTAGTCGTTGTACTCATTTATAGTATATTTGTATTGTAAAATTTTTGCAAATTTAAGGAATAGCTTTTTATTTTTACTACTTTCTGTAAGATTTGTGAAATCTTTAAAATCTTAATCTATAGATTGTTAGTTTACGAATCGATTTAAACCGGATAAGACATATCAGTTCATTTAAAAAAGATTCTTAAATAATTACCTTTGCTGTGAATTACTTATATTTACTAATGTACTTTTTTGACCCTGCAGTTATATTTTCTTAGATGACTTATATGGTTAGAAAAATAAGAACCATAAAGAATAATACGAATGCCTCTATTTCAAACCATACAATTCAACGAAACAACTAGAATCTTAATTTGGGAAATAACAGAATCCTTTGAGGAATTGTATAGCAGTGTTATCTTAAAAGAAAAGACACAACGAAGACTGGACGGAATGAAATCGCAAATGCATCAGCGTGCTTTTTTAAGTGTTCGTATGCTGATTCAGGAAATGGGTTTTACAGATAAAGACCTGCATTATGATGAATTTGGAAAACCTTATTTTGATTGTCATAACTACATTTCGATAACTCATTCGTATCATTTTGCAGCGATTATTATAAGTCATGAAAAAGTGGGAATCGATATGGAACTGCAGCGCGAAAAAATTCTCCGCATTGCAGATAAATTCACTGATACCGAGTTTGACTATTTAAATCCCAATGCTTTAGAAGAATACATTAAAAAACTTACCGTTATCTGGGGAGCCAAAGAGGCGATCTTTAAAATCAGGAATGAGAAAGGGATAAGTTTTAAAGATCATATTAAAGTTGGGGACTTTTCTTTAGATAGAACCCAAACGCAGGCAAGTCTTCATTTTGATGATCTTATCAAAGATTTCAGTGTGCATTATCAGGAAATCAAATCAGATCATTTTGAGGGTAATTTTACTTTGGTTTATGCTTTTGAAAAGTAGTTTTTAGCAGACAGTCTCAGTGACAGTTTTAAACCTCACTTTCTTTTTGCCGGTGTTTAAACATGCTCATGTACAAAAATGTACTCATTTTGCTGGCACGTCGTTTTAAAGTTTCTACGTTTTCGCCTTCAAAATGTTCGTCCAGTGTCTGAGACCAGTGATTGAGCCAGATTCCAAATTCGTTTGCCGTAATTTTTTCATTAAAATGGGCATCAACTTCATTGTGCACCTCATGCGGATTACCTTTGTATTTTTTTACCGCAAATAAATTGGTCTGCCAAAAATCCGTCAGCTTTTCAAGATGTGCCTCCCAATCGGTTATCATTTCATTAAAATAAAAGCCGATTTCTTTGTCGGCTCTTATTTTAGCATAGAACTGATTGACCAGAAAGGCAATATCATCTCTGTTTTCTATTTGCTTTTTCACAGAATAAAAGTGTTTAAAAGAATAAGCGCTACACTTAAAAAAGCACTAAGAAGCAAAAGGTTAAAAACAACTTTGTGTTTCATTTGCGCCAGAATTGAAGTGTTTACAAAGATACAGGCCAGTACAATAACAGCAAGTTGTATCATTTGAGGGATTGAAGTTCCGTTAGCCAGCACATACATGGCAGCAGCACCGCCTAAACAGCTTTGTCCAATTACTGCCATTGCAGCAGAACCCATATAATTTTTATTGAAAATGTCGAATGTGGTTTGATATAGTGTCATGATATTCAGATTTTTATATGACAAAGATACGCCCGCAATACGACTGCATTTTATGATTAAAATCATAAAACAAGAACTATTTTATCGGTATACTTTTCGGTTAATAATCTTCAGTTCGCCTTTTTTTTCCAGAGCTTTTATGGTTCTGATAACCGTTTCTACCCGTAAACCTGTTAAGTCGCCTATCTGTTGTCTGGTAAAATTGATTAAATACCCGTGAGGTTCTTTTTGAAAATTAAAATAAGCAATTCCGTGATCGATTAATTTTAAAACACGATGTTCCGGTTCATGGGTAGAAATCTCGGCTGCCATAACAGATTTATAATACAATCGCTGGGCAAGGTTTTCGATTATTTTTATACTGATAACCGGATTTTCTTCCAGAAGTTTCATGAAACCGGGTTTAGAAAGCAGCAGGAGTTCAGAATCTTCAACCGCAATAGCATTGGCGGGATACTTTTGGTTCAGAAATAGAGGCGGTTCTCCAAAAGACTGATCTTTATAGAATATACCCTGAATAAATTCACGTCCGTCATCATTGTAATTGCACATTTTAATTTCACCTGAAACAATCTGATAATAATGTGCCGGCAGGTTTCCCTCTTCAAAAACAATGTCATTTTTGGCAAAGGATTTTTTTAAGGCACCGTATTTTTCTAGTAATTCAGATGTAATCATATATTAGTTTTCGGAGATTGTTAATACAGACTTTACAAAGATAATTGATTCATAATAGTTCTTCTACGTTAAAAACTTTTTACTTTTACAGCCATTATGGAACAAAAAATACGTACCACAATCCATCAGCAGATTTTAGAAGCAAAAAAGAAGGATCAGAAGCTATTGGCTATACTTTTAGACCCCGATAAAATTGTCATGGAGAATCTGGATCATTTATCAGATAAAATAAATCAGTCTCCTGCGACACATATATTTGTAGGCGGAAGCATCGTTCAGAGTACCATTCTCGAAGATTTGATTACCCGGTTAAAATATAAAACAAACCTGCCTGTTGTGTTATTTCCGGGAGACCCTTCACAGATTTCACCACAGGCCGATGCTATTTTGTTTTTATCGTTATTGTCCGGCCGAAATCCCGATTATTTAATAGAATATCAGGTGCAGGCTGCTCCAATTTTAAAAAAGACAAATCTTGAAGTTGTTTCTACAGGTTATATTTTGATTGAAAGCGGTAACGAGACAGCCGTTGCCCGTGTTAGTAAAACCGAACCGCTTAACCGCAATAATCTTAATCTGGCACTTGCTACGGCACAGGCTGGTGAAATGTTAGGAAACAAACTGATTTATTTAGAAGCCGGAAGCGGTGCTAAAAATCCGGTTCCGCTTGAAATGATTTCACTGATAGCCCAAAACATAGAAATTCCTGTTATTGTTGGAGGAGGAATCGTAGATTTGCAGGGAATTAAAAATGCGTATAATGCCGGCGCCGATTTAGTAGTAATTGGAACTGCTTTTGAAAATGACAGCCATTTTTTTGATTCCTAAAAATTAACCGCCTTTAAAATACCACTAAAAATGATTGACTTTTTTCTGAACAGTTATAAAAATGCACCGCTATGGCACATCATTCTGGAATTTTTGGTCTTTGTATGCGGCATTTTAAGTGTCTGGTTTGCTAAGAAAGAAAACATCTGGGTATATCCGACAGGTTTGATTGCTACCGTAATATCGGTTTATCTTTTGTATGTGGCAGGTTATATTGGCGATATGATTATTAATGGCTATTTCTCCATTATGAGCATTTATGGCTGGTATGTCTGGGCAAAAGGAGGAACAGTAGAAGATAACCTTCCCATTACCAGAACAAATTTTAATGAAAAAATAATTGGTGCGGCATTGTTTTTCGTAACCATTTTCGTAGTTTTCGGGATTTATAAGTATTTCGGTTATGAAATACATAATGACAATTATGTTGATATGATATCATCCGGTATTTTTTTCGCAGGTATGTGGTATATGGCGCGTAAAAAAATTGAAAACTGGACCCTTTGGATTATCGGCGATATTATCGTAGTGCCGCTTTATGCTTACAGAGGCTTAGGGATGCTGTCACTTCAGTATTTAATTTTTACAATTTTGGCTATTTCAGCTTATTTAGAATGGAGAAAAATCTTAGACAGCAAAAAACAACTATCATAAAAATTGCTTTATTTGGGCCTGAAAGCACAGGTAAAACAACCTTGGCAAAACAATTGGCAGATTATTACGAAACAGACTGGGTTCCGGAATTTGCACGCCATTACCTGCAGGAAAAATGGGAAGAAAATCAGCATATCTGTACAGCCGATGATATGATGCCTATTGCTTACGGACAGACTGCACTTGAAAACGAAAAACTTGCAGCAGCAAAAAAATACTTGTTTTGCGATACCAATTTAATGGTAACTAAAGTTTTCTCTGAAGTATATTACGGTTTTAGTGATCCGTTTTTACATGAGGCGGCTCTGGAACATGAATATGATTTGTTTTTCCTTACGGATATTGATGTTCCCTGGGAGAAAGATGACATTCGTGACACTCCGGAAGGAAGAGAAACCGTGTTTTCAGTTTTCAAACAGACTTTAATTGATACTAAAAAACCTTTTATAACGCTTTCTGGAGATAAAGAAAGCCGTTTGACCAAGGCTGTACAAATTGTAGACGCTTTAAATGCCTTAAAAGAAAAAGGGCTGTCATCTGAAGATTTTGTAGAAATATACAATCATGGAATTCCTTTCGAAAATATTCTAAAGCAGCTGGATATTTTTAAAAACGGAATAGCCAAAAGCAGTTTAATAAGCCCGGCAACAGTCGATAACGGGATTTTAAGTTTGTCGGAAAGCGATTTTGAAGAAAAAGCGGCCTTTTTTGAAAGTCAGAAAGAAGAATTGAAAATTAAAAAATTCGTTCCGGCTTCTGGCGCTGCAACTCGTATGTTCAAATTTCTGACTGCCTTTATAAATGATTTTGATATTCAGAAAGAAACTATAAATGCCTACATCAATAGAAAGAAAGAAAAAGAACTGGCCATTTTTATTGTTGGAATGGAGAAGTTTCCTTTTTTTGATGCTGTAGATAAAAAACTAAGAGAAATCTACCCTGATTTTGAGAATCTGGAAAGAGATTATAAAAACTATTATTTCATAGAACTGCTGCTGCGTTCCGATTACTTTCATTCGGCCAATAAACCAAAAGCAATCCTGCCTTTTCATAAATATCCAACTCATATTGCCAATCCTATTGAGGAGCATTTAAATGAATGTGTACATTATGCCACGGCAAAAAAATCATCAAACCTGCATTTTACCGTTTCAGAAATCCATCAGGAGTTATTTGAAAAAGCAGTAGATGAGGTTAAGGAAAAAGTAGAAAAACCTTCAGGAGTTACAATTAATATTGGGTATTCGTATCAAAATAAAAGTACAGATTCCATTAACGTAGATGAAACAAATAAGATTGTCAGGGATAAAAGTGGAAATCTGGTTTTCAGACCAGGCGGACACGGTGCTTTAATCGAGAACCTGAACAACCTGGACTCGGACATTATTTTTATTAAAAATATTGATAATGTAATTCAAAATCATATTGACAAGATTACTTTGTATAAAAAAGCACTGGGAGGTGTTTTAATAGCTTTACAGCAAAAAGTATTTGGTTATTTGAAAGCAATTGAAGAAAATAAAGTAACCGAAAATGACCTTGCTGAAATTGTAGAGATTGTAACACAACAACTGAACATTCAACTGACGAAAGATTTTAATAAGTTTACTTTTGAGAATAAACTAACAAAAATCAGGGAGTTGTTAGACCGTCCGATACGGGTATGCGGAATGGTTCGAAATGAAGGAGAACCGGGCGGCGGACCATTTTGGGTAATGAATGAAAAAGGAGAAGTTTCGCTGCAGATAGTAGAATCGTCACAGATTGATTTGACCAACAAAAAACAACTCGAAATTTTAGAAGCCGCAACCCATTTTAATCCGGTAGATTTAGTATGCGGGATTAAAAATTATAAAGGCGAAAAATTCGATTTAAAGCAGTTTGTTGACGAAAAATCCGGTTTTATAGTAGAGAAAAGTGTCGACGGAAAACCGGTAAAAAGCTATGAACTTCCAGGCTTATGGAATGGTTCGATGGCCAATTGGCTGACTGTTTTTGCGGCTGTTCCTTTAATTACTTTTAATCCGGTAAAAACAGTAAACGATTTATTAAAACCGGCGCACCAGCCCCAATAATGGATAACGATAAAATCATATCAGAATTAGGTTTTAAAGCCGTTCGAAGCAGCGGTTCCGGAGGGCAGAATGTGAACAAAGTCTCGTCAAAAGTAGTACTGACTTTTGATTTGGAAGTTTCACAGGCTTTATCTGAAGATGAAAAAATACTTTTAAAACAAAACATAGCAGCCCGTTTAACTTCTGATAACATTTTGATCCTAAATTGCGATGAAGACCGGAGCCAGCTCAAGAATAAAGAAATTGTTACGAAACGGTTTTTGGAAATCATCAGAAAAGGGCTGTATGTGCCCAAAGTAAGAAAAGCTACAAAAGTTCCGAAAGCGGTAATTAAAAAAAGGATCAAAGACAAAAAGAATCTGTCTGATCTGAAGCGGTCACGCAGAAAACCTGATTTTTAGTATTAAGACTACAGAATTAAGTATTAAGAAATTTCAAAAAACTAAAAAACTAAATACTTAATACATTTATCTTAATACTTTTCTATATTTGCACTGTCTCAAAGGGGTGCTCTAAATAACGAGCTGAGATCATACCCAAAGAACCTGAGCGAGTAATGTTGCTAAGGGAAAAACGACACTGTCGAGCGTGCACACTTTATTTTGTCGTGAAACACATTTATTAATTTTAACAAAAGAATAATTCCCCCTTTTATTCGTAATTCTTTACGAATGAAAACTTATTTTAAAGGTACTGTTCAAGGTACAAAGGTACTGAGGTACAAAGGTTCAGAGGTTTATAATGTAAGCCGAAGCAGATCTATTTTCTTTACTCTATTCTCTATTTTCTTTACTCTTATTTCTTCTGCGCAACAGCAAGATTCAACCAAAGTAAACCAGCTGGATGATGTACTGGTTTCTGCGGTTCGTGTTACTTCAAAAACTCCGGTTACGTTTAGTAATATGAATAAAAAGGAGATCAAATACCGAAACCTGGGACAGGATATTCCGGTTTTAATGAATTACCTGCCATCTGTTGTCACCACTTCCGATGCCGGAGGAGGAATAGGATATACCGGAATCAGGGTGAGAGGAAGCGATGCTACAAGGGTAAATGTTACCATAAACGGAATTCCGTATAATGATGCGGAAAGTCAGGGCACTTTTTGGGTAAATATGCCCGATTTTGCTTCTTCTGTAGAAAGTCTGCAGCTGCAGCGCGGGGTAGGGACTTCTACAAATGGTTCCGGAGCTTTTGGTGCCAGTTTAAATATGCTGACAGATAGTTATGCGTCTAAACCAACAGGTGAAATTTCCAGTTCTTACGGAAGTTTTAACTCTAATAAGAATACCGTAAAATTCAGTACCGGTTTATTAAACGATCATTTTGAACTTGCAGGACGTTTGTCTACTATCAAATCTGATGGTTATGTAGACCGGGCGAGTTCAGACTTAAAGTCTTATTTTCTGCAGGGAACTTATGTAGGGAAAACCACTTTAATTAAAGCACTGGTTTTTGGCGGAACCGAAAAAACATACCAATCCTGGAACGGAATAGACGGAGAAACCTTAAACGAAAACCGCACTTATAATTCTGCCGGAAAGTATAAAGACGAATTTGGAAATACACGTTTCTATGATAATGAAACGGACAATTACCAACAAGATCATTATCAGCTGCACTGGAGTGAATCATGGTCGGACAAATGGAGTACTAATGTGGCTTTGCACTATACAAAAGGACTGGGTTACTACGAAAATTATAAATACGATGAACCAATTGAAGGTTATGGGCCAATTGAGCCTACAAAAATGGTCGAGAATGATTCGGGGGAATTAGTACCTGGGACAGATCTGATTCGTCAGAAATGGTTAGACAATGATTTCTACGGAACTACTTTTTCGGTAAAGTATAAAGAAGAAAAACTGGACGCTATTTTTGGCGGAGGCTGGAATAAATACGAAGGAGATCATTATGGAAAAGTAATCTGGGCAAGATATGCTTCAGAATCGGAATTAGGAGATCATTATTATGATGATTTCTCTACTAAAACTGACGGGAATGTTTTCGCGAAAGTCAATTATCAGTTAGCCGAAAAAATAAGCTTTTATGGAGATCTGCAATACCGAAGAGTACAATACAAAGCCAATAGTTATGATACAGGTCTGGTAGATGATACGTTTAATTTCTTTAATCCAAAAGCAGGAGTAAACTTTGAGATCAATGAACAAAACACGATTTACTTTTCATACGCAAGAGCGAACCGCGAACCTAACAGAACCGATTATGAAGGCGGAAACGTAAAACCTGAAAAACTGAATGATTTTGAATTAGGCTGGAGATTTAATTCAGAGAAATTCCAGCTGAATTCTAACTTTTATTGTATGAGCTATAAAGACCAGCTGATTTTAACCGGAAGATTAGATGATGTTGGGGCTCCAATTCGTTCCAATACAGATAAAAGCTATCGTTTAGGATTTGAGTTTGATGCGACAATTTCGCTTTCGGAGAAATTGATTATCCGTCCTAATTTTACTTTAAGCAGTAATAAAAATGTAGACCTGGCCGTGGGGGGAGAATTTTACGGAACTACCAAAATTGCCTATTCACCTGAAGTTATCGCAGGAAATATAATAGTGTACAGTCCAATTCAGAACCTGCATGTCTCTTTATTGCAAAAATATGTAGGGGAACAGTATATGAATAATATAGAATTGCCCGAAGCGAAGCTGGCCGATTATTTTGTAAACGATTTGAATGTTTCTTATGAAATAAAACCAAAATCAATCTTTAAATCGATTATGATTACCGGTTTGGTAAATAATATTTTAGACAAGAAATATGTTTCAAACGGAGCTATGTGGGATATTTATCCGTACTATTATCCGCAGGCCGGAATTAATTTCCTTGCCGGACTGACATTGAAGTTCTAAATAAAAAAGCCTGAAAGTTTAAATTTTCAGGCTTTTTTTATTTTAATTGTAAACACGAATCACGGTTCCGCTTACCTGAACTTTATATTGTTTTAAAGGATATTCTTTGTCTCCAAGACCTGTAAATAAACTGTACGAAGTTTTGTCACAGGAACAAACGGCATTGATTCCGTCTATGGTCATAGCGCTGCACGAACTGATTTCCTGATTAGGACAGGCTGCATCGAAGGCATTGTATCCGCTTCCGGCGTTAAAAATAATAATTCCTTTCGCTCCGTAGTTAGGAACAATTACAGCATTACTTACAAATTTAAGGTTGGAATAAGCCGGCAGGTTCATGTCTACAGACAGGTTTACGTTGTAATTGGGTATGTAAGGATTATTGTTGCTACGTTCACCGCCGCCGCATGAGAAAAGCACAGAAACAATCAGAAGTAAGGGCCAGATTTTTTTCATTATTTTAATAAGAATTAGTGAAACAAAAATAATTTATTTAGATTTGAATTTTATATGATTAACATATAATTATGTACTATTAAAAATAATAGTATATTTGTAATACAAAATCCCGTCCCGATGGGATTTTTTCTATTTATATAAACGATGAAGTTATGAGTAAAGTATCTTATTATACCGCTGATGGTTTAAAAAAGTTAAAAGATGAATTGGAGCATTTAAAGAGTGTAATGCGTCCTAAGGCATCTCAAGATATAGCAGACGCAAGAGATAAAGGCGATTTATCTGAAAATGCCGAATATGATGCTGCAAAAGAAGCGCAGGGTTTATTAGAAATGAGAATTGCTAAACTTGAAGAAGTATACGCAAATGCCAGATTAATTGACGAATCTCAATTAGACCTTTCTAAAGTTTTGGTTCTTTCTAATGTAAAAATTAAAAACCAGAGCAACGGAATGGAAATGAAATATACGCTTGTTGCAGAAAGTGAGGCCGATCTGAAAACAGGAAAAATTTCGGTAACGTCTCCTATCGGAAAAGGGTTACTTGGAAAATCTGTAGGCGAAATTGCCGAAATCACAGTGCCAAACGGTACTTTGAAATTTGAAATTCTTGAAATTACAAGAGAATAAATTTTCTATAGTTTAATCGGTTAATTGCTTAACCGTTAAATCGATTAAACGGTTAAACAAATAAACGAATAAATCATGAGTTCCATATTTACTAAAATAGTAAACGGAGAAATTCCGGCTTATAAAATCGCTGAAGACGAGAATTTCTTAGCTTTCTTAGATGTTAACCCAAATGCTAAAGGACATACACTTTGTATTCCGAAACAAGAAATCGATAAGATTTTTGATATGGAAGAAGAACAGTATTTAGGGTTAATGAAGTTCTCTAAAAAAATTGCAGCAGCTCTGGAAAAGACCGTTCCGTGCAAAAGAATCGGTATTGCCGTTGTAGGACTGGAAGTTCCTCATGCGCACGTACACCTGATTCCGTTAAATGAAATGGACGAAATGCGTTTTCAGAACAAAGTATCACTTTCAAAAGAAGAATTTGAAGCATTGGCCAAAGACATTCAGTCCAATCTTTAAAATAAAGCAATAATACAGTAAACACCAATTCCCAAAAGAGTTGGTGTTTTTTTATGTGCGTGATTTAAACAGGTTCGTTTATTTTATAACTAATCTGGAAAGTAGTTCCTTTGCCTATTTCAGAATGAAGTACTTTGATCTTTCCGTTATGATATTCTTCCACAATTCTTTTGGTTAAGGAAAGACCCAGTCCCCAGCCGCGTTTTTTAGTTGTAAATCCGGGTTCGAAAATAGTTTTGAATTGCTTTTTTAAAATACCGCTTCCGGAGTCTTTTACATTTATTTTAACCTGATGCGAATCCTGTTCAATCTGAAGTTCCAGACTTCCTTTTCCTTTCATAGCATCAATAGCATTTTTAACCAGGTTTTCAATAGTCCAGCTGTGCAGTGTGGGATTGATCAGGGCATAAATAAGGTTTTCAGGAACTTTATAGGTAAAACTCACCTGTTTGGAAAAACGGGATTGTAAATATTCAAAAGTATATAAAGTTTCGGCTACAATATCGCGGGGTTCTAAAACGGGAACAGAGCCAATTTTAGAAAAACGATCCGTAATAGTCTGTAAACGTTCTACATCTTTTTCAATTTCCAAAGTAATAGACTGGTCGATCTCTTCTGTTTTTAAAATTTCAATCCAGCCAATTAAAGAGGACAATGGTGTACCAATCTGATGGGCTGTTTCTTTGGCCATTCCTGCCCATAATTTGTTTTGGGTTGCAATTTTCGTGCTTTTGTAAAAATTGTAAACCAGGGCACCGCATAAAAAAATGATGAGCAATAAAGCAACCGGATAGTATTTCAGTTTGTTCAGTAAAGCCGAATTTCCGTAATAGATCTGCTGGAATTTTCCCGGTGCATATTCAATTATAACAGGATCATTTTCATTTTTCAGATTATTAAGAAATGACAGGGATTCTTTTGGGTCGTTTATAACATGATCCGGAACGTTAACCGAATTAATAATTTTGTCATACATCACCAGCATTACCGGGACAGAAGTATTATTGTTTAAAATTTCAAGGGGTAAATCCAGATCAGTATTTTCATCAGAATTGATCACTTTTTTCTGCGCATTGGCCCAAAGGTTCATTTTTAAACGTTCCTCATTTTTAAATATCTGGAAAAAGGTATAAGTGTTCCACAAAATCAAAGCAATGATGGAAAAGGAAACAAAAATGATGATCCAGCGGGTTGTATTTCTACTTTCGGAAAAGCGCATAAACTAAGTTTTGAGGTATAAATATAACGAAATAAACACATTTTATATTTTACAGGGCCTTAAAAGATTTTTGTCTGAATCTTTTAAAACTATTTCTTCTAATTGAAGGTTTTCTATACTTTTGTATGACCGGAATGAGGTTCGGTTAAACCAAAAAAATATGATTAGCATCGATCCAAAAGAGATACCAACGGCACAGTTACAAGGGTATCTCCAAAGTGCAGTAGGTCCAAGACCGATTGCTTTTGCAAGTACCATCAGCGAGAAGGGAATACCAAATTTGTCGCCTTTTAGTTTCTTTAATGTATTTAGTGCTAATCCGCCCATTTTGGTTTTTTCACCTTCAAGGCGTGTGCGGGACAATACGGTCAAACACACCTTAATTAACGCAGAAGCTACCAAAGAGGTAGTGATAAATGTGGTTAATTATGATCTGGTACAGCAGACTTCGTTAGCGAGTACAGAATATGGTGAAGGTGTAAATGAATTTGTAAAAGCCGGTTTAACACAAATACCGTCTGATTTCGTAAAGCCGTATAGGGTGAAAGAATCACCGGTACAATTTGAATGTAAGATTACGCAGATTATTCCGTTAGGAACTGAAGGAGGAGCCGGGAACCTGATTTTATGTGAAGTAGTGAAAATTCATATCCACGAATCGGTTTTGGATAAAAACGGAGCTATTGACCAGCATAAGATAGATTTGGTTTCGAGACTGGGCGGAAACTGGTATTCAAGATCCAATCAGGGACTTTTTGAAGTCGCAAAACCACTCACAACTCTGGGCGTCGGAGTAGATGCAATTCCTAATTTTGTTAAGGAAAGCGCTGTGTTTGACGGGAATGATCTCGGAAAATTAGGTAACATTGAAGCCTTGCCTACAAAAGAAGAAGTTAGTATATTTGTGAAAGAAAATTTTTCCGTAAAAGGAGTTTTAAGCTCAGATGATCAGGAAAAAATTCATTTAGAAGCCAAAAAATATCTGGATAAAGAAGATGTTGCTTCAGCCTGGAAAGTGCTTTTAGCCAAAAGATAAGTAAGAAACAATAAATAATTATAGACGAAGATGGAAGTTATAGGAAAAGTAAAAGTGGTTAATCCTGAGCAGCAAGTTAGTGCTTCATTCAAAAAAAGAGAATTAGTAGTTACTACAGATGAGCAGTATCCGCAGCACATTTTAATCGAATTTACACAAGATAAATGCGATTTATTAAGCAGCTATAAGCAAGGAGAGGCAGTAAAAGTTTCTATCAATTTAAGAGGAAGAGAATGGGTTAATCCACAAGGAGAAACCAGATATTTCAATAGTATTCAGGGCTGGAGAATTGAAAGATTAGCAGCAGAAGCACCTGCACAGTCACCTGCGATGCCAAGTGCAGAGACCTTTGCTCCGGCAGCCAGTTTAAACGAAGACGAACCAGACGATTTACCGTTCTAAGAGAGGTTTAAATTCCAATAAATGTTAAATTCCAAATTCCAATTCATTCAGTTGAATTTGGAATTTGGAATTTTGCTTTTTGAGCTTTTACAAAATCTCAGGATTGTGAAAAACTGGAATTTGAAATTTCGTTTTTGTAATTTTTCAAAATTGAATATTTTAAAAGATGTATTTTTTATTTGATAATTTATATTTTCCTCCTGTTACAGAAGCTGACGAAGAAGGGATATTGGCAGTGGGTGGTGATTTAAGCCCGGAACGATTAAAGCTTGCTTATAAAAGAGGTATTTTTCCCTGGTTCAATGAAGGGGAATCTATTCTTTGGTGGGCTCCGGATCCTCGTATGGTTTTGTTTCTCGATGAACTGAATATTTCCAAAAGCATGCGTAACATTTTGAACCGCAATATTTTTACCGTTACCTTTAATACCCGTTTTAGAGAAGTAATTTTAAACTGCCAGCAGATATTAAGAGACGGTCAGGACGGAACCTGGATTTCAGATGAAATAGTAGAATCGTATTGCGAACTGCATAATCAGGGAATTGCAAAATCGGTTGAGGTCTGGCAGGAAGATGTTTTGGTAGGAGGTTTGTACGGAATTGACCTAGGCCATATTTTTTGTGGTGAAAGTATGTTTTCTAAAGTGTCCAATGCTTCAAAAGTAGGTTTTATATCTTTGGTAAATCATCTAAGAAAAGAAAACTATAAATTACTCGACTGCCAGGTTTATAACCCGCATTTAGACAGTTTGGGCTGTCGTGAAATTGACCGCGAAGAGTTTATGACTATTTTAAACAGTAAATAAGATGAGTACGATTCATGTTGTAACAGAAATTTATATTTATCCAATTAAAAGCCTTGCCGGAATTAGTATTCAATCCGCCAAGGCGGAAGAAATGGGATTTGAAAACGACCGCAGATGGATGTTGATTGATGCTGAAAATCAAATGCTGACACAGAGAGAACATCGTATCATGAGTCAGTTTTATCCGCAGATTTCAGAGGGGAAAATCAGTATTACTTTTCAGGATCAAAAGCATGAATTTTCTATTGATGAATCTTTAGAAAATACCATCGAAGTAAATGTCTGGGATGATAAAAGCGAAGTGGCTGAGGTAAATCCGGAAACTTCAAAATGGTTCAGCCGGCATTTGGGGTTTGAATGTAAATTGGTCAAAATACTTAAAAACGGAGCTCGTAAACATGAAAGTTCCAGATTAAAGGAGACTTTTAATGTGAGTCTGGCAGATGGTTATCCGTATTTATTAATCGGAACAGAAAGCCTTGATCTCTTAAATGGAAAATTAGAAGAGAAAATCACCGTCAAAAGATTTCGTCCCAACATTGTCGTAAGTACCAAAAACGCTCACGAAGAAGACGATTTTACAGCTTTCAAAATAGGAGGAGTTCAGTTTCGAAATATAAAACCCTGCGAAAGATGTATTATGGTTAACAATGACCCGGAAAACGGACGTCTAAAAAAAGAACCTTTAAAGACATTAAGCACTTATAGAAACGTTAATAACTCCGTTTTATTTGGGACTAATATTGTGAGTTTAAATTCCGGAATTATTAACGTTGGAGATGAATTCATCTTTTAAAAAAAATGACCTAATTGGTTTTTGTTAAAAGCAGTGAAACATTGTTGAAATCATACAAAGCATCCACAAGATCTCTGTATTCATTGTATTTTTCCTTTTCTAAGTAAGTAAAATTATAGGATTCTTCAACGGCTATTTTGACTATATTTCCTTCAACCACGGCACTTGATTTAAATACCCCGATAACCTCATTATTATCATTTTTAATTTGTTTGCTGAAAGCCAGATTAGAAACGTTTTTAACGTCATAGCCTGCCGGAATTGTTAAATTAATGTGGTTTATGTTTTTCTTTGGATACGACAATACAACAGGATTTATTCTGGTGGTTTCCTGATGTAAACTTTTTTGTTTTCCCAACACTTTTCCAATAGCTATCAGATTGTTTTTACCGGCATTTTCGATCCATGATTCTTTAACTTTTATTTCACTGTTGATAATAAAAGGCTTTTCAGGTTCATAATTGTTTTTGTATTCTTTGTTTTCAAAAACATATTTTTGAAGTTCAGCATCTACTTCGCTAAATGTGTTGTTTTTAACAAAATCATTTATTTTTTCCTGTGAGATATGCTTTACGGCATATCTGAAGTAAGCAGCAAGATATCCTGTATAAGTACTTTTTTTATTGACTAGAACGGTTTCCATATCCTCGTCAATTGTGATGTCGCTGGTGGCTTCTGTAACGTTGTCATCCATTAGAACATTTTCGATCTTTTTAAATTCGTAGGTAACCTGCTGACGTGGTTCCTGATCAAAGTAAACAGCTTCATTGTTTACAGCAGCAGCATTGGGCTGGCCATAAGGCATCCAGTAGAGAAAAGGAGAAAGGTATTTTTTGGTTTCAGGAATATAGATTAAAAGTTCTGATAAAGCTTCGGGAATAACATTTTTGCTGTCAAATTTATCATCAAATTTATCTGTAGAAGCTGTAAACTGATATTTAATTTTAAGATAATCCAGTACGTCTTTATAAAAGTATAAAACCATTCTGGGAGTCATTTTTTTGGTTTCGATTACTTTTTTGTAACTATATTGCTTATCTATTTCTATATTTTCTTTCAAAAATATATCCATGATTTTTATTTTTTCATCTGTACTAAGTGCAGGGTCATTAAGCTTAAAATCTGCAATAAAGCCTTTAATCATGGATTTGGCATTAACACCATCAGCAAAACTGTAAAGAGAATTGTAGAAGTTTACATAATCATAATTTCGGGCGGTATCAACAAAGTAGTACACCTTTGCCAGATTTGCCAGATTTGCAGCATTTCTTTCAAACTTATAGGCCGGTAAATTTTTAGCCGTATAAATAGTAATATCGCCGGCACTTTCATTAATCATTCCGTTATAAGCCGCTGTATAAGTTCTGGCTTGTGGAATTTTATTGATTTGAAATTTAGCGTCAAGTACCGGAATATCTCTTTGGAAATATTCTGAACCGTTAAAATCCGGATAGTCTTTAATCACATAAAAATACTCGATAATATCTCCTTTTTCAACCCCTTCAAAAACGAATTGTTTTTCACTGGTTCCTTCTTTCTCGATAATTTTTTCTTTAGGAAGCTCTTCAATTTTCCCGTCAGGTTTAATTACACGAACTCTCAGATCCCTGTAATCCCTTACATAACGGTTGTTTATGGCTACTTTATTATATTCGTTGATTCCTGCTTCAGATAAAATTTTTATAGCCTGATGTTTTACGATAAAAGCTTTATAAGTGTAGCTTCCCACTCTGTTTTCAAAAAGTCTGTAGTCTTTTAATACAACAGCCGGATAAGTGCTGAATTCAGCCGGAATTTCTTTGAATTTGGGTGTTTCATCCCATGTATAGTTTTTTACCTCTTCTTTCTGTGAGAAAGCAAACTGATTGAGTAAAAGGATTGTAAATAAAATTAGTTTTTTCATTTTTTGGCAAGGATAATATTTTGATTGTATTGTTTTGTAATATTTTTGATTGCAGTATTCCAGATTTCAAAATTGGCTTTTTCGACTAATAATACATTCATGGCCATTTTTTGCTCTATAATGATAGTGTTATTAACTTTTTTGTAGCTGATAGAGGCCTGAAAAAAGTCATTGCTGAAATTAAAGTTTTCAGGAAGAAAATCTACAGCATATCCTTCAGGAACTGAAAATTCATATTCAAAGAAGAATGATTTCTTAAAATCGTTTTCTAAAGGTGTTTTTCTTTTTTCGGTATTAATTCTTGCATCAGAATAAGGAAAAAATAAAATAGGTTTAAATAGTAACTGATTGTCTGTTTGTTTAACCCATTTGTTTAGTTCAAACTGGTATTGAATGTCAAGAGGATTTTGCGATAAGTCATCATTTGTAATCGCTGCATCAGATGTTTGTATGTTCTGAATGAAACGGGCGAAGTAATCTCTTAACATTTCATTTTTGTCAGCGGTTGATTTATAGACACTGAGAAACTGTGTTTTTAGAAATCCGTTTAAATTAAAATCAGCTTGTCCTGTTAAAGAATTGGAGTTAAATTTTATTTTGATTCTGCCGTTTGTTTTGTTTTGATCAGAAGAAATAACGGGAACCCTGATTAGTCTGTATTCTTCGTTATTTACTTTTACCAGAGCTTCTTTTCCTTGTATAAAAGAGGTTGCATTTGGAAAAAGGGAATACTGGCCTGTGGCATCCAGAAAAACATCCTGATTGTTAATTCTGGCAATAGTAATCATGTGATTGTCTACAATCGGACTCGGAACATTCTCATAAGTATAATTATTATGACGAGTTCCAATCCACGCAATATTAGATTCGATACCTGCATAATGCAGCATTTCGTTCAGTAAGTTAGCCATGTCTTTACAGTCTCCGTATTTTTTTTGCAATACAGAGGCCGCTTCTCTCGGAATATATCCGCCCATTCCGTCTTCAAAAGCAACATAATTTATTTTACTTTGAACATAATCAAAAAGAGCTTTGGCTTTTTCAGAGTCTGTTTTAAGGCCGGTAACAAGCTCCGTGGTTTTTTCTTTTACCAGAGTTTGATCCTGCTTGTTAATATCTTTAATGGTTTCAGCATAAAAATGATAAAGATTGTCCAGAGTTCCAACGACATTTTGTGTTCCTGAAGCATTTTTATAGTTTTTAATATAAAAAATAACATGCGGACTATAATAAGAAAAATGAGGAGCATTATTTTCCTTTTCTTCTTTTTCTGTATTTAACATCTGCCATGAGTAAATCGTGAAATTTCCTTCGGTTTCCTTTTTAAACTCAATCGTTTCATTGCTGGTATTTCCCTGAATCACATAGCCGATTTCTATATCTTTTGAAACTTTCAGTACAATTTGAGATGATTTACACTCCAGATAATCTTTAAAATAGTAACTGTCTAAAAACTGAGGTTTTTTATATTCTTTTTTGTAGAAAGAATAAGTTTGAGAACCTTCTTCAAGATTTAAGAAGGTGTAATATTTGAATTTCATATCATGAACAAATATTTCACCTATATCACGGTTTTCGGTTCCTATATATCCTATTTTTTGTTTTTTACCTCCCGGTGCAATACTATAGGCTTCAATATCATACACTTTTTCAAAAGCATCTGAGTAGGTGATCCGGTTTGCTGAAACAGATTTGTCATCTTTATCGCCAATCCATTTTTTTTCTGTTGAAGAAAGAATAACTGAAGGGAAATTATTTTTTACAGTAATTTCATAAAGATCTTTCTTTTCGGTGATATACGATTTTTGCTTTGTACTCTGAGCAGTACCCGCAGTATAAACCAGAAGGAAAAGAAGAAATAGGGAACGAAAAATTTTAATCATTTAAGAATATAATTTGCAACTTTTTAAGCTGAATTTTATGGCAATATTAACAAATTAATTCTACTAAAACAGAAACTGTTTCAAGTATTTCGTAATTAACTTAAATGATTTTTATGACTAGAAATTCAGCTTTGTAAAATTCCAGTTTAAAGTATTGAAGATTATTATTTCATTTTTTAAAGTAGCTAATTCTAAAATCAGTTTTAAGGTTTCATGCGCCATAATATTACCGATAATTCCGGGCAAAGTTCCTAAAACACCATTCAGATTGCAATTTGGAACCTCTTTTGGATCAGGCATTTCAGGAAATAAATCGCGAAGGTTTTTACTTCCATTATGATTAAAAACGGCTATCTGGCCTTCAAATTTTAAAATACTTCCATAAACCAAAGGTTTTCCAAGTTTTACACAAGTGTCGTTGACCAGATAACGTGTTGTAAAATTGTCTGAACCATCCACCACAATATCATATTGTTGAATAATTTTTGAAGCATTTTCAATAGTAAGTTTTTCATTAATTGCAACAGCTTCAATTAACGGATTTAGTTTCGAAACAACTTCTCTGGCAGCAATTGATTTTTGTTTTCCAATTTCATTTTCGGTATATAAAACCTGTCTGTGGAGATTGTGAATTTCTATAGTATCAAAATCCATAATTCCGATAAAACCAACACCGGCAGTTGCAATATATTGTAAAATGGGACAGCCCAACCCACCGGCTCCAATTACTAAAACTCTTGCTTTTTTTAGTTTTTCCTGACCTTCATCGCCAATTTCAGGCAGAATAGTTTGTCTGTTGTAACGAAGGAATTCTTGTATAATGCTCATTTTTTAATTTTAGATTTCTGATTTTAGATTTTAGATTGATGTTGGAATTTGGAATTTTTAAATTGGAATTTAAACAAATGCTTTTGTCCAATCTTTCCAGACAGGTTCGTAGCCTGCATTTTTTATGATTTTTGAAATTTCTTCGGCTGAACGTTCATCGCTGATTTCGAATTGTTCCAAAGACTGCGGATCAACCACATAACCGCCCGGGTTTGTTTTGGAACCAGCACTCATACTAGTCACGCCAATCGGGATAATATTGTTTCTGAATTTCTCGTTTTCTCTTGTTGAAATCGAAATTTCTAAATCTTCATTCCACAATCTGTAAGCGCAAATTAATTGTGTCAAATCTTTATCATCCATAATAAAATTCGGTTCGATGATTCCTTCAGCCGGACGCAGACGTGGAAATGAAACGGAATATTTCGTCTGCCAATATTTTTTCTGAAGATAATCTAAATGCAAGGCATTGAAGAAACTGTCTGTCCGCCAATCTTCCAAACCTAATAAAACACCCAAACCAATTTTATGTATTCCGGCTGAACCTATTCTATCCGGAGTTTCTAATCGATAATCAAAATTTGATTTCTTCCCTTTAGTATGATACTTTTTGTAAACTTCCTGATGATACGTTTCCTGATAAACCAAAACGGAATACACTCCGGCATGATGTAAACGTTCATAATCTTCCAAAGAAAGTGGTTGCACTTCAACAGAAATAATTGAAAAATCGTTTTTAATCAAATTAATGGCATTCAGGAAATAATTGATGTTTACGGTATAATTTGCTTCGCCGGTTACTAATAAAACATGGTCAAAACCTGTGTTTTTTAGTGCTTCGACTTCTAATTTTATTTCAGAATCAGTCAATGTTTTTCGTTTGATTTTGTTGTCGAGACTAAATCCGCAATAGGTACAGATATTTTGGCATTCGTTGCTTAAATATAAAGGTGCATACATTTGGATGGTTTTTCCGAAACGCTTTTTAGTGATTTCATGGCATTTCTGCGCCATTTGTTCTAAATAATTTTGGGCAACAGGAGAGATTAATATCAAAAAATCATCAAGGTTGTATTTGGTTTTAGCCAAAGTTCGTTCGACATCTTTTGATGTGGTTTGGTATATTCTGGATTGAATTTCATCCCAGTTATATTGCTCAAAAATGGATTTGAATGTTTTCATTCTGAATGTGAGTTTTACCGCAAAGCGCGCAAAGTTTTTTCGCAAAGTTCGCTAAGCTTTAAGTTCTTATTTGAGAGACGAAGTCCGCTAAGCTTTGTGCTCTTTTTTGGGCTAAAAAATTTATTGTACTTTGTGTGCTTTGCGAAAAAACTTTGCGAACTTTGCGGTTAAATTATTTAGTCATATAAAAATGATGTAAGCGGGCTAGATGCAGAAGCAAAGTTCTGCTGATTAGCAATTCGGGCTTCAAAAGCTTTTCTTCCGGCAATAACAGCTTCCTTAAAAGCTTCAGCCATTAATTTAGGATTTCCGGCAACCGCAATTGCAGTATTTACCAAAACCGCATCGGCACCAATTTCCATTGCTTTTGCTGCATCAGAAGGAGCACCGATTCCCGCATCGACAATAACTGGAACGTTACTTTGTTCAATTATAATTTCTAAGAAATCGATAGTTTTTAAACCTTTGTTGCTTCCAATTGGCGAACCCAAAGGCATAACTGCTGCTGTTCCTGCACTTTCCAAATGTTTGCACAAAACAGGATCAGCATGAATATAAGGCAAAACAATGAAACCTAATTTGGCTAATTCTTCCGTTGCTTTTAAAGTTTCAATAGGATCCGGCATCAAGTATTTTGGATCCGGATGGATTTCTAGTTTGACCCAATTGGTTTCTAAGGCTTCGCGAGCCAATTGTGCAGCAAAAACAGCTTCTTTGGCATTTCTTGCGCCAGAAGTATTGGGTAACAAATTAATATTTGGATGTTTTAAATGAGATAAAATCGCATCAGTATCGGTTTCTAGATCAACGCGTTTTAATGCAACTGTAACCAATTCGCTTTCTGAGGCTAAAATGGCGCTTTCCATTTCTTCATTCGAACCAAATTTTCCCGTTCCTAAAAACAAACGGGATTTGAAGCTTTTATCTCCAAGATTAAACAATGACTTTTGCATATAATTTTTCGTTTAATTGTTGAATTAATTGATCTTTTTCAGTACTTTCTGTGATGATTCCAGAAACTGCAATTCCATAAATTCCAGTTTCCATCAACGGATTTACATCTCTCAATGTAATGCCTCCAATAGCATAAACGGGAATCTCAATTTTGGTTTTTTTCATTTTCTGAAGAATATCAAAATAACCGGACAGCCCTAAAATTGGGCTTAATTTTTCTTTTGTGGCTGTAAAACGAAAAGGCCCTAATCCGATATAATCGCAACCATTTTTAACATGATTCTGAATGTCTTCAAAGGTATTTGCAGTTCCTCCAATGATTTTTTCTGTCCCTAAAATCGCTCGGGCTTCATCAATTTTGGTGTCGGTTAAACCGAGATGAACTCCGTCTGCATCAATTTGTTTGGCAAGTTGTAAATCATCATTTATAATATAAGTGACGAGATATTCTTCACATAAAAGTTTTACGGCTTCACCCAAAACAAAACTGTTTTTTTTGCTTTGGTTTTTAAAACGCATTTGAATCCAGTCACAGCCGGCATCTAAAGCCTGACGGATATTATACAATTGTTCTTCTATTGTATTTCCCTGTGAAATATATTGCAGTTTGTTATACATAGTGATATCCAATTAAGGTTGATGTTGAACTCAGGTATTTTTCGATGTAAGTTTTTGCATTTTTACAAGCCAATTCTAGAGGTTGATTTAATGCTAAATTCGAAGCAATTGCAGCAGAAAGTACACAGCCGGAACCGTGTTTTTCAGTACAGTCTTTTTCTGATGGAAACAGATCTGTAATTTTATTTTTCAAAAACAATTGATCTTTTCCAATTTCATTTAAATTATGTCCGCCTTTTAGCAAAATGGCTGTTGAAATTTCGTTTTCAATCCAAAGATTGTTTTTTATAAAACCAGGAAGCAGTTGTTCGATTTCTATATAATTGGGTGTAATCAAATCGATTTTTGATAAAATTTTAGTCAAATCTGAATGATCTTCAATGTTTAAAAAATCAAATTCGGTAGTTGATTTTAAAACCGGATCCCAAACAATTTTTGTATTTGGAGAAGCTAATTTTATAGTCGAAAGAATTCGGTTTAAATATGAAAACGACGGCACAATTCCGATTTTAACTGCGCTGATTTTATAGTTTTCAAACAAAACCTCAATAGATTGAATTACAAAATTGATATTAACCCATTCTATTTTATGAAACTCATTTTCTGTCTGAATTGTGTTAGCAGTCGCAATGGCAAAACCGCTGACTTTATGCTGCTCAAATGTTTTGATATCAGCCAAAATCCCAGCACCACCAGACGGATCTAAACCTGCGATTGTAAGTACGAAAGGACGATTTTCTGACATAGTTTAAATTCTTTAAATGGGTTTTCATTGTTCCAAATAGCTCCTAAAAGAGCAACATCATCAAAACCACTTTCCAGTGCTTTTTGAATGTTTTCTGATTCAATTCCGCCTAAAGCAATCACTTTAGTTTTATAATTTATTCTTGATTTTAATGCTTCAAAAAAATCTGTTTTCGGCAAATAGTTTTCTTTAGAAATACTTTGAAAAACAGGACTTAAAAAAGCATAATCAAAATCATTTTTTAATGAATTAAAATCTTCTATAGAATGTGTTGATGTTGATTTATACCTACAAGGTTTTGGAAACCTTGCAGGAATGTCTGAATCATTTTTTCTTTCTCTTTCAGAAAAATGAAATCGGTTAATTCCGAAGTCTTCTGCCAGTTGATGATGATTGTGCAAGACAAGTTTATCTCTAAATTCCAATTTTATCTGATGAATAAACTGTGCGATTTCCAATTCAGAAAAATCAGGTTTCCGAATATGGAGCAGAGACAATCCTTCCTCAAACAAAGAATGAATTGTCTTGATTTCGTTTACCACAGTAAAAGGATTTGAAATTAAAATCATATCTTTTTTCTATATTCTTTCCTCTATTCTCTAAAAAAACTAAATATAAATCTCTTTCCCCTGCTCAATAAATTCCTCTGATTTCTCTTGCATTCCTTTTTCTGCAGCAGCGACATCTCTGATTTCCTGAGATATTTTCATAGAACAGAATTTAGGCCCGCACATCGAGCAGAAATGCGCTACTTTTGCCCCATCTGCAGGAAGTGTTTCATCATGGAATTCTCTTGCCGTATCCGGATCTAAAGCCAAATTAAACTGATCTTCCCAACGGAATTCAAAACGGGCTTTACTCAAAGCATTATCACGATATTGTGCTCCTGGGTGACCTTTCGCTAAATCGGCAGCATGAGCAGAAATTTTATAGGTAATCACGCCGTCTTTCACGTCTTTTTTATTTGGCAAACCTAGATGTTCTTTTGGCGTTACATAACACAACATCGCACAACCGTACCAGCCAATCATAGCCGCACCAATTGCCGATGTAATATGATCGTAACCCGGCGCAATATCGGTTGTTAAAGGGCCAAGAGTATAAAAAGGAGCTTCATGGCAATGTTCTAATTGTTTGTCCATGTTTTCTTTAATCATGTGCATCGGAACGTGTCCAGGGCCTTCAATGAAAACCTGAACGTCATGTTTCCAGGCAATTTTTGTCAATTCGCCTAAAGTTTCTAATTCCGCAAATTGAGCAGCGTCATTCGCATCGGCAATTGAACCCGGACGCAAACCGTCTCCAAGAGAAAAAGCAACATCATATTGTTTCATGATTTCGCAGATTTCCTCAAAATGGGTGTACAAGAAATTTTCTTTATGATGAAACAAACACCATTTTGCCATAATCGATCCACCTCGCGAAACGATTCCGGTAACACGATTTGCAGTTAAATGAATATAGCGAAGTAAAACTCCAGCATGGATCGTAAAGTATGAAACGCCTTGTTCAGCTTGTTCAATTAGAGTATCTCGGAAAATTTCCCAAGTTAAATCTTCGGCAATTCCTTTTACTTTTTCTAAGGCTTGATAAATAGGGACAGTTCCAATTGGAACAGGAGAATTTCGAATAATCCATTCTCTGGTTTCGTGAATGTTTTTTCCTGTAGATAAGTCCATAATTGTATCAGCACCCCAGCGACAAGCCCAAACGGCTTTTTCAACTTCTTCTTCAATGCTTGAAGTCACGGCGCTATTTCCAATATTGGCATTGATTTTTACCAAAAAGTTACGACCAACAATCATTGGTTCGCTTTCTG
This sequence comes from Flavobacterium sp. FG19, assembly GCF_057809475.1. Lineage (NCBI taxonomy): Bacteria > Pseudomonadati > Bacteroidota > Flavobacteriia > Flavobacteriales > Flavobacteriaceae > Flavobacterium > Flavobacterium sp. FG19. Next base: position 23,806 of record NZ_JBMDKA010000001.1, on the reverse strand, counting down.
GATGGTTGATGTTGTTTGGAATAATGGCTCTTCCGCAAGCTACTTCAGAACGAACAAATTCAGGAGTGATTTTGTTTTTTGGAGTATTCGCACCAAAACTTTGTCCGTTATGTTGACATTGCATTGCTTTGGTCTGCTCGTTTAAAAGTTCAATACGCTGATTTTCACGAATCGCGATGTATTCCATTTCTGGCGTAATAATTCCCTGTTTAGCGTAATATAACTGTGTTACGTTGGCGCCTTTTTTAGCGCGTTTTGGCTGATGCAAATATTCAAAACGAAGATGATTTAGTGTTTCATCTTTCAATCGACTTTGACCATAATCTGAAGTGATTTCATCTAAAATTTCAACATCATTTCGATCAAGAATCCAGCTTTCGCGTAAGCGTGGTAATCCTTTTCGAATATCGATTTCAATATTTGGATCAGTGTAAGGCCCAGAAGTGTCGTAAACCGTTACAGGAGGATTTTTTTCAATGCCACCGTTGGAAAGTTTAGTATCGCTTAAAGCAATTTCCCGCATAGCGACTTTTATCGGATGAATTTCTCCGTCGATATAAACCTTTTTAGAATTTGGAAATGGGGTTCTGGATATTTGTTCTTCTTTCATTTTTGTTGATTTTGTTTCAGGTTTCAAGTTTCAAGTTGATTCTGATTGTTTTTATTTCGTACCGTTTTTCTGTAGAGACGCACTGCAGTGCGTCTACGTCCAGTATGTAATTGGAATTTGTTTTTTTGAATTGGAATTTGAAAAATTATCCTCCTTGCGTAGCAGAAATAATGAGGATTTCGTCAGTTTCTTGTATGAGGAATTCGTTCCAATTGGTTTTTGGAACAACGGTATTGTTGACAGCAACGGCAATTCCGTTTTGTTTGTGCGGAATTTCGAGATCGAGCAATGATTGAACGCTTAGCGTTTCAGCATTGAAAATTTTAGTTTGTTGATTGATTTTTAGTTCCATTCCTTTAAGTTTAGTGTATAGTTATACACAATAGGAATGGCTGCAATAACGCACAGAAATGCGTTCAAGAAGTCATCTTACTTTTCCCTACGCTAGTATGAACTAGATCAGGTTCAGAGGGTAAAATCTCAGCCTGCGTGATGCAGACACCCCTAAAGTGTGAAGCAAATGTAATGAAATTTGTTTGAAAGTTTCAGGTTTCAGGTTTCAAGTTTTTGAAAAACTGAAAATGAAGACTAAAAACTGCGACTATTTTCCCTTTCGGATAAAACAATCTTCGGTGTGATCATTGACCATTCCAGTGGCTTGCATGTGTGCGTAAATAACAGTTGAACCGACAAATTTAAATCCTCTTTTTTTCAAATCTTTGCTGATTTCATCTGAAAGTGGAGTAGTAGCCGGAGCATCTTTTGAAGTTTTTAGATTATTTATGATAGGTTTTCCGTTAGTATATTTCCAAATATAATCGGAGAAAGTTCCAAATTCTTCCTGCACTTTCATAAAAGCTTGTGCATTTGAAACTGCCGCTTTAATTTTAAGTTTATTGCGAATAATGCCGGTATTCTGCATTAACTCTTCGATTTTTTCTTCAGAATATTGAGCTACTTTTTTGTAATCGAAATAATCAAAAGCGGCTCTAAAATTTTCTCTTTTATTTAAAATTGTAATCCAGCTTAATCCAGCCTGAAAAGTTTCCAGAATTAAAAATTCGAATAAAGTAGGGTCGTCATAAACCGGAACTCCCCATTCTTCATCATGGTATTTTTTGTATAAATCGCTGGAAGTGCACCAGCCACATCTAATCTTTTCTTCCATTATTTCCCAATTTTCCAGTGATAACCTTTTACGCTCGGTATGTAAGCTTTTGTTCCAACGATGATTAAATCAGTGTAGACTTTCTTTTTGTATTTAATTCCGATAGCTTCTCCGGAAGTATATATTTTATTGGCTTCAAACCTGAATTTAATTTTGGCATCATTAAATTTTGCATCAGAAATCTTTTCGATAAACCAAGTCGATTTCCATTTTACCTCAATTTCATCTTCTGCGGTTTTGGTAATGCTTTTTATTAGTTTAATTCCGTCAGCTGGAATATTGTGGTTTTCAATGAGTTCTTTTTGCGTTATAGTTTCTCCTGTTTTACAATCGGCTATAAACTTTTTAAAAGCGGTAATTCCTAAGAACTTTTCATTTTCAGCTTCTGTGTTTACTGCAATACTGTCGTTTATAGGTTTTACATTTTCAGAAGCTGCTTCAGTTATTGTGATTTTGTCTACAATGGATTGTTTATACTCATTTACAGTTTCAACAGTGCTTTCTGAGATAGTTTCTATTTTATTCGTAATCTTATCGGTAACTTCTAATAGTTGTTTTTTAACGTCTTTGGAACAACTTGCAAAACTTAAAAGAATGATTGATAGTACTATTTTGTAATGCTTCATTCTTATAAGTGTTCCTGATTCTTATGGTGCTTATCGTTTTCCAAATACTTTTTAATTAAGTGATGTCCCAAATAAATAGCAGGAGTTAATAAAATCGCAATGGCTAATTTGAAAGTATAACCAATTAATCCTGAAGAGATAAACGTGTCAAAATCAATTTTTCCAGGCAGCCAAAAAGCAATTCCAAGTACAATAAACGAATCAAATAACTGCGAAATTACCGTAGAGCCAGTTGCTCTCAGCCATATTTTCTTTTCTCCTGTTCTGTTTTTGAAGAACCAAAAAATCCATACATCAATAAGCTGCGATGCCATAAAAGCAATTAAACTTCCGACAATAATCCACATACTCTGTCCAAAAACAGCTTGAAACTGATCATCATTGACAGGGCTGATTCCTTTTGCAGCGGGAATGGTAATGGCCATAAACAAAATCAGAAAGGCGTAGGCTATTAAACAGGCTGTAATAAAAGAAAGTTTTTTTACTCCTTTTTCGCCAAAATATTCATTAATTAAATCGGTAGTCAAAAAAACTATCGGCCAAGGAAGAATTCCTATACTCATTACGAAAGGGCCAACCTGAATTAATTTTCCTCCAATAAGCTCTGCTACAACAGCATTTGTGATAAATATTCCGGCAAGGATTACAAATACAATTTCTCTTCGGGTTTTAAACATGTTATTTTGGTTATAAAGTTTCAAATTTAAGCTATTTTTTAAAACCAGATATTAGTAAATTTTTAAAATAACATCCATTTGAAGTTTGATTTTGATTGGTTACTTTTGAGATTCTGACGCTTCTTATTTAATGAAAAGTGTTTGGAGGAACTTTATAAAATGATTTGATTATGGAAAAAGAAACTAATCCGTTGCTTCAGGAATGGTCAGGGCCTTATGGAGGCGTACCGGATTTTACAAAATATAAAATAGCTGATTTTAAGCCAGCCATTGAATTTGCTATTCAGGAAAAGTTGGAAGAAATTGATTCCATTGCGAACAATTTAGAAAAACCGACTTTTGATAATACAGTGAAAGTTTTAGAACTTTCAGGAGAAAAACTGGATAGAATTCATGCGGTCTATGGAATTTACAGATCAAATTTAAGCAGTCCGGAATTTAATGTGGTAGATACAGAAATGTCTCCAAAATTGGCTGAAATTAGCGATAAACTCTATCAAAACGAGAAATTGTTTTTAAGAATAGAGGAATTATATAAATCCGAAGAAAGCAAAAAGCTGACTGCTGAACAACAGCGTCTGCTTTGGCTGTATTATACTGATTTTGTTCGTGAAGGTGCAGAATTGAAGGAAGATGATAAAAAAGAAGTGGCGAATATTAACCAAGAGTTAGCTGGACTTTTTACGCTTTTCAGTCAAAAATTGCTGGCAGAAGAAAATGATCAGTATTTGGAACTGCATTCAGAAAGTGATTTGGAAGGACTTCCTGAAGAATTTAAAAATGCGGCAATTGCCGAAGCAAAAGAAAGAAAGCTGAATGTTTTGGCTTGTATTGGAAACACCAGATCTTCCATTGAACCTTTTTTGACTTTTTCTAATCAAAGAAATTTAAGAGAAAAAGCGTTTGACATTTTTGTGAAAAGAGGCGATAATGATAACTCAAATAATACAAATGAAACGCTTGTTTCAATTTTAGAATTAAGAGCCAAGAAAGCAAAAATATTAGGATTCAAGAATTTTGCAGAATGGAGTTTGTCTAATAAAATGGCAAAAGATCCTCAGAAAACTTTGGATTTAATGCATTCGGTATGGAAACCGGCTGTTGAAAAAGTTAAAAATGATGTTTCGGCTATGCAGGAATTGGTGAATAAAGAAGGTGGCAATTTTAAAATTCAGCCTTGGGATTATCGTTTTTATGCAGAGAAAGTCCGTAAAGCGAAATATGACTTAGATCAAAACGAAATTAAGCAGTATCTGCAGTTAGAGAATTTGCGTGAAGGAATGTTTTGGACAGCAGGAGAGTTGTTTGGTCTTGGTTTTAAACAATTATTTGATGTTCCTGTTTATCATCCAGATGTTCGAGTTTGGGAGGTTAATCATAAGGATACTGGAGAAGTAATTGGACTTTGGTATTTTGATCCTTACGCACGCGTAGGGAAACGTTCGGGAGCTTGGATGAATTCACATAGAGACCAGCAGAAGATTAAAGGAAATGTACTTCCGATAGTTTCGAACAATTGTAATTTTATAAAAGGAAATGCCAACGATCCTGTTTTAATTTCCTGGGATGATGCTACGACATTATTTCATGAATTTGGTCACGCTTTGCATGGTTTATGTTCGAATGTGACGTATCCGAGTTTATCGGGAACCTCAGTAGCCAGAGATTATGTGGAGTTTCCTTCTCAATTGTTAGAACATTGGCTGGCTACTCCGGAAGTGCTGAACAAGTTTGCACTTCATTATAAAACCAATGAGCCTTTGTCTCAATCATTAGTGGAAAGAATCGGCCAAGCCGCTAATTTTAATGAAGGTTTTGCAACGGTAGAAACGATTTCAAGTTCGTTTGTGGATATGAAATTGCATTTAACTACTGAAAAAGTGAATCCGCATCAATTTGAAAAGCAGATTCTGGCAGCAATTAATATGCCTTCAGAGATTGTGATGCGACACAGAATTCCACAATTTGCCCATATTTTTTCAAGTGACGGATATGCAGCGGGCTATTATAGTTATTTATGGGCTGATGTTATCAATGCCGATGCTTATGAAGCATTTTTGGAAGGAAAAGGGCCTTTTGATAAAGAAGTTTCCAAACGCCTTTATGATATTGTTCTAAGCGCAGGAAATACGGTCGATAATGAAAAAATGTATGAAGATTTTAGAGGACATGCTCCAAAATCTGATGCTTTGATGCGTGCGAGAAATTTTCCGGTTGAAAGTTAATCCATATAAAAAAGCCCGAATAACTAAATATTCGGGCTTTTTAAATATTGAAATAATATATTAACCTAAAGTAACTCTTTTGAAACCTGTAATTTCAACGTTGAATCCTTTAACGTAATCACCAACTTTTTTACTGTCATCTTTGATGAAGTTTTGATCAAGTAATGCTTTTTCCTGATCTAAAGTAGTGTTGTCAGAAATGAAACGTTGCACTTTTCCTGGAAGGATTTTATCCCAGATTTGCTCTGGTTTACCTTCAGCTTTTAATTCAGCTTTAGCATCTTCTTCTGCTTGTTTGATAACTTCAGGAGTTAATTGAGAGAAAGAGATGTATTTAGGAACATTTTTTAAAGTTTTTCCTAAACGTTTTGCTTCTTCATTGTCTTTTTCGATTACAGCAATACGAGCAGCAAGTTCAGATTCAACGAAAGCAGGATCAAAATCTTTGTAAGATAATGTATCAGCTCCCATAGAAGCAACTTGCATAGAGATATCTTTTGTTAAAGCTTCTGCATTAGCAACCGGAGCAGAAATTGCAGTTAAAGCAGCAATTTTGTTCACGTGAACATAAGATCCAACATAAGCACCTTCTAAAATTTCGAAACCACCGATTTCGATTTTTTCACCGATAACACCAGTTTGCTCGATTAATTTCTCAGCAACAGTGATTCCGTTGAAATCAGAAGCTAATAATTCTTCTTTAGTAGAGAAGTTGATTGCTTTTTCAACTAAATCTTTAGCTAAAGCAACGAAAGCTTCATTTTTACCTACGAAGTCAGTTTCGCAGTTTAAAGTGATGATAGCTCCTTTAGTGTTGTCAGCATTGATAAAAGAAACAGCAGCTCCTTCAGCAGACTCACGGTCAGAACGGTTAGCAGCAACTTTTTGTCCTTTTTCTCTAAGGATTTGTATAGCTTTGTCGAAATCTCCTTCCGCTTCAACTAAAGCTTTTTTACAGTCCATCATTCCGGCACCTGTAGATTGTCTTAATTTATTTACGTCTGCAGCAGTAATTGTTGCCATAATATTTTAAGTTTTAATGTGTTTAAAAGTAAAAAATTCCAGCTTTTAAATCCCAAACTCCAATTTTAATAAATTATCAACATAACGTTTTTAATTCTGGTTGGATTTTGGAATTTAAAATTTGGAATTTAAATTTTGATTTATTCTTCAGTTGCAGGAGCTTCAGCTTCAGCTTCAACAGCAGGAGCTTCTTCAGCAGCTTCAATTTCTTTTTCAGCACCTCTGTCAGAAAGACCTTCGATTACTGCAGTAGTCACTAAAGATAAAATTTTGTCAATTGATTTAGAAGCGTCATCATTTGCAGGAATCACGTAATCAACCTCTCTTGGGTCAGAATTCGTATCAACCATTGCGAAAACTGGAATGTTTAATTTTTGAGCTTCTTTTATTGCGATGTGTTCAGCTTTGATATCTACTACGAACAATGCTGCAGGTAGTCTAGACATATCAGCAATTGAACCTAAGTTTTTCTCTAATTTAGCACGTAGACGATCAACTTGTAAGCGCTCTTTTTTAGATAAAGTGTTGAAAGTACCATCTTTCTTCATTTTATCGATAGAAGACATTTTTTTAACTGCCTTTCTGATAGTTACGAAGTTAGTCAACATACCGCCTGGCCATCTTTCAGTGATGTAAGGCATGTTTGCTGCTTTTGCTTTATCAGCAACGATGTCTTTTGCTTGTTTTTTGGTAGCTACGAATAAGATTTTTCTACCTGATGCAGCGATTTTTTTCAAAGCTTCATTAGCTTCTTCAATTTTAGCTGCAGTTTTATATAGGTTAATGATATGAATACCATTACGCTCCATATAAATGTAAGGAGCCATATTTGGATCCCATTTTCTAGTCATGTGTCCGAAGTGAACACCTGCTTCTAGTAATTCTTTTACTTCTATTTTGTTTGCCATTTTTGTACTAGTTTACGTTCTGTTGATTAGCAATGTGTGAATGGCGATTTCTCTGGCTTCATACATTTAGATGCTAAACTATATCCTACCTCGATAGGAGAGCAACAATAACTGTGTTTTTTAATTTCAATAAATAATTGATAATGTCTTGTCCCATCTGAACAAGACAGGTAATATTAACGTTTAGAGAACTGGAATCTCTTACGAGCTTTCTTCTGACCGAATTTCTTACGTTCAACCATTCTTGGGTCTCTTGTTAATAAACCTTCTGGTTTAAGGATAGCTCTGTTTTCAGCGTTAACTTCACACATTACGCGTGCTAATGCCATTCTTACAGCTTCTGCCTGACCAGTTGTACCACCTCCGTAAACGTTTACTTTTACGTCAAAGTTACCAGCGTTTTCTGTCATAGAAAGCGGTTGTAAAACTTTGTACTGTAAAGTTGCAGTTGGAAAGTAAGTTGCGAATTCTTTTTTGTTTACAGTGATGTTTCCAGTTCCTTCAGAAACGTATACACGTGCAACAGCGGTTTTTCTTCTACCGATTTTGTGAATAACTCCCATTACTTAAGATCATTTAGGTTAACAGTTCTAGGTTTTTGAGCTCCGTGTTTGTGCTCAGCTCCTACAACAACATTTAGATTTCTAAAAAGTTCAGCACCTAATTTGTTTTTAGGTAACATACCTTTTACAGCTTTTTCTACTAATGCAGCTGGATTTTTAGCTTGCAATACTTTAGCAGTTAAAGTTCTTTGTCCTCCTGGGTAACCTGTATGACGCATGTAAATTTTGTCATTCATTTTTGTACCTGTAAGGTTAATTTTCTCTGAGTTGATAACAATTACGTTATCTCCACAGTCAACGTGCGGTGTGTAACTTGGCTTGTACTTACCTCTTAAAATCATTGCAACTTTAGAAGCAAGACGTCCTAAGTTATGACCTTCAGCGTCAACAACAATCCACTCTTTAGTTACAGTGGCTTTACTTGCTGAAACTGTTTTGTAGCTTAATGCGTCCATAATATTATTTTAATTAAACATTCCATCCCCAATAAAGGGGATGCAAAAGTACAATTAATTATTTTAAAACCAAATACCTGAAAGAATATTTTATCTGCTGAAAATCAGGGCTTCAGTTTTTGGATTAATTAGGGAATAAAAAAACCGTCTCTACAATAAAGTAAAGACGGTTAAATATTTAGAAAAATAATTATTATACAATAAATATATTAGCTATGTCAACTACTTGCTGTGTTGTAAGTGGTTCATCATAAGCTTCTGAACCCGCTGCAGCGCCAAAAGCGGTAGCTGTATTGAATCCTGCCTGCATGGTTACACCTTCGCCATCATACACTGCCTGGGTTGCGGCTGGCATTCCCGCTCCTCTTTCAGCATTGGAAATCCATCCTTTTAAACCTCGAAGTCTCCTTACTTCAGAAGCGTGGCGTGCTTCAACCGAATGAATCTGAAGAGCTGCCGTTAGTAAATCTGGAGTGGTAATTAGATTGGCGGCTTGTCCTTTATAAGCTCTTACGCCTGTGTCTTCAAAAGCTTGAGCCAAAGCTAAAAATGTTGGATAATCACCAAAAGGATTGAATGCCCCTCCAACCGTAAAATCAAAAGTTGGTTTTGGAACAAAATTAGCACTTGCGGTTCCACCTAATCCTGCAATCAGGAATTTTACGTGATCAGATTCATGTGCAGCAATTTGTTGGAATACTTTTAAATCACGTCCGCCGTTTTCAGAAGCCGGAATAACGCCTGAATCTAATGCCATGGCATAAAATTCATTTTCAAGATATTCTAATGTTAGTGCAAATTGCAAAGCTCCAATTGGAGTAGCTGGTGTTGCTGTAATGTCATTTGCAAATATTTTATTGGTTAGAGCCGATAATCCAAATGGGATTGATGCTAAGGCTAAATTTTTCCCAATGTTTCCAAACTGAGAAAAGCTGTCTCTTCTGGAGCCGGTACTTTTCATTAAATTGTCGTCCGTAAAGCTTTCTATAAATTTTAAAATACTCATAATTTCTAAATTTTAGCTGGTTAAGATTATGGCAGATAATTAGCCGTGAATTTTGTGGTAATAAAACCTGCTGCAACTGGTAGGATTTTTGAAGGATCCATGGCAGCATCCAATCCGGTTGAAGCGCTTACGATATCATCTCCGGCAAAATCATTAGAGTTGGGATTAATTAAACTTCTTATTGCTGAGGCGTGTCTGGCTTCTACCGAAACAATTTTTCCTGCTAATAATAAATAGTCTGCCGTTTTAATTAATTTACCTGCACCATTATAGGCAGCAACACCTGTATCTTCCAATGCTTTCGCAGTAGCTAAAACTTCTGTACGGCTATTAAAATTTAAAGAGCCATAGTTAAATGCCAGGGAAGAAAGTAACTGAGAACTTGGATCTGGAAGTGCTCCGGTTAAAGCTGCTTTAAAGAAATCTCTGTGCACCACTTCATGATGGTACAAGTCTGTTAATACCTCACGTTCAACTGTACTGAATGTAGTATTGAAGCTGCTGGCATTGACCACTTTAGTATAAAAATCGGCTTCTAATTGTTCCAGTGCGTAGGCGTAGGTAAGAACGCCAAAATCTCCCGAACCTAAATCGAAGATACCATTTCGTATTCCTGGCAGAGAGGTATCATCCATATCATCATCATTGTCATTATCGCTGCAGCCTGCCATAACCAAACCTGCGGTCACTAATGTTAGTCCACTGAGCTTAAGAAAGCTCCTTCTGCTGTTCAGAGAAGGATTAACTTCCTGAATTTTAACTTCGTTTTTCATAATTACGTTTTTTAATAGTTAACAACATTGGTTTCTAGTTATTCGGTATTTAATTATTAACGAAATTTTTAGAAATACGGTTTCAGAAAAATCATTCTTTTTTAGTATTATTTCGAATAGGCCGTATAATTTCAAATACTGGTGGTTGTTTTTTGTTTTATTTTCGGTAATTCTACTATATTTGTATTAATTACTTAAACTTTTAATGGATGAAAGCTAAAGCAACTCTAAAACAAATTGCAAAAGAACTGGGTGTTTCCGTGTCTACAGTGTCTAAGGCACTGAATGACAGTCCGGAAATTAGTGAGCAGACGAAGGTGAAAATTAAAGAGTATGCCAAACTCAAAAATTATAAGCCGAATGTTATTGGTCTGAATTTGAAGAATCGTAAGACTAAAACGATAGGTGTAATTATACCTAATATATTGAATTCTTTTTTTGCGAAAGTTTTTAGTGGTATCGAAAAAGTTGCCGATAAAAAAGGATATAATGTAATTACCTGTATTTCTAATGAATCTTTGGAGAAAGAAGTTCATACATTAGAAATGCTCAGCAATGGAACTATCGACGGGTTTATTTTGTCTGTTTCGCAAGAAGCGCAAAAACTTCAGGATTACAATCACTTTTCTGAAATTATCAACGATGGAACGCCAATCGTAATGTTTGACCGTATTGCTGATGAAGTAGATTGTGATAAAGTAGTAGTAGACGATTATGATTCGGCTATCAACTCAACACAGCATTTAATTAATTTGGGTTGTAAAAATATTGCTCTGATTTCTTCTGTAGATAATATTAGTGTTGGGAAACTAAGAACAGAAGGATATTTGAAAGCATTAAAAGACAATAACATTCCAATTAACGAAAAAATTATTCTTCGTACCGATTCTGAAGAAGATATGAAAGCTAAAATCGAAGGTATTTTTGATCATAAAATTGACGGAATCTTTGCTTTGGATGAAAATGATTCTGTTGCAGCGTTAAGAGTGAGTTTGAAAAAAGGATACAGAGTTCCGGAAGATATTTCGATTATTGGTTTTGCTGACGGAATTTTAGCTTCCAGACGTTTATCACCAAGTTTAACCACAGTAAGTCAGCATGGAGTCGAAATTGGAGAAGTGGCAGCTAAAAGATTAATCGAAAGATTAGAAGAGCCGGAAGGAACAGTTTCAGAATACGAAACCATTGTGATCAAGACAAAATTGAAAGAAAGAGAATCTACCAGAAAAATTTAAATAAAAGATATAAAAATTGAAAAAAAAGGACTGTTCTTCTGAACAGTCCTTTTTTTATACAGATGTCATTTCTGACGAAGGAGAAATGATAAGATTGTGTTGTCCTCTTGATAAAAAAAATCTAAAATCAAGAATCTGAAATCTAAAATTCTATTAATGTGCTTCTAACCAGTCTTTACCCATTCCCAATTCAACTTCTAAAGGAACCGACATTTTAAAAGCATTTTCCATTTCGTGTTTGATCATTGGCTGGATTTTTTCGAGTTCATCTTTGTGAACATCGAACACAAGCTCATCATGTACCTGAAGTAACATTTTAGATTTCCAGTTTTCGTCTCTTAACTTTTTATGAATGTTGATCATGGCGATTTTAATCACATCGGCAGCACTTCCCTGAATTGGTGCGTTTACAGCATTTCGTTCAGCAGCGCTTCTTACTACAGCATTTGCAGAATTAATATCTTTTAAATAACGGCGGCGACCTAAAATAGTTTGTACGTAACCTTTTTCGCGTGCAAATTCAACTTGTTCTGAAATATAAGATTTTAATCTTGGATACGTTTTGTAATATGCATCAATCAAAGCAGCACTTTCGCTTCTGGATAATGAAGTCTGATTGCTCAGTCCAAAAGCAGAAACCCCATAAATAATTCCAAAATTTACGGTTTTAGCGTTGCTTCTTTGTTCGCGTGATACTTCATCCAAGGCAACATTGAATACCTTTGCGGCAGTTGCTCTGTGAATGTCTTCTCCGTTTTGGAAAGCTTTAATCATGTTTTCTTCACCGCTCAAAGCTGCAATAATTCGCAATTCGATCTGAGAGTAATCGGCAGAGATTAAAGTGTAGTTTTCATCGCGTGCCACAAAAGCTTTACGAATCTGACGACCTCTTTCGGTACGAATCGGAATGTTCTGTAAGTTTGGATTGTTGGAACTCAAACGTCCTGTTGCAGCAACAGTCTGCATATAATCGGTATGAACGCGTTGCGTCTTTTTATCAACTTGTTCTGGTAAAGCTAGAATATAAGTGCTTTGTAGTTTTACCATCTGACGCCAATCCAAAATTTGTTTTACGATTGGGTTATCATTTGCTAAATACGTTAAAACTTCTTCTCCGGTTGCGTATTGACCTGTTTTGGTTTTCTTTTGTTTTGCTCCGCCAATTTTAAGCTTTTCAAATAAAATATCTCCTAATTGTTTTGGAGAAGCCAGATTGAATTTCTCGCCGGCAGTTTCGTATATCTGTTCTTCAAGAGATTTGATTTCAACATCCATCTCTTTAGACATTTCTTTTAAGAATTCAACATCCAGACGAATTCCTTCGGTTTCCATAGCAGCTAAAACGCTTACTAATGGAATTTCGATTTCGTCAAATAACTTTTTAGTCTCTGTTTTGTCTAATTCAGTGGTGAAGATTTCTTTTAATTGTAACGTAATATCAGCATCTTCAGCAGCATATTCTTTAATATCTTCCAGAGGAACATCACGCATCGAAAGCTGATTTTTTCCTTTTTTACCAATCAAAGTCTCGATTGATTTTGGAGAATATTTTAAATAGGTTTCTGCCAAAATATCCATATTATGACGCATATCCGGATTGATTAGATAATGCGCGATCATCGTGTCGAAAAGTTTTCCTTTTACAGTGACGCCGTAGTTAGAAAGGATTTTTAAATCGTATTTTAAATTCTGACCGATTTTTTCAATATTTTCATTTTCAAAAAACGGAACAAATTTCTCAACTAAGACTTTTGCTTCTTCCTGATTTTCCGGAAACGGAACATAAAATGCTTTCCCTTTTTCATAAGAAAACGACATTCCAACCAATTCTGCATGCAAAGCATCAATTCCGGTAGTTTCAGTATCAAAACAAACTGAAGTCTGTTTTTCTAAATTCTGCAAAAGCAGTTTTACACCCAAATCACCTTGAACTGTTTGATAAGAATGTGGAGTGTCTTCTAAAGTATTATAGAATGAAGTTCTTGGAGCATCTGCATGATCGTCTGTTAAAGTGCTTCCAAAAAGATCAAATTGGTCTTCGTTTTTAGGCTGTGGTTTTTTATACAATTTAGCATCTGCAGCCGGAGCGGTAGTCTGCGTTCCATCTGTTTTAAACAAATTATCAAACTGTTCTGCCATTCTTCTGAATTCTAATTCCTGAAAAATAGCATCTGTTTTTTCGATATCAGGGCGTGTTAACTCATAATCGTTTTCATCAAAAACTACCGGGCAGTCTAATAAAATCGTGGCCAGTTTTTTAGATAATAATCCTTTGTCTTTATTAGCTTCGATGTTTTCTTTCATTTTGCCTTTCAGCTTATCGGTGTTTGCTAAAAGGTTTTCCATGGTGCCAAATTCTTTTAAAAGTTTTTTGGCAGTAACTTCGCCAACTCCCGGAAGTCCCGGAATATTATCGGCTGCATCACCCATCATACCCAGAAAATCGATTACCTGTTCCGGACGGTCGATTTCGAATTTTTCCAATACCTGAGGAACACCCCAAATTTCAATTCCGTTGCCCATACGGGCTGGTTTATACATAAAGATGTTGTCCGAAACCAGCTGGGCAAAATCCTTATCGGGCGTTACCATGAACACTTTATAGTTTTGTTTTTCGGCCTGTTTGGCAATGGTTCCAATTAAGTCATCGGCTTCAAACCCTTCTACTTCAATAATCGGGATGTGCATGGCTTTTAATAGTTCACATATATAAGGAACGGCAATTTTGATTGCTTCGGGCGTAACGTCGCGATTGGCTTTGTACTCCGGAAATATTTCGTTTCGTAACTGGCTTCCCCCTTTGTCAAAAGCAACTGCTAAATGATCTGGTTTTTCTCTTTTGATAACATCCAGAAGAGAATTCATAAATCCCATAATGGCAGAGGTATCCATTCCTTTTGAGTTGATTCTCGGGTTTTTTATAAAGGCATAATAACCACGAAAAATAAGTGCATAAGCATCTAGAAGAAAAAGGCGTTTTTGAGTTGACATATTAAAAATATTAGTCTGTAAAAATAAACAATTGGGTTCTCAAAAATCAGACTGGCAAGATTTTTTTTCCACCATATAAGTTATATAGGTTCATTTGATCGGTACATGCGCTTGTAGAGATGGACAGCAGAGCATTTAAAGATTACGACTATGAATTAAATATGCTTATATAATATAAAGGGGCCAAAAATCAGTAAAGCGTTAATATCAAGTTAATTTTTTTTATTCAGGCATTTCTTCATTTTTCCTTCATTTTCAGAAAGTAATTTTGATCTGTAAAATAAAAGGTATTTAATTTAAAAATTTAGAAATCATGAGAAATTTAATGATGTTATTAGTGGCAGTTTTAGGAACTAGTGCAATGGTTCATGCATTTCCTGCCAAAGAGGTAAAAACAGCTCCTGTTAAGGAAGTAAAAGCGGTGAAGCATTCAAAAAGCAAAACTGATAAAAAAACAAAATCAGTGAAAAGTGAAGCTCCAAAAGCAGAAACACCAAAAGTAAAAAAATAAATAAAAGTATTTTTTAGTATAAAAGGTTATTAATTTAAAAGTTTAGAAATCATGAAAAGATTAATTTTATTGGCAGTGGCAGTTTTAGGAACAACTGTAATGGTAAATGCTCAGACAACTCCGGCTCAGTCAGCTCCGGCAAAAGAGGTAAAAGCAGCCAAACATCATCACAAAGGAAATAAAAAAGCAAAAGCTGAAGCTCCAAAAGAAGAAACCGCAAACGTGAAAAAATAAAAGTTGTTTTTGTTTTGTTTCCGGAAAATTGTAACGGTAACAAAACAGAGATAATGATCATGAGAATGCGATTGGAAAGGGCTGGTAAAGTAATTTGCCGGCTCTTTTTTGTGCGTTAATTTTTTAATAATGCGTAACGGGACTTTTGATAATTGCTTAATTTTAGTTGCGTTTAAATGTCATGTTTTATGAATGTTTTGATTGTTGAAGATAACAGGGAGCTTGCAGTGGAAGTATATGACTTTTTGTGCAATGCCGGTTATATATGTAAAATTGCCCATAATTGTGCCGACGCCCTTGAGGAATTTGGCAGTAATGATTATGATGCCATGCTGCTGGATCTGGGACTGCCAGACGGAGATGGTTTTGAAGTCCTCAAAACAGTCCGGAAAACAAAATCGAAAATGGCGGTAATTGTACTTACAGCCAGAGGAGAACTGGATGACAGGATTAACGGTCTTCATCTGGGGGCCGATGATTACCTGACGAAACCTTTTGCACTGACAGAACTGGCAGCCCGATTGTTTGCGGTAATTCGCCGTATTCATGGTTTTACCTTAAATAATTTAAGTATTCACGGGTTTTTACTGCAGCTTCAGGATTATAAAGTGAGTTTTAACGAAGTGCCTTTAAATCTTACTAAAAAAGAGTTTGATATTTTTCAGTATCTCGTACTAAATAAAAACAGGGTAATTACCAGGCTCCAGTTAACAGAACATATCTGGGGAGATATTCTTGAGATCAATTCCGATTCTAATTTCATAGACGTACACGTTCGGAACCTTCGAAAAAAATTGGACAAACATACTTCAATCGACTGGTTTGAAACGGTTCGGAATGTGGGATATCGAATTAATGAATAAATAGACTGCTGTGAAGATAAAACATCAATTGGCCATTTTTAATGCACTAACCAGATTGCTGGTCATCCTGATTTTGTGGCTGATGCTTCCTATTCTGGTAGAGAATGTGGTGTACCGGCATATTAATAACGGGTTAACCGAAAAGAAAACCAAGTTTATCGAGCATCTGAATCAGAAAGAAATCAATGATTTTATTGAAAACGAAGAGGATTCTACAGAGGCCTATTCTCAGTTTTCGACCCTTCACAGTGAGTTTTTGGTTTTGTCAAGAGTTCCTGTAAAACCGCATGAAAAGAAAACGACCTTTAGTAATGAATACCGTATTATTGAAGGGGAAGAAAATGAGTACCGGATTCTCCAGTATCATTTCAGCTATGAAAATCAGGACTATCAGCTCGAAATTGGAAGCAGCTTAAGCGAGGTAAAAGACCTGACTTTTATTATTAAACTGTTTATTATAATCGTTTTGGTGATTATTCTTTTAGTTACTTTTCTGGCGGATACTTTTTATATAGAATATCTTCTAAAACCTTTTTATAAAATTATCGATACAAAAATAAGGCGTGTAAATGAGCCCGAAGTTTTTGATCATACTCCAATTAATGCCAAATCAAGGGATTTTAGGGAACTGGATCTGGTTTTAAACCAAATGATGGACCGTATAGCAGAACTTTTTAAGAAAGAAAAACAGTTTATATCGAATGTTTCGCACGAACTTTTAACCCCGATTGCTTTATTGAAAAACAAGCTGGAGAATCTGCTTCAGAACGATTCGCTGGATGATAACGCAGTAGATAAAATTGCGGGAGCTTTGAAAACACTCGATATGCTCAAAAAAATCATTAATAATTTACTGTTGATCTCCAGAATTGAAAACAATCAGTATGAGGCCAATGAAAGTATTTGCTTTAAAGAAATGATACAGGAGCTTCAGGAAGATCTTCAGGATCGTATTGACGATAAAGGAATTGAGTTCAGAAATAGCATGGAGCATGATTATGCTTTTACAGGTAACAAAACCTTAATTCATATTCTAATTTATAATTTGGTTACGAATGCTGTAAAGTATAATAAACCGCATGGCAGTATTGTGGTGGAAGACGGATTTTTGCATCATCAGTATTTTATTTCTATCAAAGATTCCGGTATTGGTTTAACCGAACCTCAGACTGAAAACATTTTTAACCGTTTTGCACGTGTAAGTTCAGATCAGGAAGGGCAGGGGCTGGGACTTGCTATTGCTAAAAGTATTGCTGTTTTTCATCATATCGAAATTAAAGTGACATCAGTTTTAGAAAAGGGAACAACCTTTACTCTGGTATTTCCTGAAGCAGTAAAACACAATTAAAAGTTAATTTTTTCAGACAGGCGGAATCTTCATTTTGTCTTCATGTTGGGGGGCTACCTTTGAAGTATCAATAATGAAATAATAATCATCATAAAATCTATAGTCATGAAAAAATTAGTTTTATTAGCAGTGGCAGTTTTAGGAACAACTGTAATGGTAAATGCTCAGACAGCTCCCGCAAAAGAAGCTCCGGCAAAAGAAGCCAAAACCCCTAAAAAAGAAAAAAAGGCAGATAAAAAAGCTAAAAAGGCAGAAGCTAAGCCAGAAGCGGCAAAAGCGCAAAAATAAAACAGCATAAGTTTGGATGTCAGACTTAGCTGTAGGATAAAGGTTTTTAAATAATTTGGCGGCGAAGGCTGGTAGAGCAATCTATCAGCTTTCGCTATTTTTGAGTTAAATTTTTGATAATAAAAAGCGATACAATTTTCATTCTTTGTTACTTTGCTTAAAACTTAATTTAATGATCCTTCGTTTTGTAATTCTTTGTGCTCTTTTTGTATTTATTGAGTTCTATTCTTACCAGGCCTTTCGTACTTTAATAAAACTAAGATGGGTTTTGATTGGTTATCAGGTGATAAGCCTGATGATTCTGCTGTTTATTATCTATTCATTTTCTCAGGTTGACCGTTCCGTAGGGCAGACTAAACAGTTTATGTTTACTACAGGATTGATGCTGTTGGTTTATGTGCCCAAAATAGTGCTTACCTTAATAATGTTTGGAGAAGATATCATCAGAGTAGGAGCGAGTATCTTAAATTATTTTGTTTACCATACACCCCGAAAAGAAATGATGCCGGAGAGACGAAAGTTTGTCAGTCAGATTGCTTTGGGGCTTGCCGCAGTTCCTTTCCTGTCTTTGATTTATGGTATTTTTGAAGGGAAATACAATTTTAAAGTATTCCGGCAAACTATCTATTTCCCGGATCTTCCTGATGAATTTGACGGTTTTAAAATAACACAGATTTCAGATGTTCACAGCGGAAGTTTTGATAATCCGGAAAAAATCAATTATGCTATTGATCTGATTAACGATCAGGAAGCTGATATGATTTTGTTTACAGGAGATATTGTAAATACGCATGCCAAAGAAATGCATCCGTGGCTGGAAACTTTTAACAGAATAAAAGAATACAAGTACGGAAAATTTGCCGTTTTAGGAAATCATGATTATGGAGAGTATGTAACCTGGCCGTCTCAGAAAGAAAAAGATGAAAATTTTGCAGCAATTAAAAGTTTGTATGGTAAAATTGGCTTTGATCTTTTACTGAATGAAAATAGGACTATTCAAAAAGGACAGGATAAAATAGCAGTAGTGGGGGTTGAAAACTGGGGAGTGAACTTTAAAAAAGCAGGAGATCTGAACAAAGCTTCTGAAAATCTGAATAAGGATGATTTTAAGGTTTTAATGAGTCATGACCCAAGTCATTGGGATGCCGAAATTAAAGGGCATTCCAAGAATTTTCATCTGACATTGGCAGGTCATACGCACGGCATGCAGTTTGGAATTGAAATTCCGGGTTATTTTAAATGGAGTCTGGCGCAGTACATTTATAAACAATGGGCCGGGCTTTATGAAGAAGCGGGAAAATATGTTTATGTAAACCGTGGATTTGGTTTTCATGCCTATCCGGGACGTGTGGGAATTATGCCGGAAATCACGGTGATTGAACTAAAAAAAGGGAAGAATGTGGCTTAATTCGTTAAAAATGCTACATTTGTATTAATTATCTCTTTTTAACAGATTAAAAGAATTAAATTTTTTGGTTTTATGTCAAAATTTGGAGAACTAATAAATGCCCAGGTTCCAGTGTTAATTGACTTCTACACAGACTGGAACGAATCATCAGTACTGATGCATCCGGTAATTAAGGATGTAGCGGCTGCGCTAGGCGACAAAGCCAAGGTGATTAAAATTGATGTAGATAAAAATCAGGAACTGGCAGAGGCATTACGAATTAAAGGACTTCCGACTTTAATGATTTATAAAGACGGTCAGATGATCTGGAGACAATCCGGAGAACTGGACGCAAATACACTTATTGGAATTGTTCAGGATCAATTCGACGTATAAAACTTCTAAAAGATATTATTTAGTGGATAATATCAAACTTATATCCGTTTTCTTTTAAAAAATGTAAGGTTTTTGGCAGGGCAAATTTTAAATTTGGCGATGCTTTTATACTGTCATGAAACACAATTACGCTTCCTGATTTTACATTTTTAGTAACATTCTCAAGACATTTTTCAGGAGTAATCGATTGATCGAAGTCGGCGCTCAAAACATCCCACATGATAATTTTATAGCCTAGTTTTCGAAGGATTTTAGATTGTGCTTTTTTGATTTTTCCGTAAGGCGGACGAAATATGAGGCGGTTTGAATGGAACTCTTCTTCGAGAACGGCGGCACAGCTTTTTACATTTTCGATATAATCTTTAGTCTGAAGTTTCCAGCCATTAACATGGTTCATGGTATGATTGCCTATGGAATGTCCGTCGTGGATTAATTTTTCAAACAAAGATAAATTGGCTTTGATGTTTTTTCCAATACAGAAAAAGGTCGCTTTGGCATCAAATTTTTTCAATTCAGACAGAACCCAGTCTGTAATCTCAGGAGTTGGTCCGTCATCAAAGGTTAAGTATATTTTCTTTTCATTGTTAGGAATATCCCAGCAATACTTTGAAAATACCTTTTTTATGAATTTGTTAGTTTTTACCCAATAAAAGCTCATTTTTACTGATTTAGCGATACGTAAAAATAAAAAATGCAGCGCTCTTTATCAAGGAGCACTGCATTTTTTTAATCAATATAATTTTCGTATATTATTCTTTCTCACGTCCAAAACGTTCAAAAATATTCACATAAGTGTTGAATACCTTTTTATGGGTTTCATAAAAAGCAGTATCCTTATTTCCTTTCATTACATGAAGTAAACTTCTGTAACGCTCGATATCGGTAATAATGTCAATTGCAAGGTCAGTCTGGTCTGAACCACTCAGCGTTTTGTAATAATCCAGGTTTTGCTTGTATTTGTTGACCAGTTTATCAAGCAGGTCGTGTGCTTTGGCAGTGTCTCCCGTTTTGTAATAACCATCGGCAAAAGGTTCAACTAAAGAGTAATAGCCAAATTTATCCAAAGGCATTTTAGTCATCGCCAGATTAATCACATTTTTAGCTTTGTCAATTTTACCCTCGGCAATAAGTTCGTTCATTAAACGGGAAAGGTTAGTACGGTAGGTAATGCTGTTTCTTCTGGTTTCAGGGTCGTGATAGATTTTATCACTTTCGCTGTTGCCCCAATCCCATTTCATTACAATATTGTACATTTTATCGGCATCGATTTGTCCCATATCCATTGGACCTCCGTCTTTAGATGGCGTATTTTTAATTGGAACCAGTTTGTATACCATTCCGTCTAGCTGCAGATAGTCTTTCAGCCATAAATAATCCTCGTCGTCAAAAGCACCTCCGCTAAAATAAATAGGACGTTTCCAGTTGTTGTTGGCAAGAATGTCCAGCATCATTAGTCGGTTTTTGTAAAGCGCACTTCCTTTGATAGTAATATCCATATAAGGAACAATTGAATCATTGTACTTCGGATCTACTACTTTATTTTTGATGATTATGTCTTTATCTACATTTACCCTGATTTTGTTGGTTGGGTAAAAATGGATGGTTTGTCCGTTTTGTAAACCTACTGTTGATTTTGGATTTTTAATAAAATCAATAAAATCCTTAATGTTCCAGCGGGTGTCAATTTTAGGGATATGAGCAACATAATCCAAATTATCTCCTACGAACTGGTCATGTGTAAAAGAGATTGGCAGCGGGTCAGATTCGTATGATTTCGCTTTCATCTGATCGATGTACCAGTCTGTCATAAATAAACTGGTATTTACAATTTTCACATCGGTTCTGAAATGTTCGATTTCCTGTGCGTACCATAACGGGAACGTATCGTTATCACCAATTGTATATAAAATAGCATTTTGATCACAGGAGCTTAAGTACGCTTTGGCCATGGCAACAGCGGTATATCGGTTAGATCTGTCGTGATCGTCCCAGTTTTGAGCAGCCATTAATACAGGTGCGGCTAATAAACTTCCGGCAATAATAACGGGTCCCGCAATTTTTGGTGCCAGGTATTTTTGAATACTTTCATATAAGGAATAAACCCCAAAACCAATCCAGATGGCAAAGACATAAAAAGAGCCTACTAAGGCATAATCTCTTTCACGAGGTTCAAAAGGTCTTTCGTTTAAGTAAATTTTCAAAGCTATTCCGGTAAATAAGAATAATGCCAGAAGTACATAAAAGCTTTTGAGGTCTTTATTGGCATGATACATTAAACCTATTAAACCTAATATAAAAGGAAGGAAATAATAGGCATTTCGTCCTTTGTTGTTTAGAACATCGGCCGGTAAATTATCCTGCGAACCCAGGTGAATCGAGTCAAGAGGTTTAATACCGCTGATCCAGTTTCCGTCTAAGTTATCGTATTTGCCCTGAACATCACTTTGGCGTCCGACAAAATTCCACATCAGATATCTCCAGTACATATAGCCAAACTGATATTCAAACATAAAGCTGAAATTGTCAACTGTAGATGGTTTTTCTATGATTAAGTAATCTTTATAGCTGTTCAGGAACTTAACATAACCTTCGTTATCGATTTGTTTCTGAGCGTACGCATTTCTGAACTCGGCCACAGTTTTTTCTACTTCATTACGCAGCTGTGCCATCGCTTTGTTGTATTCTTCTTCGCTTAGCTGACTGGCATCGATTCCGTATTTGCCTAAATCCTCCTCGTAATCATAATTTGGATTAATACGGAATTTAGGAGGGTTTGTAAAATTAATATAGTTTTGAATGTGTCCGTTTTCGGTACTCCACATTCTTGGCAGAAACGTTTTTTGATTGTCGTCGCTGTTCTGATCTGCGTTTTTATAATTATTGGTAATAATATATTTACCAGTTTTGTAATCTCTTTCGTAGTTAGGCTTTTTGTCTGAGTAAGGTGTTTTGGCATCAAGGCCGGCAAAAACCTCAGTATATTGCGGACCATAAAATAAAGGATTTACACCATACTGCTCACGATTGTAATAAGCCAGAACCTCGGCGGCATCCGAAGGTTTGTTTTCGTTGATCACCGTGTTGGCATTGGCACGCACCGGAAGCATCATCCAGGTCGAAAATCCAATTAATATAAATAAGATACAAAGAATGATAGTGTTGTAAAAGATAAGTCCTTTTTGTCTTGTAAATTTTAATCCAAAATAAAAGAAAGCAATTAAAAGTAAAACCACAAAAATGGTTCCGGAGTTAAAAGGCAGTCCAAGATTGTTAACCATAAAAATTTCGGTTTTACCAAAGAAAGCCATCGTTAAAGGAAGCAGTAATTTGAAGATGAACAACAAAATTCCGATTACCACTATATTGGCGATAATGAAATTTTTAAGAGTAACTTTTTCGTAGTGTTTGAAATAGTAAAGGAAACCAATGGATGGAATAGTAAGAAGCGCCATGAAGTGAACACCAAACGAAAGTCCTATAACCAAAGAGATGATCAGCAGCCATTTGTTTCCTTTTGGTTTGTCCATATCCTGTTCCCAGCGTAAACCAAGCCAGAAAAGCAGGGCGATTAATAAAGAGGCCATTGCATACACTTCGGCTTCAACGGCATTAAACCAGAAGCTGTCAGAGAAAGTGTAAGCCAATGCTCCAACAAACGAACTTCCTAAAATTACAATAGAGTTGCTTTGGTTGATTTCGGCAAAACGGGCTATAATTTTCTTTAAAATCATAGAAGAAGACCAAAACATAAATAATATAGTAAAGGCACTTGAAAAAACAGACATCATATTTACCATCAGGGCTACATGCTGTGCATCTATAGCAAACATGGCAAAGAAAGCGCCCATCATTTGGAACAGTGGTGCTCCGGGAGGGTGGCCGACTTCCAGTTTGGCCGCAGTGGCAATATATTCGCCACAATCCCAAAAGCTCATCGTAGGTTCAACAGTTAGTGTGTAAGTAATTAAAGCGATTGCAAATGCAAACCAACCAATAATTGTATTCCATTTATTGAAATTGAATTGTGCCATATTTAGGTATTAAAATTTTGTATGTTTTTCAATCCTACAAAGAAAATGTTTTTTTATGTAAAGAAACGAGCATTAACAAAAAATTCTGTAAAAGTATTGCTTAGTGGTAATGCGCTGTTTGTGAGTGGTTTTTGTTAGAGCGTGCGGTTTTAAAGTGAAAAAAATAAAAAAAAATAATATTTTTTGATTAAAAAGTTTGTACAAATTAAATAAAGCCTTAAATTTGCACTCGCTTAACCGCACTGCTGGTCTATGGTGTAATGGTAACACTACGGTTTTTGGTGCCGTCTTTCTAGGTTCGAGTCCTAGTAGACCAACAGAAAAGCCTCTCAGAAATGAGAGGCTTTTTTTTATGTAAAAAAGTTGTTCTTAAAATTTGCATAAACAAAATAAAGTTTTAATTTTGCACCCGCTTAACCGCAATTGCTGGTCCATGGTGTAATGGTAACACTACGGTTTTTGGTGCCGTCTTTCTAGGTTCGAGTCCT